>JAEZEJ010000133.1 GCA_023417775.1 Actinomycetes bacterium | reverse complement strand
CACTGGATCCGGCGCCGTTCGACGTTGGTGGCGGGGTCCGCGTCTCAGGCCAGCAGCAGGGCGGTGGCGATGGCGGCGATCCCCTCGCCCCTGCCGGTGAGTCCGAGGCCGTCGGTCGTGGTGCCCGAGACCGACACCGGGGCGTCGATCGCGCCACCGAGTGCCTGCTGGGCCGCGACTCGGCGTGTGCCGATCTTCGGGCGGTTGCCGATGACCTGCACGGCGACATTGCCGATCTCGAAGCCCTCCGCGCGCACGAGCCGGGCGGTCTCCGTCAGGAAGACGAGACCGGAGGCTCCGGCGAACTCGGGGGCCGCGGTGCCGAAGCGCTCACCGATGTCTCCCAGGCCCGCCGCGGAGAGGAGGGCGTCGACCATCGCATGTGCCGCGGCGTCGCCATCGGAGTGGCCGTCGAGCCCCGCCTCCGCGTCCGGCCAGCGGAGTCCCGCGAGCCAGAGGTCGCGTCCCGGGACGAGGCGGTGGACATCGGTGCCGACGCCGATACGGGGGATCGCAACCATGCCGTCAGCGTAATGGGGCCTTCGCGTCGCCGATCAGTCGTCCACAGGGCAGCGGACGACCAGGGGTCGTCCACAGACCGGTGGCGGAGGCTGTTCGGCGGTGCCGGAGCTGCCTACCGTCAGTGGAAAAGATCGACCGGATCGGTCAGACTGAAGGGGTGTTGGGCATGGACCTGCAGACCTGGGTGTCGTTACTCGCCGTAGTGGCGAGCTTCGGCAGTCTGTATGTGATGCTGCGCCGCGAGCTGGGCAGCTTCCGCGCCGAGTTGAAGGGCGATATCGCCGATCTGCGGTCGGAGGTGAAGGGCGACATCGCCGGCCTGCGGTCGGAGCTCAAGGAGGACATCGCCGATGCGCGCGCCGAGTCCCGCGCCGATCTCGCGGCGGCCCGCGCCGAGTCTCGAGCTGATCTCGTGGCGGCACGTGGCGAGTCCCGCGCCGATCTCGTGACGGTCCGCACCGCGGCGAGGGCCGATGCACGATCGCTGGCCGTTCGGATGGGTCGCCTGGAGGTCCGGATGGATCGGTTGGACGACCGGGTGTACGCCCTGGCGGCGGGCCTGCGCCCGCAGCTGGGGAGTGGACATGAGGCCGGTGCCGTCGAGACCTGATGTCCCGGTCTCGACGCAGACCGGCGCGTCGGTCGTCCACAGCCTCGCGGCCGATAGGGTTGGACCTGTGACCCTCCATCTGTATGACTCCGCGACCCGGCAGATCCGGCCGCTCGACCCGGTGGTGCCGGGTCGCGTCGGGATCTACCACTGCGGGTTGACGGTGCAGGGACCACCGCATATCGGCCACATCCGCAAGGAGGTCGTCTTCGATGTGCTGCGCCGCTGGCTCGAGCGGGCCGGCTATGACGTGCGCATCGTCGCCAATGTGACCGATATCGACGACAAGATCATCGCCAAGGGGGCCGAGAACGGTGAGCCATGGTTCGCCGTGGCCTATCGCAACGAGAGGGCCCTGCACGCGGCCTATGAGGTCCTCGGATGCGAGCCCCCGACCTACGAGCCGCGGGCCACGGGGCATGTGCCGGAGATGATCGAGATGATGGAGACGCTCATCGAGCGGGGTCACGCCTATCCTGCCGAGGACGGCTCGGGGGATGTCTACTTCGATGTCCGCTCCTGGCCTGACTACGGCGAGCTGTCCAATCAGTCGATCGACGACATGGCGGAGGCGCCCGACGCCCCCGCCTCGGGCAAGCGCGATCCGCGCGACTTCGCCTTGTGGAAGGGTCACAAGGAGGGGGAGCCGGAGACGGCCGCCTGGCCCACGCCCTGGGGGCGCGGCCGCCCGGGCTGGCATCTGGAGTGCTCGGCCATGGCCGCCAAGTACCTCGGGACGGAGTTCGACATCCACGGGGGCGGACTGGATCTGCGCTTCCCCCATCACGAGAACGAGCTGGCGCAGTCGCGGGCGGCTGGACAGCGCTTCGCCCGGGTGTGGATGCACAATGCGATGCTCAACCTCGGATCCTCCAAGATGAGCAAGTCCGTCGGCAATACGCTCACGGTCGCCGAGGTGGTCAAGCGGGTGCCCGCCATCGCCTTGCGGTACTACCTGGTCGCCGCGCACTACCGCTCGATCATCGAGTACAGCGAGGAATCCCTCGCGGAGGCCGCGACGACGATGAGCCGGATCCAGGGATTCGTCGAGCGCGCCGTCGAGCTGGTCGGGCCTTGCGACGACGGCGAGATTCCTCCGGCCTTCGCCGAGGCGATGGACGACGACCTCTCGGTGCCCGCCGCCCTGGCGGTCCTGCAGGACACGGTCGCCTCGGGACAACGACTGCTCGGGGAGGGACCGAGCGAGGACCTGCGGTCCGTGCTCGGCGCGACGCGGGCCATGCTCGACGTCCTCGGGCTCGACCCGCTCGATCCGCAGTGGACCTCGTCCCACGACAGTGGGGCGACCGATCAGGCCCTCGGCACGCTCGTGCAGCATCTACTCGACCAACGAGCCGAGGCGCGGGCGAAGAAGGACTTCGCGTCCGCCGACCGCATCCGTGACCAATTGACCAGCGCGGGCGTCGCCATCGAGGACACCCCTCAGGGCGCCCGCTGGACCGTGAAGGAGGACCGCTGATGGCCGGCAACAGCCAGCGTCGCGGCGCCATCAAGAAGACCGGCAAGGGCAACCCGACCGCGGGTTCGGGGGGCCGTCGCCGCCGCGGGCTCGAGGGCAAGGGGCCCACGCCGCGCGCCGAGGATCGCCCGAACCACAAGAAGTACAAGATGGTGCAGGCCGCCGAGAAGCGTGAACGCGCCAAGCCCAAGCGCAAGCCCGGCGACGGCGGCGCCGAGTGGGTGGCCGGGCGCAACCCGGTCGTCGAGCTGCTGCGCGCCAACGTGCCGGTCAACGCCGTCTACGTCGCCGAGGGCACCGAGCGGGACGAGCGCCTGCGCGAGATCTTCCGGATCGCGGCCGAGCAGAATGTCTCGATGCTGGAGATCGGCCGGCCTGAGCTCGATCGGCTCACCGGCGGTGCCGTTCATCAGGGGATCGCGGCCAAGCTCGACGCCTATGAGTACGCCCACCCGGACGACCTGCTCGCGATCGCCGATGAGCGAGGGGAGCCGGCGCTGATCGTGGTGCTCGATGGCATCACCGATCCGCGCAATCTGGGGGCGATCGTGCGATCGGCCTCGGGCTTCGGCGTGCACGGGGTCGTCATTCCCGAGCGCCGCGCCGCCCAGATGACCGCGGCGGCCTGGAAGACCTCCGCCGGCGCCGCAGCCCGCGTGCGGGTGGCGCGCGCCACCAACCTCACCCGTCAGCTGAAGGCCTATCAGGAGGCCGGTCTCATGGTCGTGGGCCTCGCGGCCGATGGCGATGTCGAACTGCCGTCCCTGGACCTGGCCGATGGGCCGCTCGTCGTGGTGGTCGGCAGCGAGGGCAAGGGGCTGTCGCGCCTGGTGGGGGAGACCTGCGATCAGCTGGTCAGCATCCCGATGTCCAGTGAGCTGGAGTCCCTCAACGCGGGCGTCGCCACCGGGGTCGCGCTGTACGCGATCTCACGATTCCGCTCCTGATGCGACTGCTCGGCTCAGCCGAGGCCGGGCAGATCGCGCACGAGCATCATCTGCATGATGGTCACGGGCAGAGCGTCGGCGGTGTTGGTCACCGTCACGCGGACGGTGTCCCCGACCGTCCGGACCTCGGGGTCCGCGATCAGGTCGCTGTAGGGGCGACCGTTCATCGCGGTGCCGCCCAGCCCCTCGGCGACGCGCTCGCCGTCGTCCTCGTCGCCGACGAGACAGATGCTGCTCTCCGTGGCGCCGTCGTTCTCGCGGACCCCGACCGCATGCGGTGTCTCTGAGGGCGGTGCCACCAGCGCGGCGAGCGGGTCACCCAGACATTCGATGAGAGCGGCGGTGGTCTCGTCCTCGCCGGCGGAGTCGGCGACGCCGCCCTCGGAGCCCAATCGGGCAGTGGGGCCGCCGATGATCACCCGGTCCTCGGTCACCCGCAGATCGCCGAGGGGCAGCGGCGGCCGGGACGCGTCCTCGGACTCCCGTGTCAGCACCTCATCACCGGACCATCCGGCAGCCCGTGCTGCCGCGCTGACGGCATCGGCATCCTGACCGCCGACGATGACGAGCGTGATGTTCGGCCCCTCGCCACCCTGGAAGACCCGGTCGGCGGCGCTCAGGTCCACCGACAGCTCGTCGGCGAGGTACTGCTCATAGCTGCCGAAGGATCCGGCGACCGCTCCCGCGGCCACCGTCCACGGATCATCGGCATCGGATCCGGCGATCTCACGAATCGCCGCCCGGTCCGAGAAGCCGAGCATGCCGCCCGAGGGCACGAAGGACAGGTCCTCGGACAGATCCGAGGAGCTCGACTCGGTTCCGCATCCCGCGACGAGCAGGAGGGACACCCCGACACCGGCTGACCGTAGACGACCACGCATGCCGGCGATTCTAAGACGAGGAGCCCCCGTGAAGGTCCGTGGGTAGTCGGACGGCGAAACGGGCCCCGCCGAGGGGGCTGTCCTCGATGCTCACCCGTCCCCCGTGGGCCCGGACGACCTCTGCGACGATCGCCAGCCCGAGTCCGCTGCCCCCGGCATCGCGCGCCCGTCCCTCGTCCAGGCGGACGAACCGCTCGAAGACCCGCTCGCGGTCAGCCGCCCCGATCCCGTCGCCATCGTCCTCGACGACGATCATCGCGGTGCCCGCATGCTCGCTCACCGAGAAGGCCACGGCGCCGTGTGCGTGACGTGCGGCATTGTCCGCCAGGTTGCGGATCACCTGGCCGAGCAGACGCTGGTCGGCCTCGATCCGGGCGGGACCGATCGCGGTGCCGTCGACCTGGATCCCGGCGGACCGCAGCCGGCTCGCCTCCGCCAGTACCAGATCGTCCAGATCCACGTCTTCCTGCCGCAGCGCCAGGCCATGCTCATCGGATCGCGCCAGGACGAGCATGGCCGAGACGAGACCGTCCAGTCGCTCGGTCTCGGCCAGCACGGTCGCGGGCAGGTCCACGTCCGCGGATGGATGACGCCGCAGCACCTCGGCGCTCTGGCGCATCGAGGCGATGGGGGAGCGCAGCTCGTGCGAGGCATCGGAGACGAACCGTCGCTGTTGCCGGGATGAGGCCTCGAGGCGCTCCAGCATCGTGTTCATGGTGCGGGCGAGCCGCGGGATCTCGTCGCGTCCGGGCGGCACCTCGACCCTCCGGGACAGGTCGCTCGCGCCGATCCCGGCCACATCGGCGCGCATCCGCTCGACCGGCCGTAGCGAGCGGCCGACCGTCACCCAGGTGACCCCGGCGACGAGCACGACGAGCACCGGCAAGGCGATCCAGAGCAGTCCCCGGGTGGCGTCGACGGAGTCCTCCACCTCGTCGAGGGGCACGCCGAGGGCCAGTGCACCGTCATCGGCGGATGCCGTGACCACGACATAGCGGTCGCCGTCGACCTCGATGGTCCGTTCGTCTCGGTCCGGGTCGATGATCGCCGGCAGACCGGAGGCCTCGTCATTGGCGGCTCGCACGGCGCCGTCCTCGTCGATCAGCTGCACGAGGTCGTCGTCATCGGTGTCGGCGATGCGGCCGTCGTCCTCGTCCAGGCTGCGAGCGAGTGCCTCCGCAGATCGCTCCGCCGTGTCGCTCAGCGAGGAGGTGAGCGTGCGCTCGAGGGTCCAGGTGAACAGCACGGCGCCGATGACGAGCACGATCGCGACGATCAGGCTCGCGCCGAGGGTGATCCGGGCACGGATGGACGACACGGTCATCCTCCGTCGGCGCCGAGCCGGTATCCCGCGCCACGCACGGTCTCGATGGCGGCGCGGTCGAAGGGGCGGTCGACCTTGTTGCGCAGGTGCCGGATGTAGACCTCGACGATATTGGGATCCCCGTCGAAGTCGAAGTCCCAGACATTGCCGAGGACATCGGTCTTGGACACCACCTCGCCCTTGCGGCGCAGCAGGTACTCCAGGACGGCGAACTCACGCGAGGTCAGCTCGATCGGGACACCGCCGCGGCCGACCGCGCGGGTCGAGGGATCGAGGGTGAGGTCTCCTGCGGTGAGCGTGGCCGGGCGCGCGCTCTGACCGCGGCGCACCAGCGCGCGGAGCCGGGCGAGGAGCACATCGAAGGAGAACGGCTTGGTGAGGTAGTCGTCGGCGCCCCCGTCGAGGGCCTCGATCTGGTCCCAGTCCCCGTCCTTCGCCGTCAACATGAGCACCGGTGTCCAGACCTCGTGATGCCGCAGGGACTCGCACACCTTGAAGCCGTTGAGACCCGGCAGCATGATGTCCAGCACGATCGCGTCGTAGGCGTTCTCGCGGCCCAGCCAGAGCCCGTCGGTGCCCGAGTGGGCGAGGTCGACGGCGAACCCCTCGGCCTCGAAACCGGCCTTGAGGCCCGCTGCGAGCCGGACCTCGTCCTCGACCACCAGGATGCGCACATCCCGATCCTGGCAGACCCCCGCTGAAGGAGCGCTGAAGAACCTGTCGAGCGCGAGCCCGTTGAGCGTGGGAGTGCCCCCACACTCAGCGGGTTCGTCAGCCGAAGCGGCCCTGGATATAGGCCTCGGTGGCCGGATCCTCGGGATTGGAGAACATCTTCTCGGTCGACCCGTGCTCGACGAGCTTGCCCGGCTGTCCGACCCCCGCGAGGTTGAAGAAGGCCGTGGTGTCAGAGACGCGGGCCGCCTGCTGCATGTTGTGCGTGACGATGACGATCGTGTAGTCCGTCTTGAGCTCGTGGATGAGGTCCTCGATGATGCTCGTCGAGATCGGGTCGAGGGCCGAGCAGGGCTCGTCCATGAGCAGCACCTCGGGCTGGGTCGCGATCGCGCGGGCGATGCACAGCCGCTGCTGCTGCCCACCCGAGAGCCCCGAGCCCGGCCGGTCGAGACGGTCCTTGACCTCGTTCCACAGGCCGGCGCTGCGCAGGGACCGCTCGACGATCTCGTCGGCCTCCTTCTTCTTCATCCGCTTGCTGTTGAGCCGCTGGCCGGCCAGCACGTTCTCCGCGATCGACATCGTCGGGAAGGGGTTGGGGCGCTGGAAGACCATGCCGATCAGTCGGCGCACGTTCACCGGGTCCATGTCATCGGCGTAGAGGTCCTGGCCGTCGATGAGGACCTTGCCGTCGACGCGGGCGCCGCGGATCACCTCGTGCATGCGGTTGAGCGAGCGCAGGAAGGTCGACTTGCCGCAGCCGGACGGGCCGATGAAGGCCGTCACCGAGCGGGCGGCGATGGGGATGGTCACGCCCTCGACGGCGAGGAAGTCACCGTAGTAGATGTCGAGGTCGCTGACGTCGATGCTCTTGGCCATTGGATTTACCGCTCTCCCTTGGGGCTGAAGAAGTATGAGACGAGCCGTGCGGCGAGGTTCAGCAGCATCACGATGATGAGCAGCACGAGGGCCGCTCCCCACGCGCGTTCGATGCTGGGACCCGGCGGCACGCCCGGGACGATGATCTGGAAGTAGGTGAACACCGGCAGCGTGGCCATGCGTCCATCGAAGAGGTTGAGGTTGACCGAGTCGGTGAGGCCGGCGATGACGAGCAGCGGCGCGGTCTCGCCGATGACGCGGGCGATCGCGAGGGTCACGCCGGTCACGATCCCGGCCAGCGCGGTCGGGAGGACGACCTTGACGATGGTGCGCCATTTCGGCACGCCCAGCGCATAGGAGGCCTCGCGCAACTCATTCGGCACGAGTTTGAGCATCTCCTCGCAGGAGCGGACGACCACGGGGATCATCAGCACCGACAGCGCCACCGCGCCGCCGATGCCCATCCGGACCCCGGGCCCGAAGAAGATGACGAACAGGGCGTAGGCGAACAGGCCCGCGACGATCGAGGGGATGCCGGTCATGACATCGACCAGGAAGCGGATCCATCCGGCCAGCCGCGTGCCCTCGCCGTACTCGATCAGGTAGATGGCGGTGAACAGGCCGATCGGGATCGAGATGACCGCGGCGGCCGCGGTGATCAGCAGCGTTCCCATCAGCGCGTGGTAGATGCCGCCGCCCTCGCCGACGATATTGCGCATCGAGTAGGTGAAGAACTCATTGCTCAGCACCGGTGCGCCCCGCGAGATGACGGTGGCCAGGATGCTGCCGAGGGGGAACAGCGTGATCGCGAAGGCGCTGGAGACGAGGAGGGTGACGAGACGGTCGGTGGCCTTGCGGCGCCCCTCGACCGCCAGCGACCAGATCGGCACGATCGCCGCGACGCACCAGCCGACGAGCACGAGCCAGAAGCCGGCCGGGCCGAATACGCCGACGAGTGCGAGGGCCACGGCCGCGACGGCGAGGGCGCGCGGGGCCCAGCCGGGGAGCTGGCGCCCGCGCAGGCTCGAGGCGATCGAGGAGGACTCGGAGCGGGAGGTCTGTAGGGTGGAGGTCATCAGTTGGCTCCCGAGAAGTCCTTGCGGCGGTCCACGATGGCCCGCGCCATGAAGTTGACCCCGAAGGTGATGACGAAGAGCACGAGACCCGAGGCGATGAGCGCGTTGACGGTCAGGCCGGTCGCCTCGTTGAAGGTCAGCGCGATATTCGCGGCGATGGTCGAGGGGTTCGTCGAGCTGATCAGGTTGAAGGTCACGACGCCGCTGGCCGAGAGCACCATCGCGACGGCCATCGTCTCGCCGAGTGCGCGGCCGAGACCGAGCATGGAGGCCGAGATGATCCCGGACCGCGCGTAGGGGAAGATCGCCAGCCGGGCCATCTCCCAGCGGGTGGCGCCGAGGGCCAGTGCGGCCTCCTCGTGCAGTCGGGGGGTCTGCAGGAAGATCTCGCGGCAGATGGCGGTGATGACGGGCAGCACCATGACCGCGAGGACGATCGCGGCGGTGAGGATCGTGCGCCCGGTGGCCGAGGCCGGGCCGGCGAACAGCGGGATGAACCCGAGATTGTCCTCCAGCCAGCGGTACATCGGCACCAGCGAGGGGGCCAGGAAGCTGATGCCCCAGACGCCGTAGACCACGCTCGGCACCGCGGCGAGCAGGTCGATGACATAGCCGAGTGGAGCGGCCAGCCGGCGCGGCGCGTAGTGGGAGATGAACAGGGCGACGCCGATGGCGAGCGGCACGGCCATGGCCAGGGCGAGCACCGCGGCGAGCAGCGTGCCGAAGACGAGCGGGACGACATAGTCCACGAAGCCGGTGCCGTGCTTCACCTCATCGGGTGAGGCCAGCATGCCCGGGATGCCCTCGGCGGTCAGGAACACCGCGACCCCGGCCAGGGTGGCGAGGATCAGCAGCGCCGCGGCGAGCGAGGTGCCGCGGAAGATCCGGTCACCCGGTCGGGTGGGCGTCGTCCTCCGGCGTTCGGGGGACTGGGTCGAGGTCACGATGGTGAGCCTTTCGGGTGGTGCGATGGCACTGGGCGGACAACCCATGACCCCGGCGAACGAGTGGTTCCTCGTTCGCCGGGACCAAGACGTCGTCCGATCAGCTGCCGATCGTGTCGATCGCGGTCTGGACCTTGTCGCGGAAGTCGTCGGTGAGGGGAGCCGATCCGGCGGAATCGGCGGCGGCCTGCTGGCCCTCCTCGCTGACGACATAGGTCAGCCAAGACTTGACGAGTTCGGCCTTGTCGGCGTCGTCGTAGGTCTGGCAGGCCATCTGGTAGGAGACCAGGACGATGGGGTAGACCCCGGCCTCGGTGGTCGCGCGGTCGAGCTCGAGGGCGATATCGGTGTCCTCGCGCCCCTCCACCTGCTCGGCCGTGTCGAGGACGCGGGCTGCCGCCTCCTCGGTCGGGCCGACGTACTCCTCGCCGACCTTGACGGCGACCTGTCCGAGGTCGCCGGCCTGGCTGGCATCGGCGTAGCCGATCGTGCCCTCGCCCGACTCGACCGCCGCGACGACACCGGAGGTGCCGTTGGCGGCCTCGCCGCCCTGCGTCGGCCAGGTCTCGACGACGCCGGCCGTCCAGGTGCCCTCGGAGGCGGCGTCGAGGTACTCGGTGAAGTTCTCGGTGGTGCCCGAGTCGTCCGAGCGGTGAACGGGGGTGATCGCGCTGTCGGGCAGCTCGGCGTCCGGGTTGTCCTCGGCGATCGCCGGGTCGTTCCAGGTGGTGACCTCGCCGGCGAAGATCGAGCCGATGGTCGACGGCGAGAGCTGGAGCTCATCGACACCGGGGAGGTTGTAGATGACGGCGATGGGGCTGACGTACGTGGGCACGGAGACGATCTGGCCGCACAGGTCATTGGCCTTGGTCAGCTCGTCCTCGTCGAGATAGGCGTCGGAGCCGGCGAAGTCGGTGCCTCCGTCGAGGAACTGCTCGCGTCCGCCACCGGACCCGATCGGGTCGTAGTTGACCGTGACGTCGCTGTTCTGGGTCTGGAAACCCTGCTGCCAGGCGGAGACGGCAGCCTGCTGAGAGCTGGCGCCGGCGCCGTTGAGCGTGCCGGACAGATCACTGCTGGTCTCCTCGCCGTCACCGGACTCGTTGCCGGCTCCACAGGCCGTGAGGCCGAGGGCGAGCACGGCGCCTGCGCCGAGCGCTGCGGCCTTACGCATGGACTTGCTCTTCACGGGCATTTCCTTCTCTGGTCATGTCGTTCGGGGGGCCAGGTTCGACCCGTCGGCTATGACGCTAAGGAGGGCAGGTGTATCGCAACCCCAGGGCAGGTGAACGGACGGTGAACGATCGGCGAAGCGTCCCGCGGTCGCGCCGAGGACGAGCCTTCTCGGGGCGGTGAGCCATCAACGACGGTCGTGGTCCCGGGAGGCTGCAGGATGGTGGATGGCCCACCGCCCAGGGCCGGGAGCACGAGGGTCGTGGGCCGCTGGGGTACTAGGCGCGCCAGCGCTCGATGGCGAGCACGGAGCCCTTGCGGTGGTGGACCACCGCGCACTCGGCCGTGGCCAGGGCGGCATCCTCGAGTCCGAGTGCCGCGAAGAGCTCGGGGAAGACGGGACGATGGGAGCAGAGCAGCGCCCGCTTGCGTCCCAGCGCCTCACGCACGACCTCGCGCGCGTCGTCCGGGGAGGTCCCCTCGACGAGTCGCTCGTCGAGGATGACCGATCGCCCGTCGGCCTGGGCGTAGGGCTCGAGGGTCTGACGGCACCGCAGCGCAGGAGAGCAGAGGAGTCGCTTGGGGCCGAAGGCCTCGAGCAGGTCCACAGTCCGCTGGGCGGCGGCCAGCCCCGGGGCCACGAGCGGTCGTTGCCGGTCGTCCGGCCCGTCGAAGTCCGCGCGGCGCTCCGCTTTGGCGTGTCGCAGCAGTACGAGGCTCCCGGTGGCGTGCTCCTTGGCGACGACGAGATCCTCGACGTGATCGAGCAAGGCGAGGTCGTGATCGTAGGTGAGCCTCTTGCGGGCCGCGCGCAGGGTGCACCAGCGGAAGGCGTCGACCTCCTTGGTCGGCCGGAAGTCCGACGTGCCGCGGGTCTTGGCCAGCCAGTAGTCGACCTCCTTGACGCCGCCGGCGATCCGATAGGAGACCGTCGGCAGCGGTCGGCCGAGGCGGACGCGGAAACCGGTCTCCTCCCAGATCTCGCGCGCGGCGGTGACGGGTGGCAGCTCGTCGGCCTCGGCCTTGCCCTTCGGGAAGGTCCAGTCGTCGTAGCGCGGGCGATGGATGAGCAGGACCTCGACGCCGTCCTGCGACGAGGTGGCCTTGCGCCAGACCACGCCGCCGGCGGCGGGAACGACCTTGCGGGGCGACATGGTGAGTATTGTCCATGCTCAAGATGACCGAGACATGTCGAGAGGGCGGATGATGCGACGTCACGCGGCGATGTGCCTCGTCCTCGTCGCGCTGGCGAGCGGGTGCTCCTCATCGTCCTCGGCGTCGTCGCCGATGGCCGCCGCGCTCGCGGCGGCCCCGGCCCGGGGCCGCGGGGG
>JAEZEJ010000007.1 GCA_023417775.1 Actinomycetes bacterium | reverse complement strand
ACCGGATACAGGCCCGGTGGGCATCGTCACGCTGCCTTCAGGGAGGCGGTAATCATCAGCTTCATCGATGATCGGCATCCATATCTTTTGTTTCCCTGAAACCAGGCGCGACGGGTAGCTTCGCCAGATCGGTGCTCGACGATGTGCGCCGGCCCACACCACGCTCTATCCCCGGAGACGATCACATGTCGACCAGTGCCGACTCACCCACCCGTTCACATTCCTCAGGTGTCAGTCGTGGGCAGCTGGCCTCGTTGCGAGCCGCCGTTGCCGGCAATGTCCTGGAGTGGTTCGACTGGACCCTCTACGCGGTGTTCTCGACCTATATCGCGGCGCACTTCTTCAACAACGACAACCCCTCCTCGGCCTTGCTCTCGACTTTGGCGGTGTTCGCCGTCGGCTTCCTCGCACGTCCCGTCGGCGGGCTGGTCTTCGGCCGGATCGCTGATCGCCGGGGGCGCAAGTTCGTGCTGATCGTGACGATCTCGCTGATGTCGCTGTCGAGCCTGGGCATCGCGGTGGCGCCCGGCTACGAGAGCCTCGGCGTCTGGGCATCGGTGATCTTGGTGGCCCTGAGGCTGCTGCAGGGACTGGCGCACGGCGGCGAGTCGGGTGTCGCCTACACCTATGTCTCGGAGATCGCTCCGCCGGAGCGGCGCGGCCTGTGGTCCAGTTCGGTGTTCTTCGCCGTGACGATGGGCGTCATGCTCGCCACCGCGCTCGGGGCGATCTTCAATGTGGCCCTCGGCGACCAGGCGATGGACGCGTGGGGGTGGCGACTGGCCTTCGTGGTGGGAGCGCTGCTCGGCCTCGGCGTGCTGTGGCTCCGCCGCACCGCGGAGGAGACCAGCGAGTTCGCGGAGGCCGATGAGGAGGAGCAGGTCTCTCCGGCGCTGGCGTTCAAGTCCGGTCTCCTCGTGATCATGCTCGCCTGCGGACACAACTGCGCGTACTACGTGTGGGCGACCTTCGCGGCGTCCTTCGCGATCTCGGCGCGCGGCATGGACGCGCAGAGCGCCTTCGTGGCCAGTCTCCTCGCCCAGGCGGTCGCTCTGGTGATGCTGCCGGTGTGGGGACATCTCTCGGACAAGGTCGGCCGGCGCCCGATGATCATCGCGATGGGTGTGGTGGCGATCCTGCTCTACTACCCGCTGTCGTTGCTGATCAGCGATGCGCCGTGGACCTTGTTCGTGGCCCAGGCCGCCGGGATGACGATCTGGGCGATGGGCGCGGCGATGTACCCCGCCTTCAGCTCCGAGCTGTTCCCGACCAAGATCCGGGCGACCAGCGTCGCCTTCGCGACCTCGGTGTCGGTGGCACTGTTCGGTGGCACGGCGCCCTACCTGATGACATGGTTCAGCCAGAACGACGTCGAGTGGGTCTTCTTCGTCTGGGTGGGCGTGCTGTCGTCGATGGCCATCATCGGAGGTGTGATCGTGCGGGAGACCAAGGGCGTGGATCTCGGGGCGGTGCGGAGCCCGTTCCCGGGTGACCGGTCGACGGATCGGGAGAACTCATGAGCTGGCAGATCGAGTATCCGCGGCGGGTTCCCGCGCGCCGGCCGGAGGGCCACACGCCACGCGCACCGCGCTGGACGCTCAGCTTCGACGAGCCGACCTCCTTGGTGACCAGCGACTATCTCGCGATTCAGGTCGAGTCCATGGAGTCGGAGGGAGTCGAGGATTTCCTTGCGGCGGCACGAGCCTCGTGGAGTCAGGACCACGCGCCGGAGGCTCACGAACTGCTGGCCTTCGTCGACGCCCGCGGCGCCCTCAACCTCGCGGCGCTCGGCTACTGGCGCGATGCGACGGAGCACGCCCGCTGGTCTCTGACGGCGGATCTGCCGCGGTGGTTCGCCGGACTCGAGCCGAGTGCGCTGCCGTTCGGGGCGTGGCACGAGGTCATCCAGGTGCCGATGGACAGGTTCGAGACGATCTACTCCGATCCCGCGCGGCCCTTCGGCATGGCCGGGTGCCCGGGGACCCAACGGGTCTCGATGACGACCAATGGGTACTTCGGCGCGGCACGCGACCGCTTCCCGGTCTCGTCCATCGATCGGCTGGAGGCGCCCACGCCGCACCGACGCCGGGAACCGCTGACTCCCTCGCGAGGTCGGCGGCTGCGGGCGGAGTCCGGGCACAACGCGATCGCGATCCGGTCGGGGCAGTACTGGGAGGAGTCCGAGGGCGATCAGCTCGTCGACTATGAGGAGAACCTGCAGTCGAAGCTGATGACCGGCATGGGATTCCTGCAGGAGCATGCCGACCGTCAGGGGGTGATGTCCCTGCGGATCATGACGAGCCTGGACCTGGAGACCTTGCGCCCGCGGCGGGAGACCTCGGTTCTCGGCCATTTCGCGGAGCTGGAGCTGCTGGAGCGCTGGGCCGAAGGGCATGAGACGCACGCGGCGATCTACGAGCATGCGATCGAGAAGAAGCGTGAGTACGGCGACGAGCGTTCCGTGGTCACCTGGCATGAGGTGTTCGCCCTGGCGGCATCGACCGCCTATGAGTACGTCAACTGCCATGAGGAGACGGGCATCCTCCCCTATGCGGTCTCGGTGTCGTCGGTGGAGCCGTGACTCCGTCCGATGACGTTCCCGTCGAGCTGCGGGGACACGATCTCAACCTCTTCGTGGTCTTCCTCGCCCTGATCGAGGAACGCAATGTGACCCGTACGGCGGAGCGCCTGCGGATGAGTCAAGCGGCGGTGAGCGCGGCGTTGGCGAGGTTGCGGAAGATGCACGACGACCCGCTCTTCGTTCGCGCTTCGCACGGGGTCGAGCCGACGGTCAAGGCGTTGCGATTGGTGGATCCGGTCCGCGAAGGGCTGGGACGCCTGCGCGTGGCGATAGCGGGTGAGCCGGTCTTCGATCCGATCGTCGACCCGATGGAGTTCCGGGTGGCGATGTCCGATGACCTGGAGGCGCTGCTGCTGCCGGCGATGATCCGCGGGGTCATCGCGGCGAGCCCCGGGTCCTCGGTCTTCTGCGTCCAGGCGAATCGTATGACCATGGTGGACCTTCTGGAGTCGGGAACGATCCAGCTGGGTGTGGCGGCGTCATCGTCGTGGGGGCCGGGTATCCGCAGCGCCACCTTGTTCGAGTCCGGTTACGCCTGCGTCTACGATCGCGAGGCGCTCGGACGCGTGGGTGCCCTGACCTTCGAGGAGTATCTCGCGGTCGACCACCTGATGGTCTCGGCCGATGCGACGAGGGGCATCGTCGATGACGTGTTGGCCGAGTCCGGTCATCGTCGCCGGCGGGTGGCGTCCACGGCGCACTTCGCGATGGTGCCGTTGCTGCTGTCGGGATTGGCGGCGGTCGCCACGATCCCGCGGCATGCCGCCGAGGTCTTCGCGACGATGTCCGGCCTCGAGGTGACGACGCCGCCCATCGACCTGCCGCGCTTCGGGGTGTCGATGGTGTGGCACGGCAGTGACGACAACGACCCGCGGATCGCTTGGCTCAGGGAGCAGACCAGAAGCTCGGCTGAATGCATGCGCGCGAACAATCTCGACCTTTCAGGAGGACCAGCATGACCAGGATCGCTATCGCTCAGCTCGGCTCGGTGGCCTTCGATCCGCAGGCGACGGCGGACAAGGCCGTCGGCGCGATCGCGGAGGCGGCCGCCGAGGGTGCCCGTGTGGTCGTGTTTCCCGAGGCCTTCATCGGCACCTATCCGAAGGGCCTGACCTTCGGCAGCCCGATCGGACGTCGCACGGAGGAGGGCCGCGACGAGTACCTCCGCTACTGGAAGGGCGCGGTGACCCTCGACGGTCCCGAGATCGCGCGGGTGGCGGAGGCGTGCCGTGTCGCAGGCGTGTTCGTGGTGGTGGGGGTCATCGAACGCTGGGGGAGGACCCTGTACTGCACTGCGGTCATGATCGACGAGAACGGCGAGCTGGCGGGCCATCATCGCAAGGTGATGCCCACGGGGGCGGAGCGTCTCGTGTGGGGCTTCGGCGACGGGTCCACGCTGCCGGTCGTGGACTCTCCCGCCGGCCGGCTCGGCACGGTCATCTGCTGGGAGAACTACATGCCGCTGCTGCGCACGGCGATGTACGGCCAGGGTGTCGAGGTCTACTGCGCTCCGACGGCCGACGATCGCGACACCTGGGTCCCGAGCATGCAGCACATCGCCTTGGAAGGCCGGTGCTTCGTCCTCTCCGCGTGCCAGGTGATGCGTCGCAGCGACTACCCGGAGGACTACGACTCGGCCATCGACGCCGCCCCTGAGGATCTGATGATGCGCGGTGGCAGCGCGGTGATCGCGCCGACCGGCGAGATCCTGGCCGGCCCGGTCTTCGGGGAGGAGTGCCTGCTCTACGCGGAGATCGATTCGCGCGAGCTCGTGCGTCAGAGTCTCGACTTCGACGTCGCCGGCCACTACGCGCGGGCCGATATCTTCTCGCTCGAGGTCGACACCCGTCCCCAGCGTGCGGTCGAGCGGGTGGAGGCGGCTGGGGGTGGAGCCGAGCGGGGGAGCGCGGCCGGCTGACCGAGTCCTCCGGGGAATGCGGGCGGACGGAGCTGCGCTGTGATGGGTATGCGTGCTGCGTTCTATGACTCGTACGGTGACGTCGATGTGCTGCAGGTCGGGGAGCTGCCGGATCCGCGGGTAGGGCCCGGTGAGGCCCTCCTGGAGGTGCGCGCGGTGTCGATCAACCCGGTCGACTGGAAGGTCATGGCCGGGGGATTGGACCCGCTGATGGAGGTCCGGTTCCCGGTGGTGCCCGGGTGGGATGTGGCGGGTGTCGTGCGAGCCGTCGGTCCCGACACTCCCGAGGTGAACGTGGGTGACCATGTGCTCGCCTACGGGCGCAAGGACTGGGTCCAGGCCGGCACCTTCGCCGAGCTGGTCTCCGTGCCGGTGCGGGCGATCGCGCACAAGCCGCGAGAACTGGCCTGGCAGCAGGCGGCTGCTCTACCGCTCGCGGGTCAGACCGCAGCCCGGACGATCCGTGATCGTCTCGGCGTGGGCGAGGGAGATGTGGTGCTCGTGCACAATGCGGCGGGCGGCGTGGGGCGCATCGGTGTCCAGCTCGCCCGTGTACTGGGTGCCGGCACCGTCATCGGGACGGCTTCGGAGCGTCACCATGACCGCTTGCGTGAGCTCGGTGTGACGCCGGTCGTCTACGGCGACGGTCTTGCCGACCGGATCCGCGAGGTGGCGCCCGAGGGCGTCGATGCGGTGGCCGACTTCGTCGGCGGGGTCTACGACGTCACGCGCGCGGTGCTCGCGGACGGTGGTCGCCACGCGTCGATCGCCGAGCACGACGTTCCAGGTATCGAGGACGAGATCGTCTGGGTGCGCCCCGACGGAGAGCAGTTGCAGTGGCTCGCCGATCTGGTGGCCGCCGGTCGCGTCCAGATCGACATCACCCGCGAGTTCGAGGGTCTGGATCAGGCCGGCGATGCGCTGCGCGCGAATCAGGAAGGCCACGGCGGCGGCAAGGTCGTCCTCCACGTCAGCCGGGACTGACCTGCCGCGGAGACGACGCGGGTGGCTGTTACCACCTACGCTTGGGGCGTGCTGCTGTTGGAGAACTCGGTCCAGAACTATGACTGGGGATCGTTTCACGAGATCCCGGCTTTCCTTGGGGATGCGCCGTCGGGTGAGCCGGTGGCGGAGCTGTGGCTGGGCACGCATCGGCTGGGTCCGTCGTCGGTGGTGGAGCCGGATGGGTCTAGTCGGCTGCTGAGCGAGGTGGCTGGCGAGTTGCCGTTCATGTTGAAGGTGTTGTCGGCGCGGCGTCCGTTGTCGTTGCAGGTGCATCCGGGGCTCGAGCTGGCGCGCGAAGGGTTCGAGGCGGAGAACGCCGCGGGTGTGCCGGTGAATGCGCCGGAGCGCAGCTTCAGGGATCCGAATCACAAACCGGAGATGGTGTACGCGCTGTCGACCTTTGACATGATGGCGGGTTTCCGACCGACGGCTGAGATTCTGCGGGTGTTGGCGCCGATCGAGACGTCGTTGGCGCGGCGGTTGCGGGAGCGTCTGACGGCTGAGCCTGGCTTCGCGGGGATCGTGCAGCTAGTGGAGTGGCTGGTGACCGAGCGTCCGTCGGCCGATGAGATCGAGGCTTTGTCGCGGGCCTGCCGGGATCTGCTGGATCAGGGAGTCGACATCAAGCGCGCGTATGCGACCGCGTTGCTCGTCCGAGAGGAGTTCCCGAACGACGCGGGTGTGGTGGTCGCGTTGCTGATGAACCGCCTCACACTGCAGCCCGGCGAGGCGGCCTTCTTGGGCGCCGGGATGTTGCATGCGCATCTGAAGGGCCTGTGCTTGGAGGCGATGGCGAGCTCGGACAATGTGCTGCGTGCAGGGTTGACGACCAAGCATGTTGACGCGGAGGCGTTGGTGCGGTGTCTGGATGACGGGATGTCTCGTCTAGCGCGGGTGACGCCGGTGGTGACGCCGGCTGGTGTGGAGGTGTTCGACCCGGCCGCTGGTGAGTTCGCGTTGAGTGTGGCGCAGACATCTGCCGCCGATACCGGTGGTGTGGAGCTGTTCGGCGACGGACACCGGCTGGTGATCTGCTCAGCCGGGGAGGTGGCGTGCGTCAACGCCCGCGATGAGAGGGTGAAGCTGCGTCGTGGCCAGTCACTCTACGCCGGCCCCGACGACGGGGCGCTGACCGTCCAGGGCACCGGTGAGACCGCCCAGGCTTTTGTTCCCACATCCGGCCAGACAAACACCCTCATCGACCTGATCTGACATCGACCTGATCTGAGCTGCCAGGACCGTCGTGTGTCTCGGGCCCTTGCTGGTGGGAGCCTGCTGAGCTTCTGATTGCCGTGCTAGATTCCTCGAACTGGGCTGGCCAAGGCCGTGGTTCACCCCTTAGGCGGGGATGCCCCCGCCATACAGCTTCAGACGGTACATGCCGGGCCGACGCTTTTTCAGGGAAGTCGACTTGGTCTGAGTTGCTGGAGCGGTCAGAGATTCGACGCATTGCATAGGGCAGCCGCAGCACGAAACCAGCGGACAGCAGTGTCGTAGGGAGTGCCAAAGTCGTCGCTTTCCGCTTGAGCGAGTTGCTCGGGACTCCCGTCGTCGAGATACTCGCACTGAGCCAGCGCCGTCAGGCCTACACTCTCGAGGTTTTCCGGGTAGGCGAGCATGTCTTCGGTTATGTAGCCGGTTTCGAGTGCCACATTTAAGTAATGCGACCAGGCCGTCGCGCCGATCCCATAGCCGGCGAGTGCAGAGGGCACAGATGAGTCGGTTCCTGATTCCCGGCTTGGTTCAATCTCGAGTCCTCGCTCCGGCTCGCTTTCTGGTTCTGGTGGGTCAAGAAGTACGCCGAACTCCGCGGAAAGTGAAGGATCCGCGGGGAGACTGGTATCACTCGCGGAATCGTTCACGAGCCAGCTTTGAAGTCCGAGTACCCCAATCATCGCGGCAGTTGCCAACGCAGCAAGGAACGCGTATCTCCGTCCGGAGACTCCATTGCCTGCAGCGACTTCTCTTGTGCCGTGCAGATCGTCCAGGCGTACGGCGCTATCGTCTAGGCACTCGAATAGCTGGTCAGTCCGCAGGGCGGTCCACTCATGCCACGTGTCGTGTGCCGAGGCTGAACTCATGAGGGCGCTTCTCAGACGACGCAACCCCGGCGAACTCATATCGCCAAGAGTGATATCGGTCGTCAGCGATTCGTCTCGTAGCAGCCTGGCGGCGGCATCGGAGTCGGTCAGCATCGTCTCTACGAAAACTCCGACGGGCAGTTGTCCGAGACGGCGTCGCGAGGCCGCATCGCGCGAGTTCAACGAGTGCGCGAATCGACCCCCGGTGAGCCATTTGTCAATCGAGGGTTGAACTGACCGCGACTGACGCTTGTCCGGATCCTGATCCATGACCAGATCTTTGCAGAACGCTGACTCCACAGGGCTGTAATCGCGAAACACATGGAGTCCAGGCCCGCTCGCGTCAGTCTGTGCCGTAGATGTCGCGGGTGTAGACCTTGTCGCTCACGTCGGCGAGGTTGGTGGTGCGTCGGTTGGCGATGATGACATCGGCACGCTTCTTGAACTCGTCGAGATCGTCGACGACTTCGGAGTTGAAGAAGAGGTCGTCGTCGAGGGTGGGTTCGTAGACGATGACATCGATGCCCTTGGCCTTGATGCGCTTCATGACGCCCTGGATGGACGAGGTGCGGAAGTTGTCGGAGCCGGCCTTCATCACGAGCCGGTAGACGCCGACGGTGGAGGGGCTGCGGCGCAGGATGTCGTTGGCGACGAAGTCCTTGCGGGTCGTGTTGGCGTCGACGATCGCCTGGATGAGGTTCTGGGGTACCTCGTCGTAGTTGGCGCGCAGTTGCTTGGTGTCCTTGGGCAGGCAGTAGCCGCCGTAGCCGAAGGACGGGTTGTTGTAGTGGTTGCCGATGCGCGGGTCGAGCCCGACGCCCTCGATGATCTGCTGCGTGGAGAGCCCGTGGTGAGCGGCGTAGGTGTCGAGCTCGTTGAAGTAGGCGACCCGCAGTGCGAGATAGGTGTTGGCGAAGAGCTTGATCGCCTCGGCCTCGGTGGAGTCCGTGAACAGGACGGGGATGTCCTCGTCGAGGGCGCCTTCGACGAGCAGGTCGGCGAACCGCTGGCCTACCTCGCTGCGATCGCCGACGACGATCCGCGAGGGGTGCAAGTTGTCGTGCAGGGCCTTGCCCTCGCGGAGGAACTCGGGGGAGAAGATGATCGACGCCCCGGGATGCTGTTCGCGCAGCGCGGCGGTGTAGCCCACCGGGACGGTGGACTTGATGACGATGTGCGCATCGGGGTTGATGCGCAGCACCTCATCGGCGACCGCCTCGACCGAGCGCGTGTTGAAGTAGTTGGTCTCGGGATCGTAGTCGGTCGGTGTCGCGATGATGACGAAGTCCGCGCCCGTGTACGCCTCGGCCGGGTCGAGTGTGGCAGTGAGCTTCAACGGCGCGTCGGCGAGATAGCGTTCGATATCGGAGTCCTCGATCGGCGACTCACGCCTGTTGACCTGCTCCACTTTGGCCGGATCGATGTCGACCAGGAACGTCTGGTGATGCTGCGCCAGCACTACAGCATTCGACAGCCCGACGTACCCGCTGCCCGCGACCGCGATCTTCATAGAACCAACGGTAGTAGGTGTCACCAGTTCGAGACGTGTGCGGTGCTGCACCTTGATGGTCGAAGAGGGGTGGGAGCCGGACTCGCTTTCGTGGACACCTGAGTTGAGGCGATGATCGTCTCAGATAGGTGCCCGACTATTCCCGCGGCGAAGCCGCCGGAGTTCCGGCGTCGTGCCCGGGATCTGGTCGAGGCCGGTGGCCCAGGTCGCGAGGAATCTGGGCATCGGTGAGTCGTGTCTGCGGCGCTGGCTGGATCGGCCCCCGCGGTCGATTCCGGTGCCAAGGAGGGTCTGACCAGCGTGCAGAAGCGTGATCTGGTCGAACTGCGCCGCAAGATGAGGGTGCTGGCGATGGATAAGGAGATCCTCAAGCGTGTCAGCGCCTGCTTCGGCCGGGAGAACGTGCTCCCCAAAATAGGGTCCCGGCTCGTCCACGAGTTGAACGATGACGGGTCCACGTCGCGGTGACTTGCCGGTCCTGAAGGTCTCCATGTCGGGTTACCACGACTGGCGGGGCCGATCACGGTCAGCACGTGAGCAGGCCGACGCGGCGCTGGTGGAGAGGATCCGCGAGGGCCACTACGCGCAGCCGCTTGGATGACGAGGCCGGAGCCTCGACAACCCGCCTGGGACATCAGTTCGGACATCACCGCACCTGAGGAGCTAGCGCCTTTGGACGAGATGAGCCCGCCGTCAACCTCACCGCCAGCCCGTCGTCCGACCCAAGCGGCTGCCCGGTTTAGACCAGTCGTCGTGGTCGGGAACGACTCGGTTCCGAGCTCCTTGCCCGATGGCGACTCGATGATGGCGTAAGTGTGGGTCGCGGCGTGGGTGTCGATGCCGACCACGAAACGATCGTGATCTGCAACGATGGACGATGCGATGTCTCCCTATAGTGAGCGGACATCGTGACCGGCGCCGGCCCGGGAAAAATCACTACGAGACATTCCTGTCAGGGGCCACAACCCGGCGGGTTGGACAAGCTTCTGATCAAGCCGTTGTGGTGGGCCGGGACGGCGCCGATCTCCCGATCGGATGGACAGATCCCGGGAAGGCGCCCCTGGCGGGGCCAGGCGATTCAGCCCGCAGCATCCGCATAGGCTTCCAACTCGGGTGGGGCCGGCGGCGTGATGATGTCTGGATGCTGAGCCGGGTGTCGGAAATCGCGGGAGATATCGCTGAAATGTGCTGCAAATCACGCAGATGTGCAAGAGATGGGTCGGCCGGGGGAGTCTGTGGCTCTACAATGGTCATTGGGCGAGCTCTTCCTGTTCTCTGCCTCTTATCGTCAGTGCTCGGAGACCCATGCGTATAGTCGTCGCGATCGTCACGTACCGAAGGCCGGAGGGTCTCAAGCGTACGTTGGCGTCCCTCGCGCCTGCCCTGGCACGGGTGGAGATCGAGGGCCACGAGTGCCGGGTCCTGGTCGTCGACAATGACCCCGAACGTACGGCTGACGTTGGTTGTCATGGACTCGATGTAGAGGTCGTAAGCGAAGAGACGCCCGGTATCGCAGCTGCGCGGAATCGCGCGCTGTTGCAGCGCGATGCGGACGAGGCAATCGCCTTCGTCGACGATGACGAAATGGTGACTGAACACTGGTTAATCGCTCATGTGCGTGCCCTCGGAGAAAATCGGGGTGGCGCTTCCTTCGGCCCGGTCCGCCCGCAGTTCGGTGCCGATGCCCCGAGCTGGGTGGTGCGAGGTGGCTTCTTCGAGCGTAAGGAGGCGGCGCCGGACGGGGAGCCTCGACATCCAGCTACCAATAACGTGCTCATTGCTCCCTGGCTCCTGGATACTCATCCCGAACTCGTCTTCAGTGAAGAATTCTCGCTGACTGGAGGCAGCGATACGGATTTCTTCAAGCGTCTAAAAGAAGCAAGTGGCGCCAGATACATATGGACGGCTCAGGCCGTCGTTGATGAGAGTGTGCCGAGTCAACGAGCCAACTGGCGATGGATCTGGCGTCGCAATGTACGGCTAGGCAATGTCTCGGCGCGAGTCAGATTCGCCGCGAGGCCCCGGGTGCTGGTCGGTTCGATAGGGGCGGTGAGAGTCGTCTATGGCGGCGCGGCGTTGATCGCTGCTCTGGCCATGCGGCGCCCAATCGCCCCATCATTGACGCAGGTTCCGAAAGGTTACGGGATGATGCAGTGGGCGGCAGGCAAGAAGACCATCGAGTACGCACGACCGGCACCGAGACGGTAGCGACTTGCCGGTCATGATAACGGCCTTGGTGCTAGTAACCGCAGGCCTTCTGAGGAGTCTGCGAGAGCAGTGCGTTCCGGTGGTCACGATCGCCGTCCTCGGTATCGCTGTGTCGCGTCCGATAATCTTCTTCGGCGAGGCACAGTACGCAACTCATGCCGGCATTGCTCCCGCTTTCCCAGTCATGTATAGCAGCGTCGTGGTGGCAATCGTCGTTTTTATCGGGACACGAAATGGCTCGGTGGGCTTGAGTTCGGCGGTTATCTTTGTCTGGCTAGCACTCGTATGGGTGTTCATATTCGTCGGTTCGGAGAACACGTCTGCACAGTGGGCGGGATTTCTATCGCTGTGCGTCGCTGCTCTGTGTTTCGCTTGCGGGAGGAAGCTTCACGTATTCTTCAGTAGCCCTGATGGCCCAGCGGCGTTTGCTCTGGCGATATTCCTCTTCGTGGGGCTCCAGTTCCTCGTCGGCATCATGCAGATTGCCGGTATCCTGATACTCGAGGCCTCGGACCAGGGCCTTATGCGTGTGCGTGGAACTTTCGGACACGCCGGTGATCTTGGTAAAGTACTCATCGCCGCGACAGCCTTGGCGTTGGCGTGTTTGGCCTTCTCGCAGGACAAGAAGACGCGTCGACTGGTCGTCGGAACCGTCGGTTTGGCGTTTCTTGCGACGGCGATGACCGCCTCGAGATCAAACCTTGCGGGATTGGTAGTGTTGCTCGTGGCCTGGGCCTTGTTGGCCCGCGAAAACTATGAGAAGAGACTCGGTCGTCGGTTCCTCTTCCTGGGTGCTGCGGCATCATTGCCTTTCGCGGGCACCTATCTCCTGCGGTTCTCCGCCGACCCCGATGGTGGATCACGTCCGGAGTTGCTTAATGCCGCGATCCAGCAGATCGAGCAGAGCCCGATCGACGGGACGGGTCTCAACTCATACGTTCAAGTCGTGGGGATGTGGGATGCGCGGACGGCCTCTGGGCTTCCCGTTCACAACTCCTTTCTCCTGCTGGCCGTCGAACTCGGCTTGCCGCTCTTCGCCATGATGGTGGCCGGCGCCGTGGCGCTCGTCGCGCGTGTCGGATGGCACCGATCGAGCGCTGTCGGGGACAGCCGGGCGGCCTTTCTCGCGTATGCCCTCGCGCTATTCCTCCTCGGGCTCACTGGTTGGGGTCTTCTGAAGGTCACTGTCCTTCCGTTCATGGCATTTGTTGCCGGCTTGTTGGTGACTCCGCGAGAGAACAAACATGCATCAGAACCGATTAGAGGAGCAGCGTGGGATCAGACATCTCGCCAAAGCCGCTAGTTAGCGTCGTGATCCCGACGCGGCTGCGACCGGAACTGGCCAAGGCGATCGACAGTGCGCAGCGCCAGCAAGACGTCGGAACCGTGGAGATCGTTGTGGTTATCGACGCTGCGCATGCGATCGCATCTCCCACCGATCACGTGACCGAGAAACTGAATAGGGCCAGGGTCCTCGTCCTTGAGGGAGGGCAAGGAGCGGCTGCCGCACGCAATGAGGGAGTTCAGATGGCCTCGGGCGAGTGGATCGCTTTTCTCGATGATGATGACGAGTGGAATGACCGGCACCTCGCCGCGGCGCTCGAAGAAGCGGGCCGGCACGATATGGATGTTCTCGTCGCGACGCGTGCAGTTCAGGTCGTCGAGGGCCGCCCCCTCTCCGTTCCGACTCCCGCGCGGCCCAAACGCGTGGACGAGTCCGTAGGCGACTATCTCTTCAGGCGCCGTTCTCCGTCCGTGGGCAGAGCTTCACTGTTCACTTCGACGCTCGTGGTCAGGCGATCGATCGCGCTTCGGGTGCCGTGGCAACACGGATTGCGGAGGCATCAGGACTGGGGCTGGCTTCTACGGTTGGAGGAAGCGGGCGTTTCTACTGCGCAGGCGTCGGCTGTCACCACGCGGATATGGGTGGGCAGCGACAGTTCGATCTCGGCTAGCGCTGACTGGGAGAGTTCCCTTGACTGGGCGCGGCGTCGTCGTTCCAGTCTCAGTCGGCATGCGTACACCGACTTCCTTGTGGCACAGTCTCTTCGTTACGCGATACAGGCGCGCTCATGGCGAGGAGTGCGCACCGTGGCCGGGGAGATTGTTCATTGTCGAGCCTTGCCGTGGCCAGGGGCTCTTCTCTTCGCCGTAGGTGCACTCGTGCCGAGAAGAGCAGCCTTCCGGTTCTTGGCAGCTTCGCGTTCAATACTCCGAAAGGTAGGTTTCCATGCGAGCTCTTGAAGGTCCCGTACTGACGATGATGGTCCGCAGTGGTCTCGGCAATCGGATCCGGGTTCTGTGTGGCGGGCTCGCGTTGGCCCGGAAATGGGGACTGGAAAAAGTCGATGTAAGCTGGCCGACCGGACGAGACTTCGAGCCGGAATTGGAAGATCTGTGGTCATTTCCAGTTCGGCGCGTAGGATCGGCGACCGTGGCCCTTCGCCGTGCCCTCGGTCGAAGTTATGACGCGGAGATCGCCCATTTGGCGGAGCCCCCGGGCAGGTTCACGACCCTCAAGACCCAGCATGCGCTCAGTCTGCCGCCGGGCTGCGCAGACTGGGGCCAGTTGCTGCGTGAGGCTACGCCTCACGAGAAGATCCGCGAACGGACCACGTCCGTGTGGGAAGCCGGGGAGTTGGGTACTGCTCCGTACGTGGGCGTCATGATCCGGAGCGGTAGCAAAGCCCACCCCAAGACGGTGCAGGCCTCGCCAACAGACTGGTATCTGGACTTCTGTGCGCGAGTGAGAAAAGAGACGCATATCGACCGGTTCTTTCTGTCGACGGACTCGCCTGAAGCCGAGGAAGTCTTCTCCCGGACATTTCCCGGCACGGTCACGGTTGCACCGAAAGGTCGTTACAATTCTGTCGAGGGGGTCCGGGACGCGATCACGGACCTCTACCTCCTTGCGTCGTCGGCAATGATTGTCGGTCCCTATTGGTCGAGCTTCGTCACGATGGCTGAGAAGCTTGCGCCCCAAGTGCCGTCATACAATTCAATGTCGGACGACGGCAAGATCAACCTGCAAAGCAGCATCGATGTGGCCCGTGACCCGCTGTCGCCGTGGGCGCGGTGATCGGTTTCTATGCGCCGCCCGCTCCGGGTGCTTGTAGGCTCCCCTAAGCCCCCCGTCGACGGGAACCCTTATCTGTCACAGCTCACCGACGAGTTGAGAGAGCGATGCGAGGTTCGATACTTCAGCTGGAAGAATGCACTGATCTGGCGTTATGACGTCCTGCACCTGCACTGGCCAGAGACCCTCTTCCGCGGTGGCAGCGCACTGAAATCGATCGTGAAGTCCGGACTGGCACTACTTCTGACCGTACGCCTGGTGATCCGACGCACCGCGGTCGTACAGACTGTGCACAATTCCCGGCCACATGAGCCGTCTAATGCTATGGAGCGGCGGGGCCTCGCGCGATTACGTCGTTGCACGACTGCCGAGATCCATTTGGTGCCCATGGTCGGAAGTGATCCGAGCCAGCAGATCTCGCGGGTGATCCCCCATGGACACTACCGATCGGCCTACGCATCGATCGAGGCTCTGGGCCGGCCGACCGGCAAAGTGTTGTTTTTCGGCAGGATCCGGCCATATAAGGGAGTGGAGGGGCTGTTAAGAGCCTTCGAGACTGTGCAGGAACCTGGGCTCGAGCTAGAAATCGCTGGTGAGCCGATCGACGAGTCTCTACGCCATCGCATCACTGAACTCGCAACTCGCAATCGTCGGGTATCACTCGATTTGACCAGACTTTCGAACCGCGATCTCGAGATGGCGCTTGAGAGGTCCACGTTGGTCGTATTGCCGTTCGAGGAGTTCCTGAATTCCGGTTCGGCGCTGCTGGCCCTGTCGCTGGGAAGGCCAGTGCTGATGCCGTCGAGTCCCGCGGCGGATCTGCTGCGCGGCGAATGCGGTGCCGCCTGGGTTCACACTTTCGAGAATGCGCTCGAGGCTTCTGATATCGAGCAAGCCTATCGAGCGGTAGTTGCGTCGTTGCCTTTGGAGCTGCCGGTTTTTGAAGGACGTGAATGGGATGATATTGCGGATCGGCATGTGAGCATCTACGAAGCGGTCTCCGGTGCCTAGTGCGGCTCGTACCGCGGCCGCCGGTGGAGCCCGCTCGATGCTCTTGGCTCAGGGCTTTCGTTTCGTGCTGCAGTTTGTTGCGCTGTCTGTGTTGTCCCGACTGTTGACCCCCGAGCAATTTGGGCTCGCGGCGATGGTCACTGCCCTTGTCGCCGTCGGTGAAGTCCTGAGGGACTTCGGTCTCTCGACCGCGACACTGCAGGCGGTTTCCATCACGAGGGAGCAGCAGTCGTTCTTATTCGCGGTGAATGTGGCGATCGGCGGAGTTCTTGCGGCGACGGTCTTCTTCGGCGCGGGAGCCATCGCTGGTTTCTACGACGATCCCGCGGTTGAGTCGGTCGCCGCGTGGATGTCGTTGTATTTTGTCTTCTCGGGAGTCGGTGCGCAGTATCGCGCCTCGCTCTTGAGGGATCACCGATTCGGTGCCGTTGCTATCGCCGAGATATTGGGATACGGCTTGGGTGTCATCGGCGCGATTGTTCTCGCCGTGTCAGGTCATGGTGTCGGGGCTTTGGTTTTTCAGCAGCTGGCCTTCGCCGCTTGTGCGATGTTGATTTATGTAGCTTTCGGCCGGTGGGTCCCCGTGGCGCCCTGGCGCGGCGCGCGCTCGGCAGTCGAGCTAGTAAAGATCGGGCGCAATGTCTTTCTCACTCAGGTGGTCGCCCATTTCACCCGGAACGTTGACTCGATTATTGCTGGACGGCAGTTCGGTGCAGCTGGTCTCGGTTTCTATAATCGGGGTTTTCAACTGATCATGCTCCCGGTTAGCCAGATCAACGGTCCTGCGACCTCTGTTTCTGTTCCGATCCTGTCGAAGATCAGGGATGATGTCGAGGCATACAACCGTGCCATCCTCAAAGCTCAAGACGCGTTGCTCGTGGGGATGGTTGTTGTCATCGGAGTCGTTGTCCTGTGGGCCGAGGTAATTGTACGAGTTCTTCTCGGCAGCGGATGGGGCGATGCCGTCCCCATCGTGCGTGTGCTGGCGGTCGCCGCAGTGTTTCAAGGAGCATCGTACGTAGCCTACTGGGTTTTCGTGTCTCGCGGCCTGACTGGGTCACACCTGCGCTTTACTCTGGTGACTCGCCCGATCGTCATCGTGCTGCTGATCGTGGGAGCTCAGGCCGGTCCTGTGGGTCTTGCTGTCGCTTACTCGCTCGGGGCGGCCGTGATTTGGCCCTTGTCGTTGGTATGGCTCGGACGCGTCTGTGAGTTCCAGGCCGCGGCGGTGTTCTGGAGTGCCGCGGCGGTGCTCGCGCCCTCGGCGTGCGCGGTCATTCTAGGATTGTTCGCGAGTAACGCGCTGGGTATGGACTCCTGGGCCGGAGCGCTCGTCGGGTCGCTGTTGTGTTGCCTGGCGGTTGGGATGTGGCTAGCGGTGGCCAGGCCGTTCCGGCGTGCCGTCCAGCGAGCGTACGAGTTCGGTATCGACGCTGTTCGTCTGAGGAGAGGTTGATGGTCGAGGTAGTCCACTGGAACCCGTCGCGACGCCCGACGGCGGGTCCTCTGAGGCGTCTGAGACGTCCGCGGCCTGTCGATAACTTCGGAGATCTTCTGGGACCGGTAATTGTTGGGGAGATCCTCCAACGTCGGGGCCTCGACCCTCGGGCGGGGGCTCAGTTCAGGCTGTTGGCCGTCGGGTCAATCCTCACCATGACTCGTCCGGGCGATGTCGTTTGGGGATGCGGAGTAAACGGCAAGCATCTCCACCATGAGCACGTCGTCTCCGATGTGAGTTTTCGCGCCGTGCGGGGACCACGATCGGCTACCTTTCTTCGGGGCCTGGGCGCGGAGGTTCCGGATATCTTCGGTGATCCCGGTCTCTTGGTCGCTGAATTATGGCCGGACCCTGGTGTCTCGCCGTCACAGGACGCTGCCGGCCTACTGCTGGCACCCAATCTGCACGACTTCCCGCGTCTCAAGCGCCAGGGATATCGTGTCCTCGATCCCACGGGGCCCATGTTCGAATGCCTTCGGCAGATCGCGTCGAGTGAGTTCGTCGTGGCGTCGTCTCTGCACGCGGCGATCGTGGCTGATGCCTACGGTGTTCCCGCCCGTCTCTTGAAATCACATCATGAACCTGAGTTCAAGTACCAGGACTACCTGGAGGGAACCGGACGTTTTGGTGTCACGGTCGCAGCTAACGTGGAGGAGGCCTGTGCCCTGGGGCCACATCCGGCGTTGGACTGGAGTTCCGAGTTGTTGCTGGATAGCTTTCCCGAGGAACTTTGGCATTGATGGGTCGGTTGTTATGTGCTGGCGAAGGCGGTTAGTAAGCGCCATCACGGGCTAGGACCGCACGAACTGTGCGTATCAGAATTTGAAGGTCGCCGAGCATAGACCAGTTTTCGACATACGAGGTGTCGAGCTGAATAGCTTCCTCCCAGGTGAGTCTAGATCTGCCTGAGACCTGCCACAGGCCCGTCATGCCCGGCCTAACTCGTAGACGGCGGTGGGCACCATCTTTGTAGAGGGCCACTTCTTCGGCTCGCTGGGGGCGTGGCCCGACGAGGCTCATGCTTCCACGGAGCACGTCGAAGAGCTGAGGCAGCTCATCGATCGAGTAGCGGCGGATGAAGCCGCCAATCTTCGTGACGCGCGGATCATTTTCAACCTTGAAGAGCGGCTGGTCGGCGGTGCCTTGGGCTTCGAGAAGCGATTTCAGCTCGTCATCGGCGCCGACGCGCATCGAGCGGAACTTGGTCATCTTGAACGGTTCGCCGTTCAAGCCGATACGTTCCTGCCGATAGCAGATCGGCCCTGGGCTGCTGAACTTGACGATGAGTGCGATCGCCAGCAAGATCGGCGAGAGTAGCGTGACGATGACCCCGGCTCCAACCCGATCGAATACGAGCTTCGGCCAGGCACCTGCCTCTGCGTATTGAGGTTCCTTGATATGGAGGAACGGCATCGAGGCCACGTTTCTCATGCCGATGCGGAAGCCCGCTATGTCGACCATGTTGGGGGAGACGAAGAGCTCGGTTCCAGCGGAGTCGAGATGCCAGGTGAGTTCACGCAGACCGTGATGTCCCAGATGATCGGCGTCAGACACGATCACAGCGTCGGCCTCGGTGAGCTCCAAGGCGTCCTCGAAGGTGCGCTGGCTTCTGAAGACCGGGATGAACTGATCGGCGACCTTCAGCCACTGTGACGGGTGCGCTGCCTTGTCGGGTATCCACACTCCCGTGACACGGAACCCGGCCGAGCGATGACGAGCGAACCAGCCTGAGATTTCAGAAGCACTATCCGGACTGCCGATCACCAGCACGTGCTGCACCATCCTCCCGGACGCGCGCTGCTTACCGAGCCAGCGCCGCCACATCTTGCGGCCGATCAAGAGGCCGAGCATGCCCAAGGGGAAGGTGAGCGCGAGGTACACACGTGACATGTCGAACTTGAACAGTACGGAGAAGATCGCGAGCAGGCCGAAGACGAAGATCGTCGCCTGCACCACAAGCTGGTACTCGCGCGTGCCGCTACCGATGACATTGCGACTACGAGTCCCGGCAAGCTGTAGGCCGATCCACCACATGACCACGATGCCCACGCCGAGCGCGGGATAACCGATGCCGTAACTTGCCGTGGCGTCAGTCGTTCTGAATCGCAGGAACTGGGCCGCCGCAGCTGCGAAAAGGAGAATAGCCAGGTCGGTCAGGGCTACCTGCTGTGCATAAAGCCGTAGCCACCTCGCGGTCGGCCGAGGCTCAGCGCGGAGGGTTCCAGTAGAGGGCAGAGCATCGCCGGTGGCGGTCGCCGTTGAGCCATCAGCATTACGTGACACAGACCGCAACCCTTCTCGCCAGTTTGGAGCGCCCACACGCACTCTACTCCTTCGGGAGTCCGGCCTGCTCCGCAACCGATCAAACGTTCGAGCAGTGGACGGTGTGTTGGGCGACACAGCGGCAGTTCCTCAACGTCGAATCCAAGACCTCCCCGCGCTTCCGCGGCGGTGACGCTGAAGCGCTTGAATTGACGGCTACGACCAGGCGTCTTACCCCGAGAAGCTCGGACGCGCGTTCTGTGACGTGCTGCGGCACCTGCCGAGGCACGGCTACGGCAACCACGGCGGTGTCGCCGCTACCCTCATGGTCACTGTTACTGAGGACGTACTGTGTGGTCGCACCGATCAGGCCGGAGTCACCGACCATGGCCTCACGTCTCCGCCGGACAGTTGCGGATGATCGCCTGAGAAGGCGGCATCCTGCCGGTGGTCATGAACGGCGACTCGGCCCCTCCACCTCGGCCGCAGTTATCGCCTCCACACAGAGAATCAACGCAGAGTGCTCGTGTTGAGAGATGGCGGATGTGCGTTACCTGACTGCGACCGACCACCCAGTGGTGTGAAGCCCACCAGGTGAGGCTGAGGTCCGAGGGCGGGCCGACCAGTGTCGACGACGGAGTCCTGCTCTGCGCGCATCACCATCGCAAAGTTCACCACATCAGGTGGCGGGTCATCATCAACGCGCGGGATCGCCTCCCCGACTTCTACCCGCCGTGATCCGCCCCGCCGATCGGCAACACTCGCTACCGACCGCTCGTCGCCTGGCCACAGGTCGCCTAGAGTCTGGGCTGTGAGTGATCCGTACGGAGTGGTGACCGGCGAACCGGTGCGCAGCCGCTCCTCGCGATCCGGCCGTCCGCGGCGCGTCTGGATTCAAGGCGGCACCTCCACCCAGTCCTGGGACTGGGACCTCGTCGCCTGGGCCATCGCCGCGTTGGCCGTCGGCATCTGCGCCGCCAGGCTCCTGCCCGGCGCGCCGGGCCTCATCTGGCTTGCCATGCTCGTCCCCGTGGTCATCGGCTTCCGTAGATCCATCCCCCGAGGGCTCCTGCGCTTCCGCGCCCACGACCTCCTCCTCGGGATCATGCTCGGCCTCACTCTCCGCATCGTCGCGGGCTGGATGGCACCGGTCACCGATTGGCCCACCATCGACTCTTGGTGGACCGACGACTCTTGGTGGACCGACGCCCTCGCCCCCGCCGTCATCGGACCGGTCGCCGAGGAATTCTTCTTCCACGGCCTCCTCCTCGTCGCGCTCTACACCGTCTTCCGCCGCGCGAGCCGCTCGCGACTCGCGGCCGGTGCGGCCGCCGCGCTCATCACCACGGCTCTATTCGTGCTCGCCCACCTGCTCACGGGCGCGATCGACGACCACTGGAGCGGGCCGGTCTCCATCGCCCTCGTCGCCTTCACGGGAGCGCTACTCGTGTTGCTGACGGGTCGCATCTGGAGTGCTGTCATCATGCACGTCGCCTTCAACGCCTCGTACGTGGTCCTCGGGCTTGTCTCTCTCTTGACGGTGGGGGACAGCGGGGGTGTAGGCCTCACCTGAATGACCACCTTCACTTTGCTGTGATATGAGTCACGTCATGGGTGCTGTTCTTGGCATTCGACTTGCGATATGCGACAGAAGGTCGTTAAGGTTTCTCTTAGAAGGCGCGAGAAGCCCCCGTGAACTCGTCCTTTGACCGAATGAAACGCCTGGGGAAAAGCAAGACTCTCGGGTTCCACCAAGCCATCAGTAACGGTTGGAGTACGACTATGAGCAAGTTCCGTCTGAAGTTCGTCGCTGCCCTCGCGGCCGCGGCCGCCCTCATCCTTGCGCCCACCGCGGCCAATGCCGAGTACACCCCCGGCGGACCCGCCGGCGGTGCCGTGATCATTGCCCCCGGTGGCAGCGCCACGATCCAGTTCACCGGTTTCGCGGCGAACGAGAACGTCAACTTCACGCTCACCGGCGAGAACGCTGCCGGTGCAACTCTGGCCTCGCTCGCCACCGTGGTGAACAGCACCTCTACCACCAAGTCGGCCGATGCCAATGGCGCCGTCAGCGTCACCGTCACGCTCCCGGACAACGCCACCGGCAGGTACGTCTTGACAGCGGTGGGCTCCGAGTCCGGGGCTCAGGCCGAGGCCATCATCGAGGTCGGAACCTCCGGCGGTGGCGGCGGAGACCGCGACCGCGACGGCGGCCTGCCCGACACCGGTTCCACCAACAGCTCCACCATCGCACTCCTCGCGGGTGCGGGTCTTCTCGCCGCCGGTCTCGGCGTCGCCGGCGTGGCGGTCCGTCGCCAGCGTCTGCAGGGCTGAGTCGCACAGCTCGACCACAGAGCGAAGCCCCTCGGGTCCCGACCCGAGGGGCTTCGTCGTCTTATGCCGCCGGTCGCTCAGTCGGACAGCGCCACGTTGCCCCGCACGATCCGCTGCGGATCGTGCTTCTCCTTGAGCAGCCGAAGCCGCCGCAGCGACGCGGGAGGCAGCGCGGCTGACAGCTCCTCGCCCGGGGCGAGGAAGGTGATCGGCTTCCGGCCGCTGGTCGGCAACGCCTCGGCGAGGCCTTTCTGCCGACGGTCGATGGCCGCGGCAAGCTCGGATGTGACAGGCACGCCGAACATGTAGACGGCGTAAGGCTCCGCGAGCGATCCGTGCGGGCTGTCGCTCCGCTCGCGCAGCGCCCCTCCAAGGTGCCGGACCTGAACGGTGACGAGCGGCGCTATCGGTTCGTCCAGGAGCGCGGAGAGCGCCGGAGCGTCCACTCTGGTGAGCAGCTCGCAACGAGACCGGCCTGGTGCCGGTGCGGTGGGCTCCGCGGTGATGTCACCTAGATCCGCCACGCTCATCATCGCCCGAGTGTCGCTCAACGCTCGGGGCAGATCCTCCGTCTCCCTCATCAGCTCACGGGCGGACTCCTCATCGCCGAGGAAGACGGAATCGATCGCGATCATCGGCTCGCCCCCCGGGAAGTGGAGCAGCTCGAGCCAGAGGGTGAGCGCATCGGGTGCGTCCTCCGTCATCCGCAGATAGACCTCGGCGACATCGTGCCGATCGCTCGCGGCCCAGAGCTGGCGTCCGCCGAAGACCGACGGCACCGAGTGCAGACGCAGCTCCAGCGCCGTCACCACGGCGATCTCCCCGCCGCCTCCGCGCAGCGCCCAGAGCAACTCTGGATCATCATCGGAGGTGACGCGGCGGGCTGTGCCATCGGCCATCACCACCTCGGCGGCCAGGATGCCGCCGCCGAGGGCCGCCCCGGTCACGCTCACGACCGGCGAGCTGCCAGGTAGGGCCGTCAGGCCGTGCACGGCAGCGGCGCGCTGAAGGTCACCGGATCGGACGCCCGCGCCGATCCGAGCCGTCCTCGCGACCGGATCGATGTCGACGGCATCGAGATGGGTCGTGCGGAGCAGGATCGCATCGGTGCTCCGACCCGTCGCATCGTGCCCGCTGGGCTGCGTGGCGACGGGGATCCCGTGGGCATGCGCGAATTGCAGGAGGCGTGCGATGTCACCCGCATCCGCCGCCTCCACCACGGCCCGCGGGAACTGCTCGATAGCGAGATTCCACGGGCGGCACCGCTCGTCGAAATCTGGATCGCCGGGCAGCAGGACGCGCCCATGCACGATACTGCGCAGCTGGTCGGCCTCAGGTTGGGGGAACATGGTCATCGGGACTCCTTCGGGTGATACCGGACGGTCATTCACCCAGGAGTCGTTCGAGCCGGACGACATGTGACGAAGCGGCGCGGAAGGGGACGGCAGTGTCGGACACGCTGGACGATGTGACGAGCCGATTCGTCTCCTACCGCCCCAAGCTGTACGCGATCGCTTATCGCACGCTCGGGAGTCCATGGAGCGCCGATGACGCCGTGCAGGAGACGTGGCTCCGTCTCCAGCGCGCCGACACCGACGAGATCGACAACCTCGACGCCTGGCTGACGACTGTCGTGTCGCGCGTGTGCATCGACTTGATCCGCCAAGACGCCAGGCGGCGGGAGGACGAAGCCGGCGACGTCCCGCTGGGCGTCGAGGCGGATCCATCGGAGACCGCGATGGTCGCCGCCGATCTCGCGGTTGCGATGCAGGTGGTGCTCGATGCGCTCGGCCCGCTCGAGCGCCTCGCGCTGGTGCTCCACGATGTCTTCGGACTCAGATACGCCGATATAGCGCCGATCGTCGAGCGGACGCCGACCGCCGCTCGGCAGCTCGCGTCCCGGGCTCGCGCCCGCCTTCGCGACGTCGATACCGCGGCGGTCCGCTCCCGCCAGGAGACCGCGATCGTAGCCTTCCTCGAAGCCGCACGTCAGGGGAACTTCGGTGGCCTCCTGCAACTGCTCGATCCCGAGATCGAGCTGCGCAGCGATGCCGATGCCGTCGCCCTCGCCGCCGCCGGGGCAGATCATGGCGCGCCCTCCTTGGTCGCCGGCGTCCGCGGTGCGGATGCGGTCGCGCGGGTGTTCGCCGGCCGAGCGGAGCTGGCGCGTCTCGTCTGGATCGACGGCCGTCCGGCGGCTGCCTACGTCACCGAGGGCGTCGTGCACGCGATCTACGTGATCGAGTTCGGCCGTGACCGGATCGCGCGCATCGACGTGCTCGCTGGCGATGATCGCCTCTGCAGCGCGTTCGACGTGCGGCTGGCGTGATCCCGCGGCCCGCCGGAGGTGTCAGTCGGCCTCGACGGTGCCGCAGCTCGGAGCCGCCGTCTGCGCCGCGCCGCTCACCGTCGGCGTCGCCATCACATCCAGCCGGTTCGTGTACGGGGCGCTCACCCGCACGTTCGCCGAGGCCTCCTCACCTGGGGCGAGGCTCGTCTCCCACGTCAGCACCTGACGCCCGCTGTCGCTGCCGCGACCGACGCCCGCACCGCTCGAATCCGTCGCCGACACGATCTCCGCGCCCTCGGGCAGATACAGGTAGGCGACCGTGCGCGTCATGCCTGGCGGCACGACGACACCGCCGCCGGTGATGTAGCGGGGGAGCGAGGCGGCATCGGCGGGCGCGTCGTTGCGCAGCGTCACCTCGAGCACCGCCTCGGCCTCGCCTGCCGCGTTCGTGCACCAGCTCGCCCCTGTCGTCAGACGCGAGTAGTAGTTCATCTTCGACGCCGTGCCGTCGTTCAGATACACGGCGAACGATGTCCGCTGATCGTCGGTCACCGGCAGTAGCCCTTGCAATGCCGTGCCATCGAGAACGGCCTGATGCTCCTCGTTCTCGTTCCAGATCAACACGCGATGCTCGCTGGTGGCGCGTGTCAGCGCATCCAGGAAGGCCCGCGGATCGGCGCTACCGCTCGCCACGGCATCGAAGACCGCCGCTGCTGTGGCCTGGAAGAACTCGTCCTGCTGCGCCGGGTCCTCATACCGCAGGTACACCTCGTTGAGCAGCAGGGAGACGGCGTTGTCGGCGTTGATCTCATCGCCGGTCGGCAGCGAGATCGGGCCGGTCGCCTCCAGCAGATAGGAGAGCACCACCGGGTCGATGGCGATGACACCGTCGACTCGTGCGCCCCTCTCTCGCTCCCACATCGCCTGGGCCAGCCGCGCGGACAACGGGAACGACGGCACCTGGGTGACGTTCTGGATCCACAGGGCGGGCTGATCCTGGTAGATCTGCCGCAGCTCCTCGTCGAGTGGCAGGACCGGCTCGTCGTACCGGGTGAAGTCGCTCGACGATGCCTGGTCCTCCAGGGACAGCGCACCGCCCTCGGTGCGCAGCAGCGCCGTCGCTCCCACGATGCCGCCCAGCGAGCGCCACTCCGCATTGTTCTGGAAGACGAGCAGATACTCCCGCGGGCCGTCCTGCCCGAGCATCGCGGGGGCCAGGACCGAGGCGCGACTCACCGCGTCCGCCCCCGTGCCGGCCGCGCGCAGCTGATCGGCGAGACCATCGATCCGCTCGGCCACCGGGCCCAGCAGGGGACGACGGTCGATGGCATCGACCCGCGCGGTGGCCGCACTGACCCGCTCGGCGCTCGTCACCGCGACATCGTGCAATCCGGCGAGGCCACTGACATCGATGCGTCCGTCGGTCGGGCGCAGATCGTCCACCGAGAAGTCCTGGGCGACCTCGATCAGCGGCTCCAGCGCGGTCGATGCGACATCGTCGACCGCCGCCGTGGCCTCCGCGACCGCGTTCATCTGATCGCCCACCCAGGGCAGCAGTTCCGCGGCCCTCCAGACCGGATCGGAGGTCAGCCGGTGTGCGGCTGCGGTGTCCTCGGCCAGATCCGATGCATTCGCCGTGGTCGCCTCGGCATCGGTGATCTGCTCGCGCATGTCGCGGGCCGTCTGCTCGGCATCACGTAGATGCCCATAGGCCAGATAACCCCGTACCCCCAGCCACACCGCACACAGGACCCCGATGATCGCGACGGCGGCCAGGACCCAGAGGAAGATGCGGCCAGCCGAGCGTGCGGCGGGGGGAAGCAGGGGGTTGGTCACCCGTCGATCCTAGAGCTTCTCCGTCGCCATCTCGCCGGGCGCGTCGGCGTGGCCTCGGGCAGAATCGGGGCGATGCGTGTGATGGGAGTGGACTTCGTCGAGCCGCACAGTGAGGTGCCCCCGAGTCCGGGGCGAGCTCAAGGGTGGCAGGACCTGGACGGCTCCGGCGACTTCTGGCTCCGGTATACCGATCAGGGAGGCGAGCTTGTCGAGATCGCCCTCGAACCGATCGCCGGATACAGCATCGCGGGCGAGTGGGTCGGACGCCACCGTCTGCTCGCGATCATGGCGAAGAACCGGGCCGAGGTCGTCGGCGGGCATTACGCCCAGAGTCAGGGCTGGCGGCACATCGCGGTCACGAGGGCGGGCGAGTACGGCTACAGCGTCAGTCTCGCGCTCATGGCCTAGCGATCTGAGGGTCGAGACGGTCGGCGATGGCGGCCGTGGCGTCCTCGATCTGCGCGGCGACGGCGTCGTGGACCGCATCGGGCTGCCCGATGGGATCGTCGATGTCGACCTCGGCAGGGCCCTCGCTGCGCAGCATCGCCGCCGCCCGCACCACAGCGGCCGCGTCGTCGCCCTCAGCCCGTCCCGCCAGCGCGGCGAACTCCAGCAGCGTGAAGGTGCGGCGCAGGGCACCGGGGAAGACCTCGAGCACCTGACCTCGATGGTCCCGCGTCGCCGTCAGCACCAGGTCCGCCTGGCGCGCGATCTCCGGCGTCAGCTGCCGTGGCGTGAGGTCCGCGGTGGCGATGCCGCGCCGGGTCAGCAGCTGCACCACGTGGGGGTCCGTGCGTCCGCCGTCGAGGGCCCGGACACCCGCGCTCTCGACCGCGAACCGGGCCGGATCGAGCCGGTGGCGCAGCAGCGCCTCCGCGAGCGGAGAGCGGCACACATTGGCCGTGCACACGGTCAACACCCGGAAGGTCATGGCGCGAGCGTAGCGAAAGGATAGGGTGAGTCAGCATCGACCATCTCTCGGGAGGCACCTCCGCATGGATTTGAAGGACTACCTGCGCGTTCTGCGCCAGCGCTGGGTCCTCATCACCGTCACGACGCTGCTCACGGTCGCCATCGCCGCCTTGGTGACGATCACCGCGACACCGCAGTACCAGTCGACGGCCCGGTTGTTCGTCTCCACTCCATCGACGGCCACCGACGGGCAGCTCCAGTCCGGCGGCCAGTTCTCCCAGCAGCGTGTCAAGTCCTATGCCACCCTCATCAAGGGTGAGGAGGTCGCCCGCAGGGTCGCCGACCGACTGAACCTCGACGAGGACCCCAGCGTGCTGATGAGCAAGATCAGCACCAGCGTCGAACTCGACACCGTCGTGCTCTCGGTCTCGGTACAGGACCCCTCCGCCGAGCGGGCCCAGGAACTGACGCAGACTGTCGCCCAGGTGTTCGCCGACTACGTCCGCGAGCTGGAGACCCCCGAGGGCCAGCTCGACGCTCCGGTCAAGGCCTCGATCGTCGACCGCGCCACCGTCGCCTCGTCGCCGGTCTCCCCGCAGCCGGTGCGCAATCTCGGCCTCGGCTTCGTACTGGGCCTCCTGCTGGGCGCCGGGCTCGCCGTGCTCCGCGAGGTGCTGGACAACCGGATCCGGTCGCTCGACGACATCACCGGCGTGTCCGGACAGGATGTCCCGTTGCTCGGCAACATCTTCTACGACAAGGACGCCGTCACTCAGCCGCTGCTGCGTGGACTGCCCAGCCACCATCCCCGGATGGAGGCCTTCCGGGTGCTGCGCACCAATCTCTCCTTCGTCGACCCGGGGGCCGACCACAAGGCCTATGTGGTCAGCTCGGCGTTGCCCGGCGAGGGCAAGTCCAGCACCACCACCAATCTCGCCCAGATGCTCGCCGACGGCGGCCAGCGGGTGCTGCTCATCGAGGCCGACCTGCGCCGTCCGCGCGCCGCGCAGTACCTCAACGTCGAATCCGGGGTCGGCGTCACCACGATCCTGCTCGGCCGCATCGATATGGACGATGCGATCCAGCCGATCTCGCCCAATTTCGACTTCCTCGCCTCCGGGCGGGTTCCCCCGAATCCGGCCGAGCTGCTGCAGTCCGCCGAGATGCACAAGCTGCTCGCGCGAGTGCGCGCCGAGTACGATGTCGTCCTCATCGACGCCCCGCCGCTGCTGCCGGTCACCGATGCGGCGCTGCTGGCCACGGTCACCGACGGTGCGCTCGTCATCATCCGGCACGGGGCGACCACCACCGAGCAGTACGCGAGCTCACTCGACCGGCTCGCCGCGGTCGATGCCCGACTGTGCGGCGCGATCGTCACGATGTCGCCGCAGCCCAAGCGCCGCTCCGGTGGGTACGGCTATGGCTATGGGTACGGCTATGGGTATGGCTACGGTCCGGAGACACAGCCCGGTTCGCGGGCCGAGCGCAAAAGGGACAAGAAGGCGCGCCGGCAGAAGACCGACGAGTCCGTCTGACACGCCCTAAAGGCCGGCGGAGTTCCAGGCCTCGAGGAACGCGCCGGCCTCGGGCGGGGCGTCCAGATAGGTCAGCTCCCGGGCTTGGGCGGCCTGCTCGACGCCCTCGATCTTCTCGGTCTGCAGGTCATCGGGGTCCTCCCACGCCGGCCGCATGAGCACGATGGTGGACGCGGGCCAGGCCGTCTCGATCTCGTCGAGGGCCTGCGCGAGGCCGAAGGCGAAGTCATCGGCCCACACGACATCGGCGGTGCCGATGCTGAGCACCACGAGATCGGGTGCGGGGCCCTCCAGCGCGTCGGCCACCGTGGTGTCCTCGAAGAGCGTCACGCCGGACTCGATCCGCGCCTCCGCGCCGAGCTCCGTCGCGGCCTCGCCGGCCCAGTCCTCCAGGTGATCGTCGCCGATGAAGACGATGTCGGTGCCGCCGGCCGGAGCCGGCGTCGTCGCACGGGGCGTGTCTGCCGGGGTCGACTGCGAGGTCACACCGGCACCGGCGTTCTCGGGAGCCGGGGTAGGCCGGAGCGCGAGGAGGACCAGGACGCCCACCCCGACGGCGAGGAGTGCGACACCGAGGCCCACGGTCAGCGATGGTCGGGGGTTCACCACCCGGTCAGCGTAGTGGATGCGGACGAGACTCAGGCCAGGTCGCGCCTCAGCGGCACCAGGATGGCGATCCCGGCCGCCACCAGCGCGTACCCCACCAGGATCGCCGCCCCGAGCAGGGGCGAGGCGAGGGCCGCGGCGCCGCTGGTCGTCTGATCGGCCAGCGCATCGGCGAGGAAGGTGAAGCGGGTGAGCGACGCGGTCGCCCCGCCGGGCAGGAAGGGGTACAGCGCGTTGACGCCGGGGAGCAGCATCAGCAGGTACTCCAGGAAGTAGAAGTAGCCCAGGACGGCTCCGATCGCCAGCAGCTGGTGCCGTGCGAGGGCGCCGATCGCGACGCCGAGCACCATGTAGACGGCCGAGGCCACGGCGAGCTGGGCCAGGATCGTGAGGAGTTCGCCCGTGGGCGTGCCCAGCTCGATGCCCCGCGCGGCTGCGGACGCGACGAGGACCAGGCCGGACGACACCGAGGCGACGACACCGTACAGAATCCCGAGCAGTGTGTAGACCGCGAGCTTCGCGCCGAGCACGCGGCCGCGCCGCGGTACGGCGAGGAAGGTCGTGCCGATGGTCCGGTGCCGGTACTCGCCGGTGACGGCGATCGTGCCGAGCAGTGCGGGGACGAAGAGTGTCACCGCACCCATCCCGACGACGATCCCGGCCCCCTCGGGCGTGTCGATGCCCGGCATCGGGGGAGTCGCGTTCTCCGGGCCGGTGATCGCCAGAAGCCCGCTCAGACCACCGCCGCACAGGACGGCGGCGATCAACGTCCACAGCGGAAGCCGTGTCGCGAGCAGCCGGACGAGCTCGCCCCGGAAGGCCGTCATCGGCGGGCTCCTTCGTCGAGGATCGAGAGGAAGGCCGTCTCGAGATCCTGGTCCTCCGGCAGCTCGTCGACCCTCCCGCGCCAACGGATCCGGCCGCGGTCGATCACCACCACATCGTCGATGGTGTGCTGGACCTCGCTGAGCACGTGGCTGGACAGCAGGACGGTCCGGCCGTCGGCGACGAAATCCCGTAGGAAGCCCCGCATCCATGCGATGCCGAAGGGGTCGAGGCCATTGGAGGGTTCGTCGAGGACGAGGATCTCCGGCTCGCCCAGCAGCGCCGTCGCGAGCGACAGGCGCTGGCGCATGCCCGTCGAGAAGGCGCCGATACGGCGATCGGAGAAGTCCTCGGCTCCCACGGTCGCGAGGACCTCGTCGATGCGTTCGGCCGGCAACCCGCTGAGCGCACAGGCCGTCCGCAGGTGGTCGCGAGCGGTCATGCTCGGATGCGCTGCCGCGATGTCGATGACGGCGCCGACCGTGCGGGCGGGCGACGGCAGATCGCGATAGAACCTCCCGTCGACGAGCGCCGTCCCGGCGTCCGGGCGGATCAGGCCGAGCAGCATGCGCAGTGTGGTCGACTTGCCCGCCCCGTTCGGCCCCAGGAAGCCCGTGACCCGTCCCGGCTCGGCGGTGAACGTGACATCGTGGACGGCCTCGAAGGAGCCGAAGCTCTTCGTCAGCCCGGAGACGTCGATGGCGGGGGTGCTCATGGGGTCGTCACCGCCTCGATGCGGCGAGCGATGGTGCCGGCATCGGGGGTGCTGAGCAGGAGCTGGTCGAAGCCCGTGATCTCGCGGCGGACGTCGACCCGTAGTAGGGGCATCCCCCGCTTCATCGACACGAGCCGTCTGGTGCCGGAGGGATGAGTGAAGACGCCGACCTTCCGGTATCCCGAGACGACGAGACCGGATCGGTAACCGAGCACCTCATAGGACCACCCGGCCTCCGCGCTGGCCCCGGTGATCGCCTCGGGTGCGGCGGTGAGGGTCGCTCTGCCCGCCATGAGCCGTTCCCAGCTCGGGAAGTGGACCGTGAGCCCGTCCCGGTCGAAAACCACGTGCGTCATGGGAACTCCTGGATCGTTAGCATGGACATGACCCTGCGAACATTATCACAGTGAGAACGGTTGAGGAGGCTCGATGCCGAAGGACGGCCCGATCGCCGATGTCGTGCTGCACCCGGTGCGGCTGCGGATCGTCCAGCAGCTCGGCGGTCGCACGCTGACCACCGCGCAACTACGCGACGCGCTCCCGGACGTCACGCAGGCGACCCTCTACCGCCACGTCGCCGCGCTGATCGAGGCCGAGGTCCTCGTCGTGGTGGAGGAGCGCCGCGTGCGCGGCGCGGTCGAGCGCACCCTCGCTCTGGGCGAGCGGATGGCGCACATCGACCAGGCCGAGCTGCGGACGATGAGCGACGCGCAGCTGCGAGCGGCCTTCCTCACCTTCCTCGGTGATCTGGCCGGCGACTTCGATCGCTTCCTCGACAGCGGTGATGCCGAGCTACGTGACTTCCTCGGCTTCGGGCGTGGCCCCCTCTACGTGACCACCGACGATCTCGCGACGATCCAGGCGGGACTCGCCGAACTCCTCGCGCCCTATCTGTCCGACCCCGGGGACGGGCGCCGCCGGCTCAGTCTCGCCACGGTGTTGATCCCGGAGGTGGAGTCGCCCTGACGCGACGATGCCCCGGCCCATCGGGCCGGGGCATCGCAGGGGGAAGGCTCAGTGAGCGGCGTTGTACTTGTCGAGCACATCGGAGGGGATGCGTCCCCGGGTGGGGACGTCGATGCCCTGTTCCTTGGCCCAGGTGCGGACCTGCTTGGCCGGGGAGTCCGAGGTCGAGCTGCCGGAGCGCCGGGTGCGGCGGCGGACGCTCGCTCCGGTCGCCTTTCGTCCTGCCCGGATATACGGGGCGAGGACCTTTTCGATCTCCGACTTCTCAGCATCGGTCACGTCGATCTCATAGGTCGCCCCGTCGAACGCGAAGGTGAGCGTCGGGGTGCTGTTGTCGATCTCTTCACCGCTGATATCGGAGTAGAACTTCTCGATTGTCTTCTTGGCCACATCGTCACTGTACGGGGCGTGATAAACCTGTGCAATATCGCAGGGTATTCACCGATCGTGAACTCGAGTCTGCTGCGATTTCCGCGGTGATAGGCGGTAAGGCCTCGACGGGCTGCCGATAAGGGTCGAAGCTCAACGAGGTGAGGGTCATGAGGACCGAATCGCCGGATCATCCGCGGACATCATCTCGGCCGATCGACGCGCACCGACCACGACAACCCCATTCTCGTTGAGTACCGAATGGAGTGATTCATGACTCATATCGCGGCTCTCGAAGAATACTCCGTACTCCTCGGGTAGATAGGAGTGAATCCACGGCCATGGTTCGCCGTCGATGCGACGGACCTCCAGCTCGCCGCGGCATCAGGATGCGAGATCGTCGCGTGGGACGCCGTCCCCAGCGACCCCCTCGGGCACTCGATGGACGTGGACCGGGTGCTGGTCACCGCCCCCGGACTCGACTGCTCCCACATCGCCTGGGCCCGTCCGGCCTGACTCGACTCTCATGCTCCGGGCGATCACCGAGGGAGTCCGGCTGGTTGTCACTATCACCGTCGGCTAGATCCGAGAATATAGTGCGGCTAGATCCGAGAATATAGTGCGGCTGATTCCGAATCCACTGTAGGATCAGGGCATGGCCGAACTGATCTCACGCCGCCTGAGCCCAGTGCTTCGTCAACGTCTCGAGGAGACGCCGGTGCTGCTGCTCGAAGGACCGAGGAGCGTCGGCAAGTCCACACTCCTCGCTGAGCTCGCTCTGTCTGAGGAGCAGACGATCTTCGACCTCGACGAGGCCCAGTTCCGGCTGCTTGCGCAGCAGAACGAGACCGCACTCGTCAGCAGCGCATCACCTGTGCTCATCGACGAGTACCAGCGTGCGCCCTCATTGCTTGACGCGATCAAGGCGCGCCTGAATCGGGATACCCGCCCGGGTATGTTCGTCCTCGCTGGTTCGGCGAGCTATGACTCTCTGCCGAAGGGCACCCAGGCGCTCACGGGTCGTATTCAGCGGCTCCCGGTCATGCCGTTCACGCAGACCGAGATCGACGGCACCGATAACCACTTCATCGGGCGTGCCTTCGAGTCAGACATCCCCCACACGGCGATACCTGCGAAGACGACGCGAGCAGACTATATCGGCCGGGTGATGCGCGGAGGCATGCCGCTCGCGATCTCCGCGAGTTCCACTGACGCCCGCGACCGCTGGCTACAAGGACATATTCGGCAGTCATTGGAACGAGACGCTGGAGAGATCCGACGCATCCATCGCAAGTCCGACCTGCGACACATCCTCACGCGGGTCGTCGGCCAGACGGCCGGGTTGCTCAATGTGAATAGGATCGCCCAAGGGTTGGAGGTATCGCGAGACACGGCAACTGCATATATCGAACTACTGGAGTCGCTGTTCCTGATTCACGCGCTGCCGGCATGGGGCACCACCGTGTCGTCGCGGAGCGTGTCCGCACCGAAAGTGCATGTCGTCGACTCTGGTGCCGGTGCGCATCTGCTCCGGCTGACCAGCGAGAAATTGCAGCGTCTCGACCCATCGTCGATGACAGAGTTCGGACACCTGCTGGAATCGTTCGTCGTGCAGGAGGTGATCCGGCAGACGACCTGGATGGACTCGCTGGTTTCCGCCGGTCACTGGCGCACGCGCGATGATGACGAGGTCGACCTTGTTCTCGAGCGTCACGACGGGACTGTCGTCGGCATCGAGGTCAAGGCGGGGGAGCGGGTCGAAGGAAGACAGTTCGCAGGGCTACGAAAGCTGCGGGATCGGCTCGGAACTGCCTTCGCTGCGGGTGTCGTCTTCCATCTCGGCCAGGTGGGCTACGAAGCGGATGACCGCATCCACTCACTCCCTATCGAGCGGCTCTGGAGGTAGTCCGGGCCCGTGTTGTCGGGCTGGCGCCCGGACCGCGCTGGGGCTCAGCCAGCAGACACTCGCAGCGCGGGCCGGTGTGTCGCGGTCCTGACTGACTTCCCCGGTACTCCCCTTCACGAGCCGTCTGCCGATGGGAGAGCAGCTCTACTTATTCTTGTTCTTCTTCGGCCAGAAGTAGCGGCCAACCTTCTTCATCTTGCGGGTATTCTTCCGGCGTACTCGCTTCAGGTCGTTGCGAAATGAGCGTGACTGCCGACCGTCGAACCACTCATTTTCGACCGCTTTCACAGGTGCTCCCGCTACTCGTCGCCACCGTCGTCCGGATGAGTCGGAGAAGCGAATGCTGACTGTCAGTCCCAGCATCGTGACGGCGTGGCCGTCGTCGTCTTTGAAGTGCGGTATGAGCAACATCACCGACTTCGTCTCATCGGGGTAGACGAAGGGAACGATCTCCGAAAAGCCTTTGAGTTTGAACCCGCCGAGCGTGGTTACTTCAAACTTCACCGTTGAGATGGGTTCGTCACTGCCGTTGACCACAGAGGCGGTGTATGCGAGAACCGTCTCTCTTGGAACGATCGTCGAGCGATCCGGGTTGATGATAGCTGGTGAGCGGACGAGGTAGCCCTCATGTTGAACATCTTCGTGGACGAAGATGCTGTGCACGGTGGCATCGAACTCGGCGGGTTTGCCGGATTGGACGCTCCCGAATCCGTGGCTCAGCGGATAAACCCTTCGCGCTGTCGTCTCCCGACGGTCGCGGATACTCCGGCCATACAGGAACAAGGCCCATGCAAAGGCGAGCAGAGTTCCGATCGCTGTCACCCATTCAGCCATGTGGAAAACGTCCTTCTGCTCGGAGCCAACACCGTGGCCGACGGGTGTCGGGTGTCGGGTGGTGCGTCTAGCGGCGGCGGACGGCCTCGCGCTTCATCTCGTCGACGGCCTGCTCATAGGCCGTCACGAGGGCGGCGATCGTCAATGGCTTGAAGCGCTCGATCACCGCAGTGGCCTCGGCGGTCTGCCCCGACTGCTTGATGTGCGGCCAGACCGCGCGCTTGAACAGCTCGGTCAGCTCCTCGGCGACCTGGGTGCCGTGATCGGTGAAGATCCGCCGCGCGTCGTGGGCCGCCTCCAGGGGCATCCCGATCTCCAGCAGCCCGACTCCGACGCCGAGGTGCGCGGTGGCGACGCTGAAGACATCCTCCACCGGGGTCGGCTCGATGACCCCGAGGGCGGCGAACAGCTCCAGGTCGTCATCGGTGAGCTCGTGCCCGGCACGCTTGACCAGCTGCTCGCGGGTGAGCGTCTCGGGCAGCTCGGGATTCCACGGCGCGAGCAGCGTACGGTGCAAGGCCACCTGTGCGGGCGATGCGTCCGCGGGGATCTTTTCCAGATAGCCCTCGATCGCCGCGAGGGTGAACCCGTGGGCCTGCAGCTCGCGCACCAGCTCCAGTCGGGCGAGATGGTCGGGGCCGTAGAAGACGTGCCGTCCCTCGCGACGCGGCGAGGGGATCAGCCCGCGCCCGGCGTAGAAGCGCACTGTGCGCACCGTCATCCCCACGCGGGATGCCAGCTGCTCGACGCTCAGATTCTCCGTCGGATCGACCTCGGCCATCTCATGCTCTCCACTTCGCTCACCCCGGCGCTACCACTCTGACAGTAATGGTGTCACAATCGAGGACAGCGGCGCACACCAGGCAGGTGGCGCCAGTGTCTCTATCCGCAAACGAGGACGGTCATGACCGAAGCATTCGTCTACGACGCCATCCGCACACCGCGTGGCAAGGGCAAGAAGAACGGCTCGCTGCACGAGATCAAGCCCATCGATCTCGTGACGGGCCTGCTGGACGAGGTCCAGACACGCAACTCCTCCCTGGACCCGCATCAGGTCGACGATGTCATCTTGGGCGTCGTCTCCCCGGTCGGCGATCAGGGCGCCGATATCGCGCGCACCGCGGTGCTGGCCTCCGGTTTCGCTCAGGAGACCGCCGGCGTGCAGCTCAACCGCTTCTGCGCCTCGGGCCTGGAGGCCGTCAACCAGGCAGCCGCGCGCGTCAAGTCCGGCTGGGAGGACCTCATCATCGCCGGCGGCGTCGAGTCGATGAGCCGCGTGCCGATGGCCTCCGACGGCGGCGCCTGGGCGATGGACCCGCGCACCTCCTTCCAGACCGACTTCGTACCGCAGGGCATCGGCGCCGACCTCATCGCCACCATCGAGGGGTACAGCCGCGAGGATGTCGACACCTTCGCCGTGGAGTCGCAGGCCCGCGCCGCCAAGGCGATCGCCAACGGCTACTTCAAGAACTCGGTCATCCCCGTCAAGGACAACAACGGGCTGACCGTGCTCGACCACGACGAGTTCGTCCGCGAGGGCACCACGCTCGAATCGCTCTCGGGCCTCAAGCCCTCCTTCGTCGACATCGGCGACCTCGGCGGCTTCGACGCAGTGGCGCTGCAGAAGTACGTCGACGTCGAGCGGATCGAGCATGTGCACCACGCGGGCAACAGCTCCGGCATCGTCGACGGCGCCGCGCTCGTCATGCTCGGCAACGAGGCCGCCGGCCAGAGGCACGGGCTCACCCCGCGTGCCCGCATCGTCTCCACCGCCGTGATCGGCTCGGAGCCCACGATCATGCTGACGGGCCCCGGGCCCGCCTGCCAGAAGGCCCTCGACAAGGCCGGCCTGACGATCGAGGACATCGACCTCATCGAGATCAACGAGGCCTTCGCCGCAGTCGCGATGAAGCTCATGCGCGACCTCGGCGACTACCCGCACGATCAGACCAATGTCAACGGCGGCGCCATCGCGATGGGTCACCCGCTGGGTGCCACGGGCGCCATGATCCTCGGCACCCTCGTCGACGAGCTCGAGCGCCGCCAGAAGCGCTACGGCATGGCCACGCTGTGCATCGGCGGCGGCATGGGCATCGCCACGATCGTCGAGCGCATCTGAGCGCCGGACCGACTTCACAGGAGAACTCGCATGACCAGTACTGACGCGGTCCGCTACGACGTGGCCGATGGGATCGTCACCCTCACCATCGACGATCCCCACCAGAACGCCAACACGATGAACGAGACCTACCGCGCCTCCATGGAGGCCGCGATCGATCGTCTCGCCTCCGAGATCGCCGCCGATGGCGATGCGATCAAGGGCGTCATCATCACCAGCGCGAAGCAGACCTTCTTCGCCGGCGGCGACCTCAAGCTCATGACCCGAGCGAAGCCGCAGGACGCCGAGGCGCTCTTCACCAATGTCGAGTCGATCAAGGCGACGCTGCGCAGGCTCGAGACGATCGGCAAGCCCGTCGTCGCGGCCATCAACGGCGCCGCGCTCGGCGGCGGCCTGGAGATCGCCCTCGCCTGCCACCACCGCATCGCCGCGGAGGGCCGCTACGAGATCGGTCTGCCCGAGGCGACCCTCGGCCTGCTGCCCGGCGGTGGCGGCGTGACCCGCACCGTGCGCATGTTCGGCATCCAGGACGCGCTCATGAAGGTGCTCGTCCAGGGGCAGCGCAACAAGCCCGAGAAGGCGCTCAGCATCGGCCTCGTCGATGAGGTCGTCCCGGCCGATGACCTGCTGGATGCGGCGCGTCGTTGGGTGAACGAGAACGCCGGCAACCCAGAGGCGGCTATCCAGCCGTGGGATGCCCGCGGCTTCAAGATCCCCGGTGGCGCCCCGTCCAATCCCAAGCTCGCGGCCTTCCTGCCGAGCTTCCCCTCGAATCTGCGCAAGCAGGTCAAGGGCGCGGACTACAAGGCGCCGAAGGCGATCATGTCGGCCGCGGTCGAGGGCGCACAGGTGGACTTCGACACCGCCAGCCGGATCGAGTCGCGCTATCTCGTGGGGCTGCTCGTCGGCCAGCAGTTCAAGAACATGACCCAGGCCTTCTTCTTCGACCTCGGCGCCATCAACGCCGGCAAGTCGCGGCCGGACGGCATCGAGAAGACGAAGGCCGCCAAGCTGGCCATCCTCGGCGCTGGCATGATGGGCGCCGGCATCGCCTATGTCTCGGCCAAGGTCGGCATCGAGGTCGTGCTCAAGGATGTCTCGCAGGAGGCCGCCGACAAGGGCAAGGCCTACAGCAAGAACCTGCTCGACAAGGCCGTCTCGCGGGGCCGGATGACGCAGGAGGCCGCTGACGAGGTGCTCGCCCGCATCACCCCGACCGCCGACTACGCCGACCTCGAGGGCTGCGACTTCGTGGTCGAGGCCGTCTTCGAGTCGGTCGAGCTCAAGCACTCGGTCTTCGGCGATCTCGAGCCGGTCGTCAAGCCCGATGCGCTGCTCGGCTCCAATACCTCGACCCTGCCCATCACCCTGCTCGCGCAGGGCGTGAAGCGCCCCGAGGACTTCATCGGCATCCACTTCTTCAGCCCGGTGGACAAGATGCCGCTGGTGGAGATCATCGTAGGGGAGAAGACCTCCGATGAGGCCATCGCCCGCGCGATCGACTACACCAAGCAGATCAAGAAGACGCCGATCGTCGTCAACGACAGCCGCGGCTTCTTCACCTCGCGGGTCTTCGGCACGCTCGTGATGGAGGGTGCCCAGCTGCTCGGCGAGGGCGTCAATCCGGTCCGCATCGAGCGCGCCGCCTCACTCGCCGGCTTCCCCGGACAGCCGCTCGCGATGATCGACGAGGTCTCGCTGACGCTGCCGCAGAAGATCAACGCCGAGGCCAAGAAGGCTGCCGAGGACGACGGCAAGGCCTTCCCGGACAGCCCCGCGATGGACGTGGTCAACAAGCTCGTCGATTCGGGCCGCAAGGGCAAGGCCGCCGGCGCGGGCTTCTACGAGTACCCCGAGGACGGCAAGAAGTACCTCTGGTCGGGCCTGTGGGACCTGTTCGTCAAGGAGGACGTCGACCTCCCGGTCGAGGACATCCAGGAGCGGCTGCTGTTCATCATGAGCCTCGAGACGATCCGTTGCCTGGAGGAGGGCGTCCTGCGCACGGTCGCCGACGCCAATATCGGCTCGATCTTCGGCATCGGCTTCCCGCCCCTGCACGGCGGTGCGCTGCAGTACGCCAATGGCTACGAGGCCGCGGACGGACGCATCGGCATCCAGGCGTTCACCGAGCGGGCGCAGCAGCTGGCCGAGCAATACGGCGACCGCTTCGCACCGCCGAAGCTGCTGCTCGACAAGGCCGCCGCGGGCGAGAATTTCGCCTGACACACGGCTCCAGACGACGGCCCCGGACTCCTGAGAGTCCGGGGC
>JAEZEJ010000076.1 GCA_023417775.1 Actinomycetes bacterium | reverse complement strand
GGCGCCGAGGTGGCGCGGAGCGGGCCGATATGCGCGTCATGGCGAGTCTCCTCGCTCGGCGCGTCCCGACGGTGCCGCGGGCTCATGCCCGCAGACGATCCATGACATTAACACAGTCGTTCGGGAGCCCTTGGAGGTGCCATGCGGCCCACGTCACAGCACCGTGCGCTACCGGCCTGGTGGCTGGCCGGTCTCTCCGGGGCCGCGCGCGGTGACCACGTCGGGAACGAAACCGGCGTCGATGAGCTGCGGAACGACTGCGTGGGCATCGCCGACGATGACACAGGTCAATCGATCGGTGTCGATGATCTCGCTGTAGGCCCGCGTGGCAGCCTCGGCATTGACGGACCTCAACGCCTCTTGTTCCTGGTCGAGGTGGTCATGGGGCAGCCCGAGAAGGATCTGCAGGGTCGATCGGTCGACGACTCCGCCGGCGGTGGCGAACTGCAACGGAGCGGTGCTGATCAGATGTCGCTGGGCGGACCCCACCTCCTCGGGGGTGAAGGGCGCGGTGTCGATCCGCAGCAGGTCGTGGAGGAGCGTGATGGCGCACCCGATGTCAGCGCTGCGGAACGACCCGCCGGCCGCCCAGGTCCCACCCTCACGCTGTGGATCGAGGCCTAGTTGAATCCCGTAGGTCAGGCCTCGCTCTTCGCGGAGAACCGAATTCAGGCGAGAGGTGAAGGTCCCGCCCATGATGTGGCCGGCAATACGAAGCTCGGGCCATCGGGGGTCGGTGCGGTCGATGCTCCAACCCCCGATCCGCACATCCGCTTGGACAGCGCCGGGCCGATCGATGACGGTGACGCCCGGCTTGCCCGGATGCAGAGGAGGGGGCGCGACATGCTCGACCGGCCTGACCCACGATCCGAAGCACGAGTCCACCAATGCCAGCAGTGCCTCGTGATTCTCGATATCCCCGCCGATCACGATCGTGGCCCCTTCTGGCGACAGGACCGCATCGGCCCGCTCTCGCACGTCGTCCGCGGTGAGAGCGCCGATCGTGGACGGGCTGCCGCCGATGGGTCTGCTGGCTCGGTCCGTTTCAGCCAGCACCCGCCGCTGGAACTCGTAGTGGGCCAACGCCGCCGAGTTCTTCCTCAGGCGGGCGATCTCGGCGAGCCGGAGCCGCAGGTGACGTGCCACGTCCGGTTCGGCGCAATCCGGCTCGCGGACCGCCTCGGCCATCAGCGACAGCGCCGGTGCGAGATGCGTCGCCGGGGCGTCCATCGTGACCCGCATTCCATAGAGGCTGACCTGCTGGCCCATCGTCGCTCCGCAGCTCTCCAGCGCTTCGGCCAACCGTCCACCCGGATGGGTGACGGTGCCCTCGAACAGGAGACGGGCCAGGAGCGTGGTGACCCCCTCCTTCTCCGCAGGTTCGGTCGCGAGATCTTGGGCCAGGACGAGGGTGGCGGAGATGACATGCTGGCCAGGCAGGTCGTACAGGACCAGCTCCATGCCATTGCTGAGTCGGCGACTGGTCGGTTGCGGAAAACGCCATGGTTCCGGATCGATGATGTCGGGGCGTGCAGTGATCGTCACGGCTGCTCCTGACGGTAGGTGAGGACTGCTCGACGATCCGGGTGAAAGTGCGCGGCGGCAGCGGCGATCTGCCCGTTCTCGATCGCCTCGATGACCTGGATCCGGCTGTTCACGAGGGCTGGATCGGATTCGCCGAGGGCGAAACCGGTGATCTGATCGGCCCGCGAGTCCATCCGGGAGAGCTCCTGCAGCCACCGCCGCGCGAAGGCGGCCTTCGCGCGTTCCACCTCCGCGTCCGTCGGTCCCTCGGCGATCAGATCCTCGATCTCGGCGATCATGATGTCCTCGATGTGTGCGGGGGAGACCTGATCGCGGCAGCGGGCGTGGACGAAGCCGAGACTCGTACCGCCGATGAGGCCCAAGGTCGAGGCACCGGCTGATTCGGCGATCTCGTCCCCACGCACCAGGCGACGGTGGAGACGCGAGCCTCTTCCCTGGCCGAGGATGGTCGAGACCAGATCGGCGGCGTCGAACTCCTCGCTCCCGCGTTGAGGCAGACGGTAGCCGAAGTGCACGGCGTCGGCCGGTCCTCCAGACACCGCTTCATCGCGTGGAACTCCGGTGAGAGCAGGCTCGGCCGGCGTCCACAGGGGCGATGGCGGCGCAGTGTGCGGGAGAGGTCCGAAGTGAGCTTCGGCCAGGGCGAAGGCATGCTCAGGGTCGACGCTTCCGACGATGGTCAGCACGGCGTTCGCCGGGACGTAGTACCGAGCGTGGAACTCCTGTACCTCGGACAGCGAGGCGGCGTCGAGATCGGTCATCGATCCGATGACGGGGTGGGCGTAGGGGTGGGTGGGCTCGAAGAGAAGCGCCAGCAGGCGCTCGGTCGTGTTGCCGTAGGGGACGTTGTCGTAGCGTTGCCGTTTCTCCTCCTTGATCACGCTCCGCTGTGTCCCGAAGCCCTCCTCGGTGACGGCGAGGCCGGCCATCCGGTCGGCTTCCAACCAGAGGGCGAGTTCCAGGCCGCCCTTCGGCAGTGTCTCGAAATAGGTGGTGCGGTCGAATCCGGTGGTCGCGTTGAGGTCGGCTCCGGCCTGTTGAAGGAGTTGCAGGTGCTCACCGGGGCCTACATTCGCCGAGCCCTGGAACATCAGATGCTCGAAGAGGTGGGCAAAGCCCGTGAGGCCCGGTCGCTCGTGACGGGATCCGACGTCATATCCGAGGTTGACGGCCGCGATCGGTGCGGTGTGGTCGGGCGAGACCACGATACGCAGTCCATTGGACAGACGATGCTGGCGGATCGGGTAGGCCGACGTGAGCAACATGGCGCTCATGCTAGTTGTCGCCGGGTCGGTCATCGGCACCAGCGAGCGTACAAGAAACAGTCCGGCCGAAGGACCTCCTGTCGGGTCAGAAGACCCGTAGGAATACGGGTGGAGAGTCCCGAGGACTCCAGGGAGCATGAATCGGTCAGCACAGTCTCGCAGGGTGAAGGCGTGAGAGGACGACCGTCAAGATGCATGTCTCAGTCGCCACGGTGAGACGTCTCGACGCAGTGCGATGGCTCTCGCGCCATGAACGGAAGATGTTCGGCTGATGCGGACCCTCGGCTACCTCGCACCCTGGATCAAGCCGCACCGACGGGCGTTGCTGGCGGCCGCGCTCCTGGGGTTGGTCGCCGCCGCATCCGGTCTGCTCGTCCCGTGGGCGACCAAGGTCACGATCGACCGGGCGGACGATGTCTCCAGTCTCGTGGGCCCGGTGATCGTGTTGGCAGCCGTCGTCGGACTCGGCCTCCTCGTCGGTCTGGCTCAGCGCATCGTCCTCGCGCGTGTCTCGGAGAACGTGGTGCGGACCGCGCGGATGTCGATGGTGGACCGGGTGCTCGCCGCCCGAGTGAACGCGTTGAATCGCTATTCCAGCGGTGAGCTGGTCGCGCGGGTCACCAACGATCCTCAGCTGTTGCGCGATGCGGCCGGCCCGGCCCTCGTCGGCGTGTTCTCCAGCACGATCACGGTGATCGGCGCGGTGGTGTTGATGGCGGTGCTGGATTGGGTGCTGCTGCTGACTGCCTTACTGACCCTGTTAGCCCTCGGGCTGCTGGTGGGCCTGACTCTGCGGCCGCTTCGCACCGCCTATGAGAATGCGCAGGCGGCTGTCGCGCGCTTGGGCACGATCCTGGAAGGCGCGGTCCGCGCCGTCCGAAGCATCAAGGTCAGCAACGCCACCGATCGCGTCCGCGCCACGATCTCGACCGAGGCGACAGCGGCGAATCGCTTCGCGGTGCGCGCCGTCTGGCTTGAGTCAGCAGGGCTGACGATCGTGTCGACGGGTGTGCAACTGACACTCGTGGCGGTTCTGGGCGTCGGCGCCTGGCGGGTGGCGGATGGTGCATTGGGCGTCTCGTCACTGGTCGCGTTCCTGCTCTACGTGGTCGCTTTGATCCAGCCGGTGAGTGACCTCAGCCGGGACATCGCCGCGCTCTCCGCGGGACGCGCGGCTGCGAGCCGGATCGCCGAGGTGACCGGCTTGCCGGTGGAGCGGTCTCACGGGGTGGAACCGACAGGGACCACACTCTCGATGCGCGGTGTGACCGTTCGGTATCCCGATGCGGTGACGCCTGCGTTGTCCGTCTTCGACTGCGACTTCCCTGAGCGCGGTCAGATCGCTCTGGTCGGGCCTTCCGGAGCTGGCAAGACGACAGTGGTCTCGGTCCTGCTCGGGCTGTTGGACCCCGCGGAGGGGGAGGTACGCATGAACGGCTTGCCGTACCCCGTGCTCTCGCTGGAGGCGATTCGCGCGCGGATCGCCTATGCCGAACAGGACAGCCCCTTGGTGCCCGGCACCGTCAGAGACAACCTCCTGCTGCGCACGCCCGGCGCAAGCGATGACGAACTACGGGAGGTGCTGCACCAGGTCCGCCTGCTCGATTGGGTCGACAGGACGCCCGGCGGGTTAGACGCCGAGGTGAGTTCCACCGCGCTCTCAGGAGGCGAACGGCAGCGTCTGGGGCTCGCGCGTGTGCTCCTCAGACCGCCGCCGGTGTTGTTGCTGGACGAGCCGACGGCCCAGCTGGATGCCATCACGGAGCGCGCGATCAGCGGAGTCGTCGCGCGGTGCGCGGAGTCGGGGCTCGTTCTCACGATCGCCCATCGACTGTCGACGGTGATCGACGCCGACCAGATCGTCGTCATGGATCGGGGCAGGGTGCGCGATCGAGGTCACCATGCCGAACTGCTGGCCAGGGACTCGCTCTACGCGCACCTGGTCGCCGCGCTGCGCATTACCGAGGGACAGACACAAGGCTTCCCCTCCGCGGAGGGGAATGAGGCGGTCAGGGTGTGACCGCTCTCGGAACACATGCCCCATTCGGGGCACCACAGAGGAAGGAAAGTGATGGACGAGATTATCGCTCTGCAGGAGCAGGAGCCGGAGGAGCCTCAGGGCGCCGAGGCGCTGTTCGGATTGGACAGCTGGGTCAGTCTCTATGGCGACTGCTACCACAGGTACCGGCGTCGGTTCCGCTGATTCGTCGCTCCGTGCCATGAACGCGGAGCGTGGTCCGCTGCCCGGTGCACCTGCGCCGGGCAGCGGAATCGCGGGCCTCTGACCGAGGCCTCATGGCAATTCATGCGGCCTTCGCCGCGGCTTCTTCGGCACCCCGACGAGGGGAGCGCCACCTCGCAGACGATCGAAAGGCGACCATCGGACATGGTTGAGTGGGGATACGAACTGGCTCACCCGGACTTCTACCTTCCCCTCAGCGCCGATGACTCGGCGGAGCCGTGGCGTCCACGTCACGCCCTACCCGGGTGGTCGTCGGATGCCGATGGTCCATGGTGCAGCTGGGTACCCGACGATTCCCCAGTGGGCTCCCACCCAGGATGGAAGATCCACATCAGCGCGACGCTGGCCAATGCCTCGCAGACCATCGACGTGGTCGCCGATCGCTGCGGAGCAGCCGGTGTCCCCTTCAAGCATCTGAGCGGGTCGCTCTTCTACATGCTCATGCACCACAAGCATGGTCCTCGGACTCAGGCGGGCAAGGTCTGCACGCTCTACCCACGTTCAGCGGACCAGGCGCGCTCGATCATGGAGCAGTTGGCCGATGATCTCAAGGGCATGACAGGGCCCTATGTGCTGACTGATCGGCGATTCGGCGAGAGCGGCGTCGTCTACTACCGCTACGGCGCTCACCGCGGCCGGGATCGCGTCGAGCTCGACGGCACGCACACGCCGATGATCCTCGACCACTCCGGTGACTGGGTACCCGATCGCCGGGAGCCGGCATTCCGGCTTCCTCCCGGCATCGCCGATCCCTTCATCGAGGAAGAGCCTCCTCCTCCGACCGGGGATTTCATGCTCAACGATCGTTACCGCATTCTCGGAGTGATGCAGCATTCCAATGCCGGAGGCAGCTACCGGGCGCTCGACACCCAGAGCGGTGAGACAGTGATGATCAAGGAAGCCCGCGGACATAATGGGCTGTCGTGGAACGGTGAGGATGCCTGTACACGACTCCGCCGCGAGTACGCGACCCTGCACGAGGTGCACGCCGCGGACCCTGGACTGTGCCCGGCGCCGGTGGATCACTTCACCGCGTGGGAGAACGAGTACGTGGCGATGGAGTTCGTCCCTGGCATCCGGCTCTCCTCATGGAGTGCGAAACGCGGCGTCCTACAGCGCCTTGAGGTGGAGGAGGCGGAGGCTGCGGCGTATCTGCGCGATGTGCGGGACATTCTCGACCAGGTCCGCGATCGCCTGAGTCGTCTGCACCGTATCGGACTGGGTTTCGGGGATCTCAATCTGAACAACGTGCTGATTGACGACGCTGCGAATGTCAGGCTCATCGACTTCGAGGCCGCCGCCTCCGTGGCCAGCAGTGAGGTCCGGGTCGGCACGCCCGGTTTCGCCGCTCCGGAGGGCCGGGCCGAGACTCTCGGGGAGCAGGATGACTACGCGTACTCGGTGCTGTGTTCCACGATGTTGCTCCCTTTGACGATGCCATTGGAGCGTGACCCTGCTGGCAGGCTCGGCCTCTACGCGCGGGATCTCGAGAGCGCCGCGCCGGTGCCGAACGACCTGTGGGGGGACGCGACTCGCTTCTGCGATCCAGCAGCGAACGCACCGTCGACTCCCGAGCTGCCTACAGCAGCGGATCTGGATAAGGCGCCGCACGATGTGTTCGCGACGCTGGCTGATCAGGTGGCCGGCGGACTGCTGTCGATGGCGGAGGCGATCGACAGCGGATCGGTGTTCCCACCGCATCCCGACGGATATGTGCGGAACACGCTATGCCTGGCCTACGGCGACGCCGGCGTGCTGCAGGCGCTGCAGCAGCACGGTGTGCCAGACGAGAAGCTGCACGGCTGGTGGTCGCGGTTGGCCTCGGCTTCACTGGCCGACATCGACCGATTGCCTCCCGGGATGCGCGTCGGCAGCGCCGGGATCGCGGTCGCTCTCGCCGCGACCGGGGAGCACAGGGCCTCCGGAACCCTGCTCCGGCATGCCAGGACGCATCCATCACTATGGGAGTCTCTTGACTTCGGATTCGGCGCGGCCGGAGTCGGCCAGGCGCATCTGGCGGCGCATCGTCACGATGGGTCTCTGGGCTATCTGGACCATGCGGCCGATATCGCCGATGAGATCATTCAGCGGCTCCCCGGACCGTCGGCACAGCCGGTCCCCGGGCTGCTGCATGGGTTCAGCGGCATCGGCCTGTTCTTCCACGAACTCGCGCTGATGAGCGGTGTGGACCGTTATCGGCAGGTCGCGCGACGCCTGGCCCAGGTCGAGGTGGATCAGGGAGCCGTGGGCCCCGATGGTGTTCGTCGCTTCCACGACACCGGTGGGCGCCGGGTCATCAGCTATCTCGGCCGCGGATCCGCGGGGGTCTCGCTGCTCCTCGCCAGGCTGGCAGGAGACGACCCGCAGATGGAACGCGCGCAACAGCAGGTGCTGTCGGGGATCCGGTCGCATCACTCGGTGCAGCCAGGCCTCGAGAGCGGCTTGTGCTCCTGGGCTTTCGCCTGGCAGCAGCACAGCAAGCTCGCGGGTGGGGAGGACGCGGCTGCTATGGCGACGCGGATCGGAACATCGATCGCCAAGTACCTCGTGCGCGTCGATGGAGGATTCGCTCCCTTGGGCGCAGTGGCCGCCAAGATGCATGCCGATCTCTCCACCGGGAGCGCGGGTGTGCTGGCGACCCTCGATGCCCTGGTGGGATCCCCGGTCGAGGTGTACGGCCTGACGCCGCTGGTCTCGCGCGTCCCCTGAGGCGGCGTCACCCGCCGTGTGGGTCGCGCTGATTGAGGGCGGCGACCACGTCGTCGTAGTCGCCGCGAGCCTCGCCGTAGCGCAGGAACTTCACATTCTCGACCTGGATCTCGCGCGCCTCCGGCTGGGCCTCGAGCAGTGCCACGACCTCGTCCGCGAAGTCGTCGAGGGGCATCGCGAACTCGTTCTCGCTGTGTCCGGGCATCAGGTCGGTGCGGACCGCGGGCGGGACGAGTTCGACGACTCGGACCGTCGTGTCCGCGAGCTGCAGACGCAGCGACTCGCTGAGCTGATGGACCGCCGCCTTGGTGGCGTTATAGGTCGGTGTGGCCCGCAGGGGGGCGAACGCGAGGCCGGAGGAGACGGTCATGATCGTCGCCTTCGGCCGGGTGCGGAGGTGCTCGATGAAGGCACCGATGAGACGGATGGTGCCGAGCAGATTCGTCGTGACGGTCTCCTCGGCGGTGGTCATGAACCCTTCAGGGGTGGTCCAGTCCTCGACCCGCATGACCCCGGCCATCGTCACGAGGACGTTCAACTCGGGGTGCGTCTCGATCACCCGCGTCGCCGCGCGCTGGAGGTCGGCCGGGTCGGTGACATCGATCTCGACCGCGTGGAGATGCGGGTGGGCCGCGACGATCTCGTCGAGCTTCCCGGTGCGTCGTCCGCCGATGATGACGGTATTGCCCTTCTTCTGCAGTCGAAGCGCGAGGGCCAGTCCGATACCGCTGGTGGCGCCGGGGATGAAGATGGTGTTCCCTGAGATGTCCATGCCTGAAGTCTTCGCCCTCTGGCGCGGCGGTTCCAGGGAGCGTTCTGCGGGGGATCGCCGATCCCTGGCTGGCGGCCGGATCCGGCGCGATACTGCTGGGGTGGATCGTGATGCTCTCTCCGACTTCCTTGTGCGCCGCCGCGCCGCGCTGCAGCCCGATGACGTCGGGCTGAGCGCGGGTCCGCGACGGCGGACGGCCGGATTGCGGCGTGAGGAGGTGGCGCAGCTGGCGGCGATGTCGACCGACTATTACACGCGGCTGGAGCAGCGGCGCGGTCCCCAGCCGAGCACGCAGATGCTCGCATCGGTCGCGCGGGCCCTCCGCCTGGCGGCGGACGAGCGTGACTACCTGTATCGGATCGCGGGGCACGACGCCCCCGATCGAGCCGCGTGGACCGATCACATCGCACCGGGATTGCTGCGTGTGCTCGACCGATTGACGGATACGCCGGCGCTGATCCTGTCCGCGCTCGGCGAGACCCTCGTCCAGAACGGTCCGGCGCGGGCCTTGTTCGGTGACACGAGCCGGCTGACCGGATTCGAGCGCAGCAACATCTACCGCTGGTTCCTCTATCCCGACCAGGAGCGGCAGCGGTATCCCGAACACGACCGGGATCGTCAGAGTCGCGCTCAGGTGGCATCGTTGCGGGTGGCCTACGGCCGACTCGGGCCCGAGTCGCGCGCGGGGGAGCTGGTGCGCGAGCTGAGCCGCCGGAGCCCGGAGTTCGCCCAGCTGTGGGAGGAGCACGAGGTCAGGCGCCGCTTCGACGACCACAAGGTGCTGGTCCACCCCGAGCTGGGGGACATCGAGGTGGACTGTCAGGCTCTCTTCACCGAGGACGAGTCCCAGGTGCTCCTCGTCCTCACCGCGGCCCCGCGCACCGAGGCCGCGAGCAAGCTCGATCTGCTCGCGGTGCTCGGCACCCAACGCCTCATCGGGGAGGGGTAGGCGCCGGCACATGGCAGGATGCGGGGGTGTCCTCTGCTCAGACGCTCAGCGATGCCGATCGGCGGATCGCCGCTCGGTGGGCCGCCGACTGCGCCGCACGTGTCCTTCCTCTGTTCACCGCCGAGGTGCCGGATGACGAGCGCATTCCCGATGCCATCGCCCGTACCCGTTCCTTCGCCGATGGTGGGAGCACGGCCGCTGAGGAGATCCGCCGGCGGATGATCGCCGTCAAGGCCGCGGGTGCGGCGACGTCTCCCGCCGGGGCGGCGGCGGCCCGAGCGGCCGCCCAGGCCTCCGCGGTGGCGCACATGGGGGCTCATGCGCTGGGCGCGGCGGCCTATGCGGCCAAGGCCGTCTCCCTGTCCTCTCCCGGACAGCCCGATGCGGTGCGGAGCGAGGTCCGCTGGCAGCTCGATCAGCTGACGGACGCCGAGCGCGCAGTGCTGCGACAGCTGCCCGCGATCGGGGAGGCCTCGGGAGGTCCGCTCGGTCCGGGGCTGCTGACCAGGGGTGTCCTCGGCGAGGTCATCCGCGAGATCCAGGCAGAGGTCGGATCGTCCTGATCGCCTCGTCGCCGACGGGGAGTGCGGTGATGCTGGCGGGGTGGAGCTAGGTCTACCTTCGAGACTCCGGGTCGGGGGATGTCGGCGACTCTCGATTCCGACTGGAATGGAGGGCATGAACACACTCCCTCGCAGCAGCGTCATCGGACTGGTCCTCGTCGCCGGACTCACCCTGACCGGATGCTCGTCCGGTGGTCACTCCGAACAGGAGTCGTTCGGGTTCGGCGGCGAGACGCTCAATGTCGTCCATGACAACTCGTACATGCCCGTCACCGTGGCGAGCGGCGCCGGTGACGGTGAGGTGACCGTCGAAGTGACGACGCAGACGCTCGGGCAACGTCCCGAGACTCCTGCCTGGTCCCTCACCGATGGGGTGCTCAACCTCGGTACGCCCTGCGGTGGCAGCATCGTCGGCTATTGCGAGGCGAGCTACTCGATCCAGGTCCCCGACGGCACCGAGGTCTTCGTCAACGGGCAGCCGGCGTCGCTCGGCTGACCACCACCCTGGTCACACTCAAGGAGTTCTCGGCGCTCCGTCCGGGGAGGTACCCCCTCACTGCGTGAGGGGCGGGGTCATCCGCTCTGCCCCCGCAGGTAGGCCAGAACCGCCGCGACGCGGCGGTTCTGGTCGTCATTCGGGGGCAGGTCGAGCTTCATCATGATGTTGCCGATGTGCTTGACGACCGCCGCCTCGGTGACGAACAGCAGCCGGGCGATCGCGGCATTGGAATGTCCTTCGGCCATGACGGCCAGCACTTCGCGCTCGCGCGGCGTGAGTCGGTCGAGCGGATCGCGTCGACGGCCGATCAGCTGGTTGATGACGGCCGGATCGACCGCGGTGCCACCCGCGTGGACCCGGCGCAGCGTCGCAGCGAAGTCCTTCACATCGCTCACCCGGTCCTTCAGCAGATACCCGATGCCCGCGCCGCCGGCGCTGTCGAGGAGCTCGGCGACATAGCTCTGCTCGACGTACTGGCTCAGCACGACGACCGGCAGCGCCGGATCCTGCTCGCGCAGGCGTACCGCCGCGGTGAGCCCTTCGCTCTGGAAATCCGGCGGCATCCGCACGTCGGTGATCACCAGGTCGGGCGTGGTGTCGTGGACCGCGTCGAGGAGGGCGTCGGGCGTGCCGACGGCGGCGGAGACGATGAAGCCGTTCCGCTCGAGCAGCACCTCCAGTCCCTCCCGCAGCAGGGTGTTGTCCTCGGCGATCACCACTCGGAGCGCCGGATCGACCGGTTCAGTCATCGTCGTCGCCTCCTGGCATGAGGGAGATCGTGACGGCGGTCGGACCGCCGAGGGGCGAGTCCACCACGAGGCTGCCGTCGAAGGCGGCGATGCGATCGGCGATGCCGTCGAGACCACCGCCGTCGTGCCGGGTGGCCCCGGCCCCTCCACCGCCGTCGTCGCGGACGCTCACGAGCACCGAACCGTCCCTGGTCCTGTCGAGACGGACCTCCGCGCGGCCGGCCCCGCTGTGCTTGACCACATTGGCGAGGAGTTCGGCGACGCAGAAGTACAGATTCGTCTCGACATCGGCGGGTAGCCGGTCCGGGAGACGATCCGCGACGGCGATGGGCAGGGCGAGCGTGTCGGCGAGCTCCCCGACAGCGGCGCCGAGGCCGTGGTCGATGAGGACCTGTGGATGGATATTGCGCACGAATCGGCGCAGCGCCTCCAGGGTCCGACGGGTCTGGTCTTGAGCGCGGATCACGTCCTCGCGGCCCGGGGCTCCGGCGGGCATCTCGTCCAGCGCGAGCCCGAGGGTCATGCTCACCGACATCAGCTGCGGCTGGACGCCGTCGTGCAGGTCTCGCTCGATCCGGCGGCGTTCGACATCGAAGGCCCGCACGAGGCGCGTGCGCGACTGCGCCGTCATCGCGAGGTCGAGCTGTAGGCGCTGCTCGGGACGAGTCAGCACCTGGGCCACCACCGCCGCGTGCCATCGCGCGATGATGCGCGACCACAGGAGGTAGGCAGTGAGCAGGGCGAACCCGATGATCGCCGCCAGCAGCGACTCGGGCACGGTGTCGATCGTGAAGGGACCGATCACGATCTGATCGCCGGACGCGACGAGGAAGGGTCCGGCGATCGTCACCGCCGAGCCGACGACGACCAGGAATCCCAGCACCGCCGCGGCGCCGCCGAGGGTCAGCATGACCGCGGCGTAGGCCATGGGGCGGATGAGAGTGCGGGGCTCGGCGAGGCGGACCACGGGGATGCCGGTCGCCGGACGGTTCAGCATGGCGGCCGATCCGTGCCAGTCGGCGCTCGCGAGGGCGCTGGCGACGAGGGGGAGGCCCACCCCCAGCAGGACCAGGCCGGCGACGATGAGGACACCGACTCCGGCGGTCCCGCGGTCGCCATCGGCCAGCGCGATCGCGATCGGCGTTCCCAGAGCGGCGACGACGGCCATGGCGATCAGGGTCCGCACACCGACGGCCGACACGTAGAACGCCCCGCGCCACCGGCCGATGGCCGGCGGCGACTCTCGCTCCGGCGTTGCTGTCACCCCGTCATCGTAGGGGCGCCGCGACCCCGGCGCGGTAGGGCCAGCCCTACCCTCGATCGACCACGCGGCTCCACTGCGCGTGGGCCTGCCGGCGCGATGTGCTGGACCTATGAACGCATCCGCACCGCCCAGCACCGTGCTGCACCTCCACGAGGTGACCCGCACCTATCAGTCCGGTTCCACGACGCTCACCGCCCTGGACCGGATCACCCTCGGCTGCCGACGTGGCTCCTGGACGGCGGTCATGGGACCGTCGGGCTCGGGGAAGTCCACGCTGCTGAACTGCGCCGCCGGTCTCGACAGCCCCGATGCGGGGGAGGTGCACCTCGACGGCCGGGACATCGCCGGCCTCGACGATGACGTCCTGACCCGAATGCGGCGGACCGATATCGGCTTCGTCTTCCAGCAGTTCAATCTCGTGTCGGCGCTCACCGCGACGCAGAATGTCATGCTGCCGCTGCGCCTGGCGGGCCGCAAGGATGCGGCTGCCGTGGCCGTCGAGGCGCTCAGCGCGCTGGGACTGGGCGGCCATCTCGATCACCGGCCGCGGGAGCTGTCTGGTGGCCAGCAGCAGCGGGTCGCCATCGCGCGGGCGCTCGCGACGGCGCCGAGCATCCTGTTCGCCGACGAGCCCACGGGGGCCTTGGACAGCGCTTCGGCCGGCACGGTCCTGGACGTGCTGCGTGGTCTGGTCGACGAGCGGTCGCAGACCATCGTCATGGTCACCCACGACCCCGCGGCGGCGGCTCGTGCCGATCACGTGGCCTTCCTGCGCGACGGTCGTCTCGTCACGACATTGAGCGGGGCCGACACCGGTCGGATCGCCGCGACACTCGCGGAACTGGAGACCCTGCGATGATCGCCCTCGCTCTGCGCACCTTCGCCGACCGGTGGCAGCTCTTCGTCGGCACGGTCCTCGCGGTGACGGCGGGCGTCGCCATCGTCCACGCGGGCATGACGATCATCCTCGGTGTCGAGAACGCCCTCCCGCCGAGCGGGTCGACGCCGGCGGAGGCCGAGGCATTCCAGCAGGCGGCCAGCGGAGCCAGCACGCTCACCGGCATGACGGTGATGCTCGGCGCCTTCCTGACCATCTTCGTCGTCGGATCGACCTTCAACTTCGCCGTCGACCAACGCCGCGGGGATCTGGCGATCCTGCGTCTCGGCGGGGTCACGGCGCGTCAGGTCCGCGGGCTGCTGCTGGCCGAGGCGCTTCTCACCGCGGTCATCGGAGCCGTCGCCGGCGGCCTGCTCGGTATCGCCCTGACCGGTGTGCAAGGCAGGATCCTCGCCTCCCTCGGCACCTTCCCGGAGGAGTTGGCGACACCGATCCGGCCGGCGATCCTGGTGGTGGATCTCGTGGTCGCGGGCGTGGTCTGTCTCGCCGGTGCCTGGGGCGGGGCGCGTCGGGCGACGTCGATCAGTCCCCTGGACGCGCTGCGCCGGACCCACGACACCCAGCGGGTGATGACCACGCGGCGGTGGATCGTGGCGACGGTGGCCGTCGCGCTGACGGCCGTGCAGGCCTATTTCTCGGCGACGACCGGTGGCATGCTGATCCCCCTGCTGCTCGGTCTGGGCATCGTCGTCACCGCATCGGTGGCGATGAGCCGGCTGTCGCCGCTGCTCGTGCCGGGCGTCGCCAGGGTGCTGACGCCGTGGGCGCGTCGGTCGCCGGTGGCGGACCTTGCCGTGGCGAATCTGCGCGACGCGGTCCGGCGCACGGCCTCGTGCGCCGCGCCGATGATCGTGCTCGTCAGCCTCGTCATGGGTCTCCAGGGGATCCTCGACACCCAGACCGAGGCATCGGCGACCGAGGCGACGCAGCTGCTGGAGGCCGATCTGGTCGCCCAGGGCGATGATCTCGACCTGGAGGCCGTGGGTGCCATCGACGGGATCGCGCTGGCGGCCCCCGAGACCGTGGTGCCGCTCGCGATCCGGTTGGCCTCGGGCGGCGTGGTCACGAATGGCCCCGGCACGGTCGTCGCGGTCGACCCCGATGCCTTCAGAGCCACACATCTCCAGCGGCCCGACAGCGGGGATATCGCGGACTTCGGGCCGGGTGGCGTCGTCTTCGGTCCCGGCCTGGACGGCACGATGATCCGCGGCCACTACGACGAGATCGCTCTGGAGATCGAGGGTGAGACCGTGCCGCTCCGTGAAGCGGCGCGGATGGGGGAGACCCTGGCCGGGAGCGACGGCTTCTACATCGACCGCGCCCTCCTCCCGCCCGAGGTGCTCGACCGATCGACCACCGTCCTCGTCCAGCTGGATCCCGAGGCGGACACCGGAGCCGTCGAGCAACGGCTCGCCGAAGCCGGAGCGGCGAGTGTGCGGACGCCGGCCGAGCTCTCCGCGGAGGAGGACAGTGTGTCAGCGCGCGAGAACCGCGCCGTCATGGCCGCCATCGTGGGTCTCGGCAGCGTCTATGCCCTGATCAGTGTGCTGAGCACTCTCGCCATCGCGATCGGACAGCGTCGTGCGGAGCTGGCGACCCTCCGGCTCACGGGCCTGACCCGTCGACAGGTGCAGCGCACCACCGTCGTCGAGGCGCTGGCCGCCACCGGCATCGGCCTCCTGCTCGGCGCCGTCGCCGCCGTCCTCGCGCTGGTCGGGCTCTGGGCGGCGACGTATCGCGTCTATGGCACTCCGGTGATCGCCATCCCGTGGACGCTCCTCGGTGCCATCACTGTCCTGACGACGGTGCTCACCATCGTCACCGCGGTCCTGGCCACGCGAGGTGCCATGCGGGTCCCTCCGGTCCAGGCGCTGGGCGCCCGGGAGTGACCGGGTGGCGCGAACCGCCGACCCTCCCCGAAGTGGACTGGAACCACAGAACTAGCGGATCACGACCGGACCGCTCTTGCTTCCCTGCAGGATGCGTCCGTGGCGCAATGGCTCATCGACCGGGAAGGTCGCAGAGCTTGGTCTCGGATTCCAGATCCGCGAGCACGGCGTGGAGTTCGGCGATCCGACGTTCGGCGTCGGCGATGAGGTGGTCGGTCAGCCGCTGCCAGTCCTCGGGCGTCGGATCATCGGGAACACCGGCCAATACCGCGGCGATCTCGTGGACGGACAGCCCGACGCGCTGGGCCACTCGTGCCACACGGACGACACAAGGCACCCAGGGCTGATAGCGGCGCTGGTTGCCGGAGGTGCGCTGCGACTCGATGAGCCCTTGCCGCTCGTAGAACCGGATCGCAGAGGTGGCGGCGCCGCTGAGCTCGGCGACCTCGCCGACGGTCAGAAGCCCGGGCTCGCGAGTCTCGATGGACATGTGCCCAGCATGGATTGACTTCAACATATGTTCAACCCTCAGGGTGGTGGACATGACCTCACCGACAGCACACCGCAGCGACGATCACGCCGCCCGAATGCCCGGCCGAACCCGGATCGCCGTCATCTCCTCCAGCCTTCGTGACGGACGGATGAGTCCCAGCATCGCTCATGCGGTCCTCGACGCCCTGGCCGATCACAGCGAGATCGAGGCCGACCTGATCGACCTGGCCGACATCACCCTGCCCGACGACCGTCTGCTCTACCCAGGAGGCGGACCGGCGACGGAGGTGGGTGAGCGAATCGAGGCGGCTGAGGCGTTCGTGTTCGTCACCCCGGAGTACAACCACTCCTATCCGGCGTCACTGAAACGGCTGATCGACTGGCACTACACCCAGTGGAAGCTCAAGCCGGCCACCATCGTCGCCTACGGCGTCCAGGGAGGGCACGCCGCGATCGAACATCTGCGAGGAGTGCTGGCCGAGCTGAACATGGTCACCACGCGCCGCTGTGTCGGGTTGCCCGCCCCGTGGGAGAACGTCGACGATGCCGAACGCTACGCGCCGAACGAAGCCGTCACCAGGGCGCTGACGAGTGCCGTGGCGGAACTGAACTGGTGGGCCGGTGTGCTCGCCGAGGCCCGCGCTCATCGCCCATTCCCCACCTGAACACGACACTTCCACCGACATCTGAACGTCTAAGAAGGAGAGATTTCACATGACCAACTCACAAGACCAGAGCCCGTTCATCGCCATCAACACGTTCACCGCCGTCGACGGCGGTATCGACGCGCTCACGGCCTTCCAGATCGCCGAGATGGAGGAGATGAGCGGGGAGGCCACCGCGCAGGGTTGGCTGGGTAACGAGGTCTACCGTTCCCGCGACGACACCCGCCTGATCGTCCTGACGCGCTTCCGGTCCGCGGAGGCCAGGGAGAGGTGGGCGGAGACGGATCGGTTCCGGCGCCACGTCGACGACCTCCGACCGCTGATCCGGAACGGCACGTCCGTGCCCGTGACCTTCGTCGCCGCCCACGGCGATATTCGCTAGAGAAAACCGCTGGACGCTGAGGAGAGAGACCAGCCTGGTCCGGGTGTCGGAGGCGATGTCGACGCTGACGAAGTCGACGCCTTCGATCCGATCGACCTCCTCGGTGACGCCCGGGAGTGACTCGGCGGGTGTTCGTTCGGATCGAACACCCGCCGAACGCCTTCGGGGTGAGACCCGGCAGAGCGCCGGGCGCAGACCGAGGAGCAGACATGGGACGTTTCGATGGCCGCACGGCAGTGGTAACGGGTGGGACGAGCGGGATCGGTCGGGCGATCGCGATCCTGCTCGGCGAGCAGGGGGCACGCGTGTACATCGCCGGCCGAGACGAGGAGCGCGGAACCTCGGTGGCGCACGAGGTGACCTCGCGTGGTGGAGACGGCCGTTTCGTCCGCACCGACGTGGCAGACGATGCCCAGGTGGCATCGCTCGCGGCGACGGCCGCCGCGGACGGTCCGATCGACTATTGGTTCTCCAATGCCGGTGTCGAGGGGCCGATCGGGCCCATGGAGACGTGGGACGACGTGGCGCTGCGGAGCGTGCTGGATGTCAATCTCAAGGGAGTGCTCTCGGGGCTGCGTCATGGATCGGGACACCTGGCCCGCGGCGGCGCCATCGTCAACACCGCGTCCTTCGTCGGCACCGCGCTGCCCGTGCCGATCGCGGTTCCGTACGCCGCCGCCAAGGCCGGGGTCGTGGCAGCGGGCCGCAGCGTGGCTCCGCTGCTCGCCGAGTCCGATATCGAGGTCTACACGCTGTGCCCCTGGGTGATCGACACGCCCATGGTCGACCGCCTCACGGGTGGCGCGCCCGACGACAAGACCGGATTCGCCGCCGGGTTCGCGCCGAGCGGCCGGTTGACGCGGGCCGAGGAAGTCGCGGCAGTCGCCCTCGATCTCCTCGACGGTCGCCTGTCGGCGCGTAGCGGCGATGCCTACCTCGTCGACGCCGGACCGGCGGTGACGCTGGTCGAATAGGGCGGCGGACCCTCGGCGCACAGTAGGATCGGCGGGACCTCATCGGCACGAAGCGGAGCGCGGCTGTGCAACCTCACATCACCCCGGCCGAGGCTGCGCCGCGCCTGCTGCATGGTCGCGATGCCGAGATCGCCGAGCTCTCCGAGCTCGTGGTCTCCCGTCCGCTCGTCAACCTCACGGGGCCCGGCGGCGTCGGCAAGTCCAGCCTCGCCGATGTCGTCGCGGCCGGGGTGGAGGCGGCATTCGTCGACGGGGTCGTGACGGTCCGGCTCGCGGATGTCCGGTCCGGGACCGTGCTGGACGCGGTGTCCGCCGCCGTCGAGCTGCCTCGAACCGGTGGTGGGGATCGCATCACCGCCTTGGCCCGGTGGCTCAGGCCGCGGCGGATGCTGTTGGTCATCGACAACTGCGAGCACGTGCTCGATGAGGTGGCGGCGATCCTCGTGCCGCTCCTCGACGATGCCGCCGGTGGGAGCGAGCGTCGCGTTCACGTCCTCGCCACGAGTCGTCGCCTGCTGGGGCTGGCCGGCGAGCAGGCATCGCCTGTCGCGCCGCTCGCCCTGCCCGCGGTGGATGACCCTCCGGAGGGGATCGCCGACTCCGCGAGCGCGGTGCTCTTCGTCGAGCGCGCCCGTGACCGGGACCGAGGGTTCGTCGTCCCGGAGGGACAGTGGTCGTCGCTCGGCGAGCTCTGTCGACGACTCGATGGGCTGCCGTTGGCCCTCGAGCTCGCGGCGGGCAAGGCCGGCGCCCTCGGCATCCCGCGTCTGCTGGCCCGCCTGGAGAAGGACCTCGATGTGGTGAGCCGGTCCTCCGAGGGTACGAGCCGGTTGCGCAGCGTCGAGGCGGTCTATGACTGGAGCGAGCAGCTGCTGTCCGAGCGTGAGCGCACGCTGCTGCGTCGGCTGTCGGTGTTCACGGGCAGTTTCAGCATCGAGGCGGTCGACGCCGTGCTCGGGACGTCGGGGGCCGTCGGCGAGTGGGACGATGCGCTGACCGCCTTGGTCGAGTCCTCGCTGGTCGTGCGCGACCACCGCCACGACCGGTACCGCCTCCTGGAGACCGTCCGCCAACTCGCCGGCGAGCGTTGGGAGGAGGGGGATGCGCCGGACGAGGTACGTCGTCGCCATGCATCGCACTACCTCACCGTCGCGATCCGTGCGGGGGACGGGTTCAAGGACGGCCCCGAGCGCGAATGGCTCGAAGGGCTCGGCCCCGATGAGCCCAATCTACGCGCTGCCCTCGACCACGCGCTGCATCGTGACGGCACCGACCGGGAGCTCGCGGTCCAGGGCCTCGCGGCCGCGGCGAATCTGCCGCTGTACTGGTGGACGCGCAGCCAACATCGCGAGGGCTTCGACCGATTGCGTTCCGCGCTGGAGACGGCAGGAGACGCCGCCCCGGCGGAGCTGCGGGCCGCGGGCCTGTTCGGCATGGCCTTCCTCTGGGCGCACGACGGTGACGACTGGCCGACCGCGGCGATCTACCTGCGGGAGGGCATCGATCTCCTCGGCGGTACCGCGGCGGAGCCGGGGGAGACGCCCATCCTCGGCTACCTCCTGTGTCTCCTCGGCGAGGCGCATGCCGTCGGTGGAGACACCCGCGAGGCGGTGGAGTTCACCCGACGAGGACGCGATCTGATCGCCGGGTATCGGGACCCGTGGGGGTTGGCCTTCGCCGAATGGAATGTCGGCTTCGCCGCGCAGCGTGCGGGGGATCTGGAGGGGGCGGAGCGGCACTACCGCGAGATGGTCCGCATCCAGACCGTCCACGGCAGCCGGTTGGAGCTGATGATCGGGCACAACAGCCTCGGTGAGCTCGCTGAGCGTCGAGGCGACCACGAGGCGGCCCGTGAACACTATGTCCGGGGACTCGATCTGCGACGCAATCTGGGAGCGATCCGGCTGGGGTACGCGCACGGGTCTCTGCCCTTGTCGCTGCTCGCGCTGGCCCGGGTCTCGCGTGCCCTCGGCGATGACGCCGCCGCTCGCGCCTATGCGAGCGAGGGCCAGGCCGCGGCGAAGCAGATGCAGGACGGGCCGACGGCCGACGCATGCGTCCGGGAGCTGATGTTGCTGAGCGCCGGGCCCGTGCGTGCCGAGCTGCGGCGTCAGGGAGCCGGCTGGGTCGTCGGCCTCGGGGAAGAGTCGACGGTGCTCGCCGACTCCAAGGGGCTACGGCATCTGCACCGTCTGGTGACGCGCCCTGAGACACCGATCTCCGCGACCGTCCTGGCGGGCCTGGCAGATGGGGCGGGGCGGCCGGGTGGCGATGCCGGGACGGTGCTGGACCGCCGAGCGGTGGCCGCGTATCGGGCGAGGCTGACGATGCTCGATGCCGAGATCGACGAGGCCACGCGGGATGGTCACGAGACGCGATTGCGCGTGGCCCAGGACGAGCGGGACGCGTTGATCGCCGAGCTGGGACGCGGCACAGGGCTGGGCGGACGGCTGCGGGTCGACAAGTCCGATGCCGAGCGGGCGCGGATCAATGTGACGCGCACCGTGCGCGAGGCGATCGAGCGGATCGGCGCCGACTGTCCCAGGCTGGCCGAGCACCTTCGTGCGTCGGTCAAGACGGGGACGTGGTGCGCCTATCACCCGTCGGTCGCGGTCAGCTGGGACGACGACGGAGGTCAGGAGGCGCCGTAGGCGTCCGCGGCCTGCCAGAACTCCTCAGAGGGGGTGGCGACGGTCTGGTGGTCGAAGAAGGAGCCGTCGGTGAAGCTCAGGCGGAGGTGCCCTCGGGCGGTGCGTTTGCCGGTGTCGGCGATCGAGGCGATGTTCTCGCGGGGGATGCGGGCGACGAGATCCGGCGAGGTCTTCTTCGCGCCGAGCCCGAAGCGCCAGAGCGTCACCGAGCCCTCAGCGAGCGCCAGGACGAGCGGTTCGCTGCCGCGCGGCAGCGAACGGGCGACGGTGCCCTCCTCGCCGCCGATGTGCCGATTCTCGACGAACTGATCGGTGAGGTGATGGGCGCCCTTCTGCGCGAGATCGACGACATCGCGGGGTGCCTTCGACGGCCGGTCGGGCTCGGAAGCGGACGCGATGACCACGACATGAGCCAGGTACTGATCGTCACCGAGCTGCTCGCGCAGCACCGGAGAGTGGTCGGGGCCGGCGAGCGCCCCCTTGACCTTGTCGAACAATCCCATCGTTGTGCCCGCCTCTCTGTACGGATGACTCGCCTCGGATGAGGTTAGCAATGTCCGGCGGCAGTGGTGGCCTCTCCGCGGACGGCCCTGCTCGGGCCAGGGAGATCGGATCAGAAACCCGTAGGACTACGGGGTGATAGTTCTTCCGGGTGGTGTGAGGATGAGCTCGCCGTGATCACCCTGATCACCCCAATCACGCTGCAAGGAGACAACAATGAAGTCGAAATTCGTGGGAGTGCTCGCCCCTCTCTTCGTCATCGGCGGCCTGTCGTTCGCGGGAGGGACCGTGACCTCCGCGGCCGGACCGGCGACGTCCACGGGCGGTGCCACGGTCCAGGCGGCGGTCTACAGCTGCGGCCCCAGCTGCTACACCGATGACCCCACGTGGAGGCCCGGTCAGAAGCGCTCCCAGTACTGACCCGCTCGACGCGGCGTCGGCTTCAGGGCCCCTCGGTCGCGACGCGGTGACCCCGTCAGCATGGCGCTGGCGGGGTCTTGCCGTTCCGGGGCGGCGCAGGCCGGGGGAGTCTGCGACCGACCTGGAAAACAATGAACCCCAGCGCCTGCACGCTGGGGTTCATATCTGGGGTGGACGACGGGACTTGAACCCGCGACCACCGGCACCACAAGCCGGGGCTCTACCAACTGAGCTACGCCCACCATCGCTGCATGCGCCAGTGGCGTGAACAGCGAGAGCAATCCTAGCGCAGAGTGCCTCAGGCGGTCTCGGAGGGGGTGGCCTTCTCGAGGATCTCCGCGGCGATGGCGCGAGCCGACTCCGAGTCGATGCCCGGGGGAGGGGTGAAGACCGCGCGGCGGTAGTAGCGCAGCTCCTCGATGCTCTCGCGGATATCGGCCAGCGCGCGGTGATTCCCGCCCTTCTCCGGGGCCGCGAAATAGGCCCGGGGGAACCAGTGGCGCGCCAGCTCCTTGATGCTCGACACATCCACGACGCGGTAGTGCAGATGCTCCTCCAGCTCGTGCATGTCGCGGGCGATGAAGCCGCGGTCCGTGCCGATCGAGTTGCCCGCCAGCGGAGCCTTGCGCGGTTCGGGCACATGGGCGCGCACGTACTCCAGCACCTGCTCCTCGGCCTCGCGCAGAGAGATGCCGGCGTCGAGCTCGGTCAGCAGACCCGAGGTGGTGTGCATCTGCGTCACCACCTCGTTCATCTGCTCCAGCGCCTCCTGAGGAGGCTTGATGACCAGATCGACACCCTCGCCGAGCACCTCGAGCTCATAGTCGGTCACCAGCGCCGCCACCTCGATCAGAGCGTCGTGCTCCAGCGACAGGCCGGTCATCTCACAGTCGATCCACACCAGTCTTTCGTTCACCCGGACACCTTACGTCGGATGATCATCCGATCTGCTCGGACCGACTCGCTAGGCTTTCGGCGGACTTGTCGACTGAGGAGCCGAGAGTGACGAACGACCGCAAGAACCGCGCCGCGCGTGCCGAACAGATGCGCAAGGAGCGCGAGAAGGCCGAACGCCGCCAACGCAATATGATCTCCGTGGCGATCGTCGCCGTCGTCGTCGTGCTCGTCGGCGTGGGCGGCTGGGCGATCATGAACGAGCGGGACAAGAACGAGCGGCAGACCGAGGTCGTCCAGCCGGCCAATACGAATGACGACTACGGGGTGCCCTATGTGCCCGCGGACGGCACCGAGCCGGCCGAGGACGCCCCCGTCGTGCAGCTCTACGAGGACTTCCTCTGCCCCGCCTGCGGCCAGTTCGAGATGGCCAACGGCCAGCAACTGCGCTCGCTCGCGGACTCCGGCGAGATCGAGCTCGTCTACCAGCCCTACTCCTTCCTCGACGGTATGGGCGGCAGCACCAACGAGTACTCGCTGCGCGCCACCAATATCGCGATGTGCGCGCTCGACGAGGGCGGTCCCGAGGCCTTCAGCGCCGCGCATGACGCGCTCTTCGCCAACCAGCCCGCCGAGGGCGGCGCCGGTCCGTCGGACGAGGAGATCACCGGCTGGCTCGACGATGCCGGTGTCACGGTCGACGAGAACTGCGTGCGCACGCAGAACTTCGGCGAGTGGGTCAAGGAGGCGCAGTCCTTCGGCCAGTCCGAGCACGGCGTCACCGGCACCCCGACGATCTTCGTGGACGGTGAGGAGCTCGAGGATCGCAGCATGCAGGGCATCATGACCGCCATCGGCGCCGACTGATCCACCGTCCCCGCCCGCGACGCGTGAGGCGCGGGCCTCGCTCTGGCATGCTCGACGGCATGGTGTTGCGAAGGCTCGCGCCGGCGCTCGTCGCGTCGGCCCTCGCCCTTGCCGCCGTGACCGCCTGCGACTCCGGCTCCTCCTCGGACCCCGACACCGCACCGTCGCCGACCACGGATACCGCCTCGTGCGGCGAGGAGTTCCTCGACGGTCTCGGCCAACGCGACCGTCTCGCCCAGCTGCTGATGGTCGGTGTCCGCGATGCCGCGGACGCGACCGCGGTGGTGCGCGATCAGCACGTGGGCGGCCTCTTCATCGGCGGATGGACCGATGTCGGGTTCCTCGACGGGGAGCGGATCGCCGCCGTCCAGGAGAGCAGTCCGATCCCGGTGATGGTCGCCATCGACGAGGAGGGCGGGCGGGTCACCCGGCTCGCCGGACTGTTCGGCGCCATGCCGTCGGCCCGCGAGAGCGGCCGGACGATGGACCCCGACCAGGTGCGGGCCCTCGGCCGCGAACGCGGTGAGCAGCTCGCCGGACTCGGCATCACGGTCGACTTCGCTCCCGTCGTCGACGTCTCCGACCAGCCGGACGGGGGAGTGATCGGCGACCGTTCCTATAGCGACGACCCGCAGACCGTCGTCGAGTACGCCACCGCCTTCGCCGAGGGGCTGGAGGACGCCGGCGTGCTCCCGGTCATCAAGCACTTCCCCGGCCACGGCCACGCCTCGGGCGACTCGCACACCGGCCTCGCCACCACGCCGCCGCTGGACGCGCTCCGCGAGGGCGAGCTGCTGCCCTACGAGCAGCTGGTCGGGAGCATGCCGCTGGGCGTGATGACCGGGCATCTCGAGGTGCCGGGGCTGACCCGCTCGGGCGAACCCGCGAGTCTCAGCCCGGCGGTCATCGATCTCCTGCGCACCGGCGACGACGGCCGCTGGACGGGACATGACGGCGTCGTCTTCACCGACGACCTCAGCGGCATGAAGGCGATCACCGATGAGCACTCGGTGCCGGAAGCGGCTCAGCTCGCGCTCGCGGCGGGCAACGATGTCGCCCTCTGGCTGAGCACCGACGAGGTCCCCGCCGTCCTCGACCAGCTGGAGGCGGCGTTGGCCTCCGGCGATCTCGATGCGGATCAGGTCGATCGTTCCGTCCTGCGCGTCGCGCAGGCCAAGGGTCTGCTCGACTGCACCCCGAGCCCGTCGCCAGCTGACGAGTGACCCTTCCGCGACCGCACCACTCGCACATGAGCGCCCCCGACAGGATTCGAACCTGTGACCGTCGGATTAGAAGGCCGATGCTCTATCCAGCTGAGCTACGGAGGCCAGGTGCCCACAGCGTATCGCCGGTCTCCGCGACGACGTAACCGGCCTGTTCCGCGATCACGGGACGGTGATTCACCAGCTGCCGCCGATGATGAAGCGTCCCATGCCCGCGATGGGCGCGAGATTGGCCTGAACCCCGATCGCCAGCTCGCCGTACTGCGACGAGGGTCCGGAGAAGACGACCCGCTCGGTCTGCTCGTCCGGCGCCTGCTCGACCTCGGCGGTGAACTCGTCGACGAGATCGGGTGAGGATCCGAGCTGACCGACGATGCTCCGCAACTGCTCGTCCAGCATCTCCGGCTCGACCGTCGCGCCGCGGATGCCGACGGTGAAGTTGTCGCCCTCGGCGCCTCGGAACCGCGAGAAGGAGATGAGGGGCGCCTCCACCTCGAGTTCCTCGCCGCCGGGGAACTGCAGGACGATGGTCCGCGGTTCGTCCGTGCGATAGATGCCGGCCGAGCTCTCCGCGTCGATCCCGAAGGCCTCGTCACTCGGTGGGCCGGTGAGATCCCAGGTCTCGACGCCCGCCTCGATCTGACGGGCCGTCGGATCGGGTCCGCCGGGATCGGCGGTGTCGCGGGACGTCACCGTCACGCAGCCGAGCAGGCACCCGAGCAGCGCCACGATCGCCACCGAGAACGCCTTCTTCGCCACGACCATCACCTCGCTGTCCTTTCATTCTCCCCTAGGGTGTGGGACGTGAGTCTCTATGTCCCGCCGGTCACGCCGCGCACGTCCTATCGTCCGCAACGTGGACGGATCGTGCTCGTCGTGCTCACGTGGATCGTGGCGGTCCTCGGGGCGGTCGTGGCCGTCTTCTTCGCTGCGCAGGCCGGCGACGTCCCCGGCGCGACGCTCGCCATCCTCTTCGCCCTGTTCCCGCTCCCGCTCGTGCTCTGGGCCTACTGGTGGCTCGATCGCGTCGAGCCGGAGCCCTTCCGCTACAAGTGCGCGGCCTTCGTCTGGGGCGCCGTCGTCGCCGTCGCCATCTCCTTGGCGCTGGAGGCGGCCGCCGCCGTCTGGTGGGATGTCTCCGAGGAGGTGCTGACCGCCGTCGTCGCTCCGGTGGTCGAGGAGAGCGCCAAGGGCGTCTTCCTCGTGCTCACGCTGCTGCGCGCACGGCGCATCATCGACGGTGTGCTCGACGGGCTCATCGTCTCGGGTCTGGTCGCGATCGGCTTCGCCGCGGTCGAGAACCTCGGGTACTACGCCGTGAGCTATCTGGGCATCGGCGAGGGCTCCCAGCAGCTCGCGGGCCCGGGCGGGGCGACGGCCACCTTCGTCGTCCGCGGCCTGTTCAGCCCCTTCGCGCATCCGCTGTTCACCTCCGCCATCGGCATCGCGATGGGCCTGGCGGTCGGGCGGCGCAGCCGGATCGTGCGGATCCTGCTGATGCTCGGCGGGCTCGTGGTGAGCATCGGGCTGCACGCGCTCTGGAATGGCTCGCTCGTCATCGGCGGCGGCGTCGGCTTCCTGCTCGTCTATCTCGTGCTCGCCGCGCTGCTGGTGGGGCTCGGCACCCTGGCCATCGTGCTGCGCCAGGGGCAGATCGCCACCCTCTGGAAGTCGCTCTCCTATGTCGCCTCGTACCGCGGCTGGCTGCACCCCGCCGAGGTGCCCTTCCTCGTCGGCTTCGCGCGGCGCCGGCAGGCTCGCGGTTATGCGAAGGTGCACCGCGGCAAGCCGGCCGCGCGGGCGGTGAAGGAGTACCAGCGGCTCGCCACGCGGCTCGGTTTCCTGCACGATCAGGTGATGCGCGGGAAGGCCCCGAGGGACGGCATCGACCGGGTCTACGCGGTCCTGGACGCGATGGACGAGATCCGGCCTCGCATCCTGCTGCCGCCGGCACTGCCTCCGGGCGTGCGCTGATTGTTCTTCTGTGGGGCCCTCTCGTTACGATGGCCCTCATGGATTACCGCGTCGCAGACCTGTCACTGGCCGATTACGGCCGCGCTGAGATCACCCTCGCCGAGAACGAGATGCCCGGCCTGATGGCCATGCGCGAGCGGTACGGCGTGAGCAAGCCGCTGGCCGGCGCGCGGATCGCCGGTTCGCTGCACATGACGATCCAGACGGCGGTGCTCATCGAGACCCTCGTCGAGCTCGGTGCCGAGGTGCGCTGGGCGAGCTGCAATATCTTCTCCACCCAGGACCACGCGGCCGCCGCCGTGGTCGTCGGCAAGGACGGCACCCCCGAGGATCCGCAGGGCGTCCCGGTCTTCGCCTGGAAGGGCGAGACCCTCGCCGAGTACTGGGATCTCGCCGAGCAGATCCTGGTGTGGCCCGGCGACGAGCTGCCCAACATGATCCTCGACGACGGCGGCGACGCCACGCTCCTGCTGCACAAGGGCGTCGAGTTCGAGAAGGCCGGCAGCGTCCCCTCGCCGGACACCACGGACAACACGGAGTTCAAGGAGGTCCTGCGGGTCCTCGGGCGCGCTCTCGAGAACGACCCGGGCCGATGGACCAAGATCGCCGAGAGCGTCCAGGGCGTCACGGAGGAGACCACCACCGGCGTGCTGCGTCTCTACGAGCGCTTCAACGACGGCACGCTGCTGTTCCCGGCCATCAACGTCAACGACTCGGTCACCAAGAGCAAGTTCGACAACAAGTACGGCTGCCGCCACTCGCTCATCGACGGCATCAACCGCGCCACGGATGTCCTCATCGGGGGCAAGGTCGCCGTGGTCTGCGGCTACGGCGATGTGGGCAAGGGCTGCGCGGAGTCGCTGCGCGGCCAGGGCGCCCGCGTCATCGTCACCGAGATCGACCCGATCTGCGCCCTTCAGGCGGCGATGGACGGCTACCAGGTCGCCACGCTCGAGTCGGTCGTCGAGACCGCCGACATCTTCGTCACCACGACGGGCAACTTCGACGTCATCCGCGTCGAGCACTTCGAGAAGATGAAGCACCAGGCGATCGTCGGCAATATCGGCCACTTCGATAACGAGATCGACATGGCCGGACTGGAGAAGATCGACGGCATCGTCAAGACCGAGATCAAGCCCCAGGTCCACACCTGGACCTTCCCCGACGGCCGCGCGATCATCGTGCTGTCCGAGGGCCGCCTGCTGAACCTCGGCAATGCCACGGGCCACCCGTCCTTCGTGATGAGCAACTCCTTCACCAATCAGGTGCTCGCGCAGATCGAGCTGTTCACGAAGGCCGATCAGTACGAGCTGGGCGTCCACGTGCTGCCCAAGCACCTCGACGAGGAGGTCGCCCGCCTGCACCTCGCCTCCCTCGGCGTGGAGCTGACCGAGCTCAGCAAGGAGCAGGCCGAGTACCTCGGCGTCGATGTGTCCGGTCCGTACAAGTCGGACCACTACCGCTACTGACGATGGCCACCTCCAGCGGGAGCTTCCGCCGGTCCAAGCGCGACCGGGTCCTCATCGTCGACGACGACCCCGCCCTGGCCGAGATGCTGGGCATCGTCCTCGACGGTGAGGGCCTCCGCTCGGAGGTCGTCTCGAGCGGCACGGAGGTGCTGGCGGCCTTCGAGCGCTTCCGGCCCGATCTCGTGCTGCTCGACCTGATGCTGCCGGGCATGGACGGCATGCGGGTGTGTCAGCAGATCCGCACGACTTCCGAGGTCCCGATCATCATGCTGACCGCCAAGTCCGACACCCCCGATGTCGTGGCCGGGCTCGAGGCGGGCGCGGACGACTACATCACCAAGCCCTTCCGCAATGTGGAGCTGGTCGCGCGCATCCGCGCGCGCCTGCGTCGGGTGGGCCCTGCCGCGCAGCCCATCGAGTTCGGTGACATCCGGGTCGACCCGGTGGCGCATCAGGCCACCCGCGGCGGCAAGCTGCTGCCGCTCACGCCGCTGGAGTTCGACCTGCTGGCCTGCCTGCTGAGCGATCCCTCGCAGGTCTTCACCCGCGAGGTGCTGCTCGAACGGGTCTGGGGCTACCACCACCCCGGCGACACCAAGCTGGTCAACGTCCACATGACCCGGCTGCGCTCCAAGATCGAGGACGATGCGGACAATCCGCGCATCATCCGGACGGTGCGCGGCGTCGGCTACCAGGCGATCGACCCGACCGAGGGATAGGGCGTGGCTCCCCGCCCCCGGATCCTGGGGCTCTGGCGTCGGTCGATCCGGTTCCGGGTGGTGGTCAGCACCCTGATCCTCACCTCGGTCGTCGTCGTCCTCACCGGATGGGCGCTGCTGGGGGCGATCGCCGAGGGCCTCGCCGAGAGCCGCAAGGACATCGCCGTCGCCGAGGCCCGGGCGGGCTTCGACCTCGCCCAGTCCGAGCTCGACGCCGCCGTGGACGCCGATGCGACGGCACAGTCGCAGATCCTCACCCAGCTGGTCGACGGGCTCGCCGCCACCCGGGGTGAGAGCCGCACCTATGAGCTGGTCCTCGAGGGGCCGCTCACCGCCGACGACCAGGCCGCTCCGGTCAGGACCTCGGGCGCCATCGCGCTCGGCGACCTGCCGGCCCCGCTGCTCGAGCGGGTCCGCTCCAATCCCGGCACCGCCTGGCAGTACGAGGAGCTTCCGCTGCTCGGACAAGGCGCCACACCGACCGTCGTCGTGGGCAGCCAGCTCGCCGTCCCGGGGTCGGGCGACCGCTACGCGCTCTTCTATGTCTTCTCGATGCGCGAACAGCAGCAGACGCTGAGCCTGGTGGGCAATGCTCTGCTCGCCGGCGGCAGCGTCATGGTGCTGATGGTCGGCTTCGTGGCCTGGCTGGTGGCCCGGCAGGTGGTCGACCCGCTGCGGCTGGCGCGCCGCACCGCCGAGCGTTTCGCGGCCGGGCACCTCGAACAGCGGATGCATGTGCACGGCAAGGACGACATCGCGCGGCTGACCAAGTCCTTCAACCAGATGGCCGAGAGCCTGCAGAGCCAGATCCGGCGTCTGGAGAACCTGTCGCGGGTGCAGCAGCGCTTCGTCTCCGATGTGTCGCACGAGCTGCGGACCCCTCTCACCACAGTGCAGATGGCCGGTGACGTCCTCTACGCCGGGCGGTGGCGCTTCGATGCCCAGAGTCGGCGCTCGGCCGAGCTCCTCCACGCCGAGCTGGAGCGCTTCGAGGCGCTGCTCTCCGATCTACTCGATCTGAGCCGTTTCGACGCCGGCGCCGCCCAGCTGGAGCTGGGCAGAGTCGATCTCAGCGATTTCGCGTGGACCGCCTCGCAGGACGAGAGCTTCGCCCGTGCGGGGATCACCGTGGCACCGCGGGGCCATGAGGTGCCGGCCATCGTGCCCGCCGATCCGCGCCGGGTGGACCGCATCGTGCGCAATCTCGTCGCCAATGCGGTCAAGTACAGCGGCGCGGACCTCGTCGAGATCATCGTGGCTCAGACCGACGAGGTGGCCTCGCTCTCGGTGCGCGACAACGGCGTCGGGCTGGACCCCGAGGGGGTGAACCGGGCCTTCGACCGGTTCTGGCGCGCGGACCCGGCCCGCACCCAGGGCGGTACGGGGCTGGGTCTCGCCATCGCCCGAGAGGACGCCGCGCTGCACGGGGGAGTGCTGGAGGCGTGGTCCCGTCCCGGGCAGGGAGCGGAGTTCGTGCTCACCCTGCCCAAGGAGGGCCACACCGTCCGGGAAGCGGCGTTGACATCGGTGTTCGCCCGATGAGCCGGAAGCCGACGCTGCTGATGACGCTGCTCGCGGTGCTGCTCGCCACCGGATGTGCCGGGATTCCCACGACCGGGCCGGTGCACGAGGTGGAGGGTGACGAGGGGCTCGGTGAGAGCACGGCTCGCTATGCGCCCGCCGGTCCCGCCCCGGGCGGCAACCCCGATCAGATCGTCAACGGCTATCTGGAGGCCCTGCTCGCCTACCCGGTCAGCTACTCGACCGCGAGCGAGTTCCTGACCGACGAGGCCGCGGACGAGTGGCGTCCGTCCGAGCGCACGATGGTGTACGCGGAGCCGCGGATCGCCGAGTCCCGCGCGGCGACCGCCGGCGAGGCGACCGTGGACTCGAGCTGGAAGGCCGTCGCGGAGCTCGACCGGCAGGGACACTTCCGGCCGGGGGAGGGACGCGAGGCCTTCGAGTGGCGCCTGACCCTGGAGGAGGGCGAGTGGCGCATCGCCTCGCCGCCGCCCGGCACCTTGGTCACGCAGCGCTACTTCGAGGACTACTACCGGCCCTTCGACATCTACTTCCTGGACGGATCGGGCACCCGGGTGGTGCCTGATCCGGTCTTCCGGGTGGTGGGCGACCAGCTGGCCACCGGTCTGTTGACGAGTCTGGCGGAGGGCCCGGAGGCGACCATCGCGGCCCAGGTGCAGTCGAGGGTGCCCGGGGTGGACCGGACGCGCGGCTCCGTGCCGATCGACGCCGATCGCGTGGCGGAGGTCGAGTTCACCATCGATCTGCGGGATCTGGCGACGGAGGAACGCGCCCAGCTGGGGGCTCAGCTCGCCTGGACCCTCAGCGGAGCCCCGCGGGTCGGTGCCGTGCGGATCAGCGGCAGCGACGGCGCCCTGGCGATCGGCGGTGAGGTGCGTCAGTCGACGACCGCCTATGCGGGCTACGCACCGGCCACCGGGGACCAGCGCGTCGCCGTGATCGCCGATGACCGTCTGCGCCGCGTCGACGCCGACTCTCAGCGGGCCATCGCGGGCGTCGGCGATGTCGGCGGGGCGGAGGCGGTTGCCGCATCGGCCGACCGTGCCGCTCTCGTCGACCCGGGGGGATTGTCCTTGCGGGTGCTCGGCTCGCGGGAGCCGGTCACTGTCGCCAGCGACAGCGGCTTCCTCGCCCCGGTGGTCGACCGGGACGATCGCGTCTGGGCCGCGGACGCGGGCGGGGTCCGGCTCGTCACCGATGACGAGGTCCAATCGGTCGCCGCACCCGCCTGGCCCGCGGATGTCGGCTCCTTCGCGGTCTCCCCGGACGGCGCGCGGTACGCGGTGACGCGGGGTGACGGCGCGCAGGCGCAGGTCCTCGTGGGAGCGGTCGTCGAGGACGAGCAGGGGGTGCGGCTCGGCGAGCCCCTGCCGGTGGCGATGGACGGCGTCTCTCGCATGCGGTCGATCCAATGGGTCACCGGCACCCGGCTGGCCATGCTCGCGAACGGTGCCGCCGGCGAGCAGGTCTACTCGGTGCGCATCGACGGATCCGGGCTTGCGGCCTCGCTGCCCGGCCTCCCGACCTTGTTGCCGCGCATCACGCCGGTCGCCCTGGCGACGTCCACCGATGACGACCCGCGCGCCTATGTGCTGGACGATGACGGTGACGTCCGGGTGCTCACCCCGCGAGGCTGGACGAAGGTGCCGGCCGAGGACGTCGTCGCGATCGGCTGACGAACCGTCTCCTGTCGTCCACAGGGGCGAGTCGACAGGGCGCCGGCGGATGCGGACGATGGGCGGATGCGAGAGGCGTGGAGCGCGGTCGTGGCCGACCTGGTGGTCGGCGCGGACTGTCCGGGCTGCGGGCGGATCACGCTCGGCCTGTGCCGCTCCTGCCTCCGTTCGCTGCGGCCCGACCCCTTCATCGTCCCCCTCGAGCCGGACACCGTGACCGTGGTGGCGGCGACCTCCAACAGCGGGGTCGCCGAACGGGCGGTGCGGCGCTGGAAGGACATCGGGCATTCCCGGACCGCGGCGTGGGCGGCCCATGCGCTCGCCGCATCGATCGCCTTCCACGGCTGCGATGATGCGCTGCTGGTGCCGGTGCCGGCCACCTGGCGATCGCGGCGGCGGCGCGGGGGATGGCTGGTCGCCGATCTCGCCACCCAGGCGGCGAGAGTGCTGACCTCGGTCGGCGCACGGGCGCAGTCCGCGCCCCTGGCCCGCCTCGTCCGCCAGCCCAGCGATCAGCGCGATCTCGGCGTGATCGACCGCGCGCGCAACACCCGCGGTGCCTTCGCCGCCAGGCGCCCGCCCGCCGGACGTCGGGTGATCGTGGTCGACGATGTCGTCACCACCGGGTCGACCGTGCGAGCGGTCGTCGCCGCCCTCGAGGCGGCGGATGCCTCCGTGCTGGGCGCGGCGGTGGTCGTCGCGACCCCGCCACCACGTTCGGTCCGTCTCCCACTGGTGGACGACGCTCCGGGCGGCTAACGTCGAGACAGGGCGAAGATGCTCGTCCGGCCGAACGAGGAGGTTCTCATGGAAATCGTCGTCAAGGGTCGCAACAGCGAGATCTCGGATCGCTTCCGAGAGCACGTGGCCGAGAAGCTCCACCGGATCGAGAAATTCGATCCGCGGCAACGCATCACCCGCACGGAGGTGGTCGTGACACACGAGAAGAACCCTCGCGACCCGGCGACGGCGGCCACGGTCGAGATCTCCGTGCATTCGCGCGGCCCCATCGTGCGCGCCGAGGCGGTCTCGGGGGATCAGCACTCCGCGCTCGACCTGGCGATGGACCGGCTGGCGCGGCAGGTGCGCAAGGCCGTGGACCGGCAGCGCGTCCACCGCGGTCAGCAGCGCCCCACGTCCTTGGCGGAGGCCACGTCCGATATCCCCGACTCGCTGCTGGAGGAGCTCAGCGGTGACAACGGCACACCGGACCACACCGCCGGCCCCATCGAGATCGAGGGCGACGGACCGCTGGTGGTGCGCGAGAAGACCCATGACACGGTGCCCATGACGCTCGACCAGGCGCTCTACGAGATGGAGCTCGTCGGACACGACTTCTATCTCTTCATGGAGAAGGACTCCATGCAGCCCTCCGTGGTCTACCGGCGCCGCGGTTACGACTACGGCGTCATCCACCTGGACGTCGACGAAAGCTGAGGCGAGGCGGGGGCCGAACGCGCGTCGGCCCCCGCTGGACCCCGGAGAAGTGGCATGATGCGACTGTGAGCCAACCCACCGATGAGACGCCGCCGCGCTCGGATGCCATCCGGGTGCTGCTCGTCGACGACCAGGAGCTGTTCCGCCGTGGCGTGACGATGGTCCTCAGCTCCGATGTCGACCTGGAGATCGAAGACGTCGACGACGGCGACTCCGCGCTGGAGCGCATCGCCGAGGAGCCCTTCGATGTCGTCCTGCTCGATGTCCGCATGCCCGGACGCAGCGGCGTCGAGATCTGTGCGGCGATCAAGCAGATCGCCCCCTCCACCGGCATCATCATGCTCACCGCGAGCGATGAGGAGGCCGACCTCTACGAGTCGGTCAAGGCGGGCGCCTCCGGTTACCTGCTGAAGGACGGCTCCACCTACGAGCAGGTCGGCGAGGCGGTGCGGGTCGTCGCCAACGGCCAGTCCCTCATCAGTCCGAGCATGGCCACCAAGCTGCTCGAGGAGTTCGTGCACATGTCGCGTGGTGCCGCCCCGGCGACGACCCTCACGCCGCGTGAGCTGGAGGTGCTGCGACTCGTGGCCCACGGCAAGAGCAACCGCGATATCGCCCATGAGCTGTTCATCAGCGAGAACACCGTCAAGAATCACATCCGCAATATCCTGGAGAAGCTCCAGATGAAGTCGCGGATGGAGGCCGCGATGTACGCGGTCCGCAGCAAGCTGATCGACGACGTGCTCTGAGGCGTGGCCGCTCGTCCACTGCCGACCGCGCAGGCTCGGCGCATCGCGCTCGCCGCTCAGGGCTTCACCACTCCACGCCCGGACGGTCCGGTGACCATGCGTCACCTCACCGAGACGGTACGCCGGCTCGGCTTCTTCCAGATCGACTCGGTCAATGTGCTGCAGCGGGCGCACTTCATGCCGCTCTACGCCCGCCGCGGACCCTATGACGTCGGCCTGCTCGCCCGTGCCGCCGAGCAGCGGCCCCGGCGGGTGTTCGAGTACTGGGCCCACGTCGCCACCTATGTCGACATCGGGCTCTTCCCGGCGATGCGGCACCGCATGATCGAGCGGCGCGGCATGTGGGGATCGATGTCGCGGGTCGCCGAGGAACAGCCCGAGCTCGTGGACCGCGTGTTGGACGTCGTGGGAGCGAACGGCCCCGTCACCGCGCGAGAGGCCGAGGCACTGCTGCACGGTCAGGTCGAGCGCGATCGCTCGCACTGGGGCTGGAACTGGTCGGAGACCAAGAAAGCGCTGGAGTACCTGTTCTTCATCGGCGAGATCAGCGCCGCCCGGCGCAATACGGCCTTCGAGCGGGTCTACGATCTGACCGAGCGGGTCATCCCGCCCGAGATCTACGCTCTCCCGCCCCTCGACCACGCCGAGGCGCACCGTGAGCTGGTGGAGCATGCGGCCCGGGCGCTCGGGATCGCCACCGAGCCGTGCCTGCGCGACTACTTCCGCACGGCGCCCGCGCCGACCCAGCGAGCGGTCGCCGAACTGGTCGAGGACGGGCGGCTGACGCCGATGAGGGTCCAGGGATGGGATCGTCCGGCCTATCTGCACGCCGAGGCCCGGCGACCGCTCGCTGGGTCGGCGCGGGCGCTCCTGAGCCCCTTCGATCCGCTGGTCTTCGAGCGCACCCGCGCGGAGCAGCTCTTCGACTTCCGGTACCGCATCGAGATCTATGTGCCCGAGGCCAAACGGCAGTACGGCTACTATGTCCTGCCATTCCTGCTCGGCGACCGCATCGCCGGACGGGTCGACCTGAAGGCCGGCCGGGCCACCGGGACGCTCGACGTCATCGGCGCCTGGGTGGAGCCGGATGCGCCCGCCGATGTCGCCGAGCAGCTGGCCCGGGAACTGGTCACGCTCGCCGGCTGGCTCGGCCTGGACGACATCCGCGCGCCCGTGCGAGGAGACCTCGCCGGACCGCTCACCTCCGAGCTTCGTCGCGAAAGCGTTGGGCTCACCACCGTCAACCTCTAGGATGGCCAAGTGCCGAAGATCATCGACAAGATCCTCCGCGCGGGCGAAGGCAAGATCGTCCGCCGCCTGGAGGCCATCGCCCAGCAGGTCAACGCGATCGAGGACGACTTCTCCTCGATGACCGATGACGAGCTCCGCTCGATGACGGCGGAGTTCCGCGAGCGGCTCGAGGACGGCGAGACCCTCGACGATCTGCTGCCGGAGGCCTTCGCGACGGTGCGCGAGGCGGCCTCGCGCGTGCTCGGTCAACGGCACTTCGATGTCCAGATCATGGGCGGCGCGGCGCTGCACCTCGGCAATATCGCGGAGATGAAGACCGGTGAGGGCAAGACCCTCGTCGCGACGCTGCCGTCCTATCTCAACGCGCTCTCCGGAGACGGCGTGCACGTGGTCACGGTCAACGACTATCTGGCCAAGTACCAGGCCGAGTGGATGGGCCGCATCTACCAGTTCCTCGGACTCACGGTGGGCGTCATCGTCGCCGGCCAGACTCCCGCGGAGCGCAAGCAGCAGTACGCCGCCGACATCACCTACGGCACCAACAACGAGTTCGGCTTCGACTACCTGCGCGACAATATGGCCGACTCGCTGGACAACTGCGTCCAGCGCGGACACAATTTCGCGATCGTCGACGAGGTCGACTCGATCCTCATCGACGAGGCTCGTACTCCGCTCATCATCTCTGGCCCCACCGAGGACGAGGTCAAGTGGTACGCCGAGTTCGCGCGGCTCGTCGACGGCATGCGCATCGACGAGCACTACGAGGTCGATGAGAAGAAGCGCACGGTGTCGGTGGGGGAGAGGGCCATCGACGTCGTCGAGGACAAGCTCGGCATCGACAATCTCTACGACGCCGTCAACACGCCGCTCATCAGCTTCCTCAACAACGCCATCAAGGCCAAGGAGCTGTTCCGCCGCGACAAGGACTACGTCGTCCTCGAGGGCGAGGTCCTCATCGTCGACGAGCACACCGGGCGTCTGCTGGCCGGTCGACGCTACAACGAGGGCCTGCACCAGGCCATCGAGGCCAAGGAGAACGTGCGGATCCGCGAGGAGTACCAGACCCTCGCCTCGATCACGCTGCAGAACTACTTCCGGCTCTACGACAAGCTCTCGGGCATGACCGGCACCGCCATGACCGAGGCGGCCGAGTTCGACAAGACCTATGAGCTGGGCGTGGTGCCGATCCGCACCAACAAGCCGGTCGACCGCGAGGACCTGGCCGATCTCGTGTACCGCACCGAGGACGCCAAGTTCAACGCGGTCGCCGAGGACATCGCCGAGCGGCACGCCGCGGGTCAGCCGGTGCTCATCGGCACCACCAGCGTGGCCAAGAGCGAGCGTGTCGGCGCGCTGCTCACCAAGCTCAACATCCCGCACAAGGTGCTCAACGCCAAGCACCACGAGAGCGAGGCGGCGGTCGTCGCCCAGGCCGGTCATCGGGGCGCGGTCACCGTCGCCACCAATATGGCCGGCCGCGGCACCGACATCATGCTCGGCGGCAACCCGGAGTTCCTCGCCGACCAGGCACTGCGCAAGAAGGGCCTGGACCCGCTGGAGGACTCGGAGGCCTATGAGGCGGAGTGGCCGGCGATGGTCCAGCACTTCGAGGCCGAGGTCGCTAAGGAGAAGGAGGCCGTGCGCGAGGCCGGTGGTCTCGCCGTCATCGGCACCGAGCGCCACGAGTCCCGCCGCATCGACAACCAGCTGCGCGGTCGATCGGGCCGTCAGGGCGACCCGGGCTCGACCCGCTTCTACCTGTCCCTCGAGGACGACCTGATGCGGCTCTTCAAGGCCGACTGGGTCAACTGGATCCTGCAGACCATGAAGATCCCCGATGACGTGCCGATCGAGAACAAGCGCGTCACCGGGGCGATCGCCTCGGCCCAGGCGCAGGTCGAGTCGCAGAACTTCGAGACCCGCAAGAACATCCTCAAGTACGACGATGTCATGAGCCGTCAGCGTGAGGTCGTCTACGCCGAGCGCCGTCGCGTGCTCGACGGTGAGGACCTGCAGGGCTGGATCGGGCAGATGGTGTCCAGCGTGACGGCCGCGTATGTCGAGGGCGCCACCGAGGGCCCGGTCGACGACTGGGATCTCGAGCAGCTGACCACGGCCCTCAAGACGCTGTACCCGGTCTCGATCGATCCGCAGAAGCTCGCCAAGGACGCCGGCGGGATCGAGAAGCTCGACCGCGAGACCCTCAAGGCCCGGGTCGCGGAGGACGCTCAGCGGGCCTATGCCGAGCGCGAGAGCGAGCTCGGCGAGAAGGTCATGCGTGAGCTGGAGCGGCGGGTCGTGCTCAGCGTCCTGGACCGCAAGTGGCGCGAGCATCTGTACGAGATGGACTACCTGCGCGAGGGCATCGGCCTGCGCGCCTACTCGCAGCGCGATCCGCTGATCGAGTATCAGCGTGAGGGCTTCGACCTGTTCAACGCCATGATGGACGGTATCGCCGAGGAGTCCGTCGGCTACCTGTTCAATGTGGACGTCCAGGTGCAGGCCCCGCAGTCCGAGGCCGATCAGCTGGCGGTCCAGGCCAAGGGACTGGGAGTGCAGGCCGCGGCCCCGAAGCAGCTCCAGTACTCGGCTCCCGCCGAGGACGGTACCGAGGTCGCGACCCGTGGCGGTACGCCGGGCGAGAGCCAGAATGCCGCCGACGCCGTCGACGAGGGCGATGAGGACGCCGAGGAGAAGGCTCGCCAGGCCAAGCAGAAGGCCAAGGCTCGCCAGAAGGCCAAGCAGCAGCGCCAGTCGCGCAAGCGCAACCGCTGACCGCCGCCACGGGAGCGATGACCTCCACACCTCTCGCGGGTCGTGAGAGGTGTCCCATGCACCGCTTCGGGGTCTAGGCCCAGGTCAGCGCGGTGCAGCGCCAGATCGGTCCGTGCGGGGCGTGACGATCGAGGTCCAGCCGGAGCGCCAAGGCGGTGGACCGTCCGCCGTGTACGAGTCTGACGGCGATCTCGGCCGCGCTGCGGTGAGTCATCTCGACGTGCACCGATGCGACGCGTACTCGGTGTCGGCTGGGCGCTGCCCGCCGACCGCGCAGGTGCAGCAGCAGTTGGTCGTAGACATCCGCGGCCAGCCACGGCCCGAGCTGTCGGGCGGGGCGATGACCGTGCAGAACCTCCGCCACCGCCTGCGCGAATCGGGCGGCTCGATGCCGCAGCTCACCGATATCGCCACGCTCCACGGCCGCCGGCAGTACGGGCGGTGCGGGCGGGAAGGGCAGGGCGATCTGATGCTGTTCGAGCGGCTGCGGTCGCAAGTGGAGGGCCGTCGCGGTCATCATCGTCCGGCCTCCGGGGCGTGCAGGATCTGTCCGGGCAGGATGAGCCCCGGATCCTGGCCGATGACGTCACGATTGTGCTCGTGCCAGCGACGCACCTCGTCGGCGATCTCACCGGGAGCGGTCCCCGCAGGCAGTCGCCGTTCGCAGATCGTCCACAGCGAGTCTCCGCCGACGACGGCGTAGGTGTCCGTGGCGCGCGGTGACTGCGGGGCCCCGACCGCCGGCCCGGCCGGGGCACTGGCGACCACAGCACGATTCGGCAGGTCGGCTCCGTCGAGGGGATGGCCCGAGGCGACGGCCGCCGTGGGAAGTCCCGCGCCGATGGCGAGCGCGACGACCCCGGCGGGGGCCAGCCGCCGCGCCGTCGGCAGATGGACCGCCGCGACGAGGCCCACCACGCCGAACCAGCCGAGCAGTCCGGTGCCGGCCAGTGCGGCAGCCCATGTCACGACCGATGCGAGATCGCCGGCCTGCGTGGCTGCCGTCAGGGCCGACCACCATCCCGGCCAGTGCGGCAGCGCCGCCGCCGCGACGATGAGTGAGCCCAGGACGAGCCAGAGACGTGACATGTCGATCCCCCGATCGCTGATGATGTCGTTTGATGACATTTGACGACTGATGACGTCGTTCTGTCAAGGGCGATAGCCTGAGCGCATGCGCTGGGATCGACTGTTCGAGGATGTGGAGGCCTCCGCGGCCGATGCCGTGGCCGATGAGCGCGATGCGCTCGCCGAGGAGCTCGGGGCCGAGGCGTGGGCGGAGCTGTCCTGGGGTGATCTGCTGTCCGGCGAGGTCGTGTTGATCGTCCAGGGTGTCGGCGAGGTCCGCGGTGAGGTGGGCTGGTCCTCGTCGGATCTCGTGGTGCTGTCGGGTGGCGCCCAGGACCTCATCGTCGCCCGTGTCGCGGTGATGTCGGCGATCACATCGGGGCGAGGAGGCGGACGCCTCCGGCGCATCGGGTGGTCGTCGATCTTCCGTTCCGTGGCGGAGGAGGCTCAGGAGGTCCAGCTGGTGCGACGCGACGGCGGGATCGTCTTCGGGAGGGTGGCGGCCGTGCTCGCAGATGCTGTCGTCCTCGCCGAGCAGGGCCGCCGGACGGTCATTCCCTGGACGGCTCTCGCGATGGTGCGTCCTCACTGAGGTGCTCGGCGCTGCGCTCGTACTGTCGCGCGATATAGCGCTCCAGCTCGGCGTCCTCGATGCGCCACACGCCCCGGCCGCCGATCTGGATGCCGCGTAGTTCCCCGCTGGACAGCAGCGAGCGGACCTGGCGGACGCTCACGTTGAGGACCTCGGCCACGTCGGGAATCGACAGGAACCGGTGCTGCGAGGGCATGGCGGCATTGTCGCACGCGACGAACCCTCCCGCGTCCAGGGTGTGGATGGCCGATCTGGACTGTTTCGTCCTGATGGTCTAGGAAGGTGCCATGAGCAGTCGGGGGACGCCGCAGCCGGCGCGTCGGGTGATGACACGGAGATGGCGCTCGCCGCGTCTGCTGGCCGGGGTAGCGCTCGTCGCGGTGGCGACCGCGCTCGGCGGGTGGGCGGCGATGGCGGCCGACGACGGTGAGCGCTATTGGGTCGTTCGCGAGGACGTACGCGCCGGGGATCCGGTGGTTGCCGACCAGTTGACCACCACTACGGCCCGCCTCGACGGCGCCGCCTCGGGCACCGTCCTGCGGGCGGATCAGGAGGTCGAGGGGGCCGTCGTCTGGGCCCACGACCTCCCCGCCGGCTCGCTGGTGACGACGACGGCCTGGTCCGCATCCGGCGAATCCGCCCACGAACTGCCCTTCCCGGTGACCGACGGCTCCTATCCCGCCGACCTCGCCCGCGGTGATCACGTCGATGTCTGGGTCGGGCCGGGACCCCAGCAGGCGGCAGGGGAGGCTCAGCGGGTCGTCGCCTCGGTGCCGGTGCGTGCGGTCACCCCGTCGGCGACCGGCGGCACCACCACGGTGGTCGTCGATCTCGGCGATGAAACCCCCTCGGCGCAGGTGATGGCGGCCCTCGGCTCGCATCATGTGACCGTGGTGCGGCGCTCGTGATCGCCACCGCGGTCGCCGCGGGCGGCGCAGCCTGGGAGGGCGATGTCCTCGACGAGGTGGAGCGCTCTGGCGTCCTCACCCTCGTCCGGCGCTGTGTCGACGCGGCCGACCTGCTGGCGATCGCCGGGACCGGCCGCATCCAGGTGGCACTCGTGGACCCGGCCCTCGGCGGACTCGATCTCGACGTCGTCGGCCGGGTGCGAGCCGGGGGAGTCCGGATCGTGGCTGTCGGCGCGGCTGCTCCTGAGCTGGATCTGCTGTCCTCGGTCCAGGTCGGTGCGATCGAGACCGCGGCCGAGGGGGACGATCCGCCGCGCGGAGGGCGCGGTGAGATCGCCCGGACGGGACGGATCGTCGCCGTCTGGGGGCCGACCGGCGCCCCGGGCCGCACGAGCGTGGCGCTCGGTCTCGCTGCCAGGCTCGGCCGGGAGGCGTCCACGGTGGTGGTGGACGCCGATACCCACGGAGGGGCGGTGGGCCAGGCGCTCGGCGTGCTCGACGACGTGTCCGGGATCGTGGCCGCCTGCCGGGCCGTCAACAGCGGGCGCGGAATGCCCGATACCGCGGTCCTGCGGGTCGACGACGGGGTCAATGTCGTCACCGGGGTGCCCCGTCCCGAGGACATGTGGCATCTGGTGCGTCCCGCCGCCCTTGCCGCGGTCCTGGACGCACTGGCGGCGGAGCATCGATGGGTCGTCGTCGATGCGGGCTTCGGTCATGAGCCGCCGCTGGGTGCCGGGCCCGCCCGCGATCAAGCCGCCACCACCGTGCTGGAGGCGGCCGATGACATCGTGGTCGTCGGCCGCCCCGAGCCGCTCGGCCTCGCCCGGCTCCTGCGCAGCCTCGACGCCGGCTCGCCGTGGCGGACGCCGCCGCGGGTGGTCATCAACCTGTGCCGGGCCTCGCTCGGCTGGAGCGAGACCGAGATCGCGGCGACCGTGCGGGAGGTCTCGGGACATCCGGTAGAGGCCTTCCTGCCCTACGACCAGGCTGCCCATGATCTCGCCGCGATCAGCGGACAGCTGCTGCGCGAGGTCGCCCCGACATCCTCGTGGGTCTCGCGTCTCGACCACTTCGTCCGGCGTTCCCTCCTCGAACCGGCGGCGGCGCGTGGACTGTGACATCGTCGGTGGTATCTTCGCTGCCACCCGACCAGGAAGTGATATGCAACGACTCAGCCCGCTCGATGCGTTATTCCTGCATCGCGACTCGCCGGACGCGCCGCGGCAGATCGCCTCGCTCGTCCTGCTGGAGCCGGGCCAGCGTCCGCTCGACTACGACACGCTCGTGCGCATCATCACCGACCGGCTCGACCTGGTGCCGCGCTATCGGCAGGTGCCGCGCCCGGTTCCCGCCGGGGTGGGCCTGCCGATCTGGGTGGACGACGAGCACTTCGACATCACCTTGCACGTCCGGCGGTCCGCGCTCCCTCGGCCGGGCACGATGGACGCCCTGCACGAGCTGGTGGGACGACTCATCGCCCGCCGCCTCGACCATGACCGTCCGCTTTGGGAGCTCTATCTCATCGAGGGGCTCGAGGACGGCAAGTCCGCGCTGCTCTTCAAGGCCCACCAGGCGCTCGTCGACGGATCGCACACCGTCGACCTGGCGCAGGTGCTGCTGGAGGAGACCGACGAGATCCGGGACCTGCCGCATGAGGAGTGGACACCGCGGACGGCGCCCGCCGGCACCCGGCTGGCGCTCTCCTCGCTGCTCGGGCAGGTCGAGCACCCGCGAGCACTGCTGGACAGTGCGACCTATCGCGCTGAACAGCTCCTGTCGGCCCTGCCGATGCCCGCCGGCGACGCCGGCGTGACCGGGCCGCTGGCCGCACCGCTGAGCCGTCATCGGCGGTTCGCGACGGCCTCGGCGTCGCTCGACGATCTGCGCCGGGTGCGCGATGAGCACGGCGGCACGGTCAACGACGTCATCCTCGCGGTCGTCGCCGGAGGGCTGCGCGGCTGGCTGCTGACCCGTGCCGAGCCGGTCTCGGCGGCGACCAGCTTCCGGGCCCTCGTCCCGATGTCGGTGAAGCTCAAGGGGGCCGAGGACGACTCGCTGCCCACCTCCCTCGGCTCGCGGGTGCGGGGCAATCTGCTGTCCCTGCCCGTGGGGGAGACCAATGCCGTGGTGCGGCTGCATCAGGTCTCCTATGCGCTGAAGGGGCACCGCGAGACCGGTGACGCCGTCTCGGCTCAGACCCTCGCGGATCTGCCGGGCTTCGCGACCTCGACCTTCCACGCGGTGGGTGCGCGGGTCGCCGAGCACGAGGCCTCGCGGCAGTACCAGCTCGTCGTCACCAATGTGCCGGGCCCGCAGGAGCCGGTCTACATGGCCGGACAGCGACTCGCGCAGGTCTTCCCGGCGATCCCGCTGACCGGCCGGCGAACCGTCGCGATCGGCATCACCACGTACCGGGGGCGCGCCTATGTCGGCATCGTGGCCGACCGGGAGGCGATGCCCGATGTCGACGTGCTGGCCCAGTGCATCGAAGAGGCGGTCGACGAGCTCGTCGAGACCGTCTCGTCGCGGCGGCGAGCGCCGCGTGGACGTCAGCGACCGCAACGGAAGGCCGGCGGATGAGGATCTATATCGGTACCGACGCGGCCGGGCTGGGGAGCCTGCGCACGGCATCGCTCGAAGGGGCTCCGGTGCTGTCGGAGTCCGATGACGAGCAGCACGAGTACGAGGCGATGCTCGCTGCGGCCGAGGACGGCCCGGTGGTGGTCGTCGCCGAGATCGATCAGGAAGAGCAGCCCGTGACCCTGCGGGAGGTGCAGTCCTTCCACCTCGACGTCGACGGATCGGGGGACCTTGCCTGGTTCGCTCCCGAGGAGATCGACGGCGTCCTCGATCTCCTGCCCCGTTGAGTGTGAGGCGTTAGCCGGTCGAACATCTGTTCGAAGAGGCGTAGCATGGCGCCATGTGGTTCCAGGGCTCGCTATTGGACGGGGCACCCGAGACGACCGTCGGTCCGCTGACGGAAGCGGTCGAGCGCGTCGAGCTCTCGCAGGGCGCCTGGGTCGATCTGCGCTACGGCTGGCTGAACGGGGCCGATGAGCTCTTCGTGACGCTGCAGCAGGCGGTGCCCTGGCGGGCCGAGCGGCGCGAGATGTACGAGCGGGTCGTCGACGTGCCGCGCCTGCTCTGTCACTATCGCGAGGACGATGAGCTGCCCGACCCGGTCCTGGTTGAGTGCCGTGAGATGTTGAGCGCCCACTATGCGGCCGAGCTCGGCGAACCCTTCGCGACCGCCGGACTCTGCTACTACCGTGACGGTCGTGACTCGGTCGCCTGGCACGGCGACCGCATCGGCCGGGGTGCGCACGAGGACACGATGGTCGCGATTCTCTCGCTGGGCGAGCACCGCCGGCTCAGCCTGCGTCCCGTCGGGGGAGGGCCGAAGGTCGGCTACACGGTCGGCCACGGCGATCTGCTCGTCATGGGCGGATCATGTCAGCGCACCTGGGAGCACGCGGTGCTCAAGACCGCGAGCGCCGGGCCTCGCATCAGCGTCCAGTTCCGCCCGCGGGGTGTGCTCTGACATCGCCTGCGGGGTGACCGGACAGGCTCCGGTTCTCATGGGTGTACGCGATGGTGACGTCGCAGGGGGCCTTGCGGATGACGTCGGTGGCGATGCTGCCGAGGATGCGGGCCGCCCCCTGCACGCGCTTGTTGCCGACGACGATGAGCTCGGCCTGTAGTGCCTCGGCGAGAGACACGAGCGCCTCGGCTGGACTGCCGTGCGCTGCGTGGGAGACGATCCCGAGCTCTCCGAAGGCGCCACGTAGCTGGGCTGCCTGGTGAGCGGCCGTCTCGAGGGCGCTGGACTCGTTGTCATGGACGAAGACCTCTCCGGCCGGTCCGATGCGCTCTCCGTGCTGGTGCTCGAAGGCCGTCAGGACGTGCAGCTCGCCGCCTAGGGCATCGGCGAACTCCGCCGCCCGCGTGGCGGCGGAGGATGCTGTCGCCGAACCGTCGACTCCGACCAGGACAGTGCGGGGCATGGGCTCTCCTTCGTGCGGGGATCTTCGCGGTGCCGACGCGGCATGCAAGAGATCCTGCCCGATGTCAAGCATGCATGCAACAGTGAATTCATCATTGCCGGGGAGGAGCGCAGCCGCTCGGCGGGGAGCGCGATGTGAGGAAGTTCACGGAAGGTCTTTACTGCATCTAGTAGCGCATGCAATAGTGAATTCATGACGACATTCACCGCACCGACCGCGGCGGTCGAGCCCTTCCGGATGCTGACGCCGTCCGGATCCGTGCTCGCCGAGCCGTCTCTGCCGGTCGCCGACGTCCTCGAGTGCTTCGAGTGGATGCTGCTGGCACGGACCTTCGACGAGAAGGCGACGAGTCTGCAGCGACAGGGGAGATTCGGCACCTTCTCGTCGGTGCGGGGCCAAGAGGCCTCCATCGTCGGCGCAGCGGCGGCGCTCGATCCGTCGAGGGACTGGTTGGCTCCGCAGTATCGCGAGCTTCCCGCGCTTCTCCGGCACGGGTACCCGCTGGAGAACTTCGCGCTGTACTTCATGGGTCACCCCGGTGGCTGTGCCATCCCCGCCGATGTCAATATCCTCCCGATCCAGATATCTCTCGCCGCTCAGATTCCGCAGGCGGTGGGCGTCGCCTGGGGTCTGCGTCAGCGGGGGCTCGACGGAGTCGTCACCACCTTCTTCGGCGATGGCGCCTCCTCGGAGGGCGACTTCCATGAGGCAGTGAACCTGGCCGGGCTGCGAAAGGCGCCGGTCATCTTCTTCCTGCAGAACAACGGCTGGGCGATCTCGACACCGCGTAGCAAGCAGACCGCGGCGCGCACCTTCGCCGACCGCGCCGCCGGCTACGGGATCCATGGCGTCTACGTCGACGGCAACGATCTCCTCGCCGTCCATACCGTGATGGCCGACGCCGTCGCGCGTGCCCGAGCAGGGGAGGGGCCGACGTTGATCGAGTCACTGACGTGGCGAGCGGGAGCGCACAACACCGCTGACGATCCGTCGAAGTACGTCGCCGACGCCGATCACGAGGCATGGTCCGGTACGGACCCCCTCGATCGGGTGGAGATCTACCTGCATGCGCAGGATGCCCTCGACGATGCCTCTCGTGCCGCGATCGGTGAGCGCTGCCGGGCCGAAGTCGATCGGGCGATAGCGGCGGCGCAGGCGACACCACCGCCGGGCCCGGAGATGTTGTTCGACCACGTGTACGCCGAACCATTCGCTCGCCTGGACCAGCAGCGGGCTCAGTGGACGACGCAGGGAGTGTGACGGTGGCCGTCAAGACCATGATCGAGAGCATCCGAGAGACGCTCGCCGAGGAGCTGGCACGCGATGAGCGCGTGATGGTCATCGGAGAGGACGTCGGCAGGCTGGGCGGGGTCTTCCGGGCCACCGAGGGACTGCAGGCCCGGTTCGGCGAGGACCGCGTCGTCGACATGCCGCTCGCCGAAGGCGTCATCGTCGGCGCCGGGCTCGGGCTGGCGATGGCCGGCCTGCGCCCCGTCATCGAGATCCAGTTCCTCGGCTTCGGGCATCAGGCATTCCATCAGATCGGCCAGCAGGTGGCCCGGCTGAGGTATCGCTCGGCCGGCCGGCACTCCGTCCCGTTGGTGATCCGGGCGCCGTTCGGGGGCGGGGTGCGGACACCGGAACTCCATTCGGATGCCTTCGAGGCGCTCTACGCGCACAGCCCCGGCCTCAAAGTGGTGGCCCCATCGACGGCCCACGATGCCAAGGGGCTCCTGAACGCGGCCCTCGACACCGATGACCCGGTCCTCTACCTCGAGCCGTTGAAGGGATACCGGTTGCAGCGCGACGAGGTACCCGACGAGCGGTACAGCCTGCCGATCGGCGCCTCCCGGATAGCCCGCGAGGGCACGGACGTCACGATCATCGCCTGGTCCGCCGCGGTGCAGCTCGCCGCAGCGGCGGCGGACACTCTCGCCGGCCAGGGCATCGACGCGCAGGTGCTCGATCTGCGGTCGCTCGTACCGCTCGATGTCGAAGGGATCGTCGAGGCGGTCGGGGCGACAGGACGTGCCGTCGTGCTGCACGAGGCGCCGCTCACCGGCGGTTTCGGCGGCGAGGTCGCGGCCACCGTGTCACGCGAGTGCTTCTACGAGCTGATCGCTCCGGTGCACCGGATCTCCGCGCCGGACACGCCGTATCCGCTCGCCGGGATCGAGGACCTCTACGTGCCGAGCGTCGAACGCGTGGTGCACGAGGTCCGTGCCCTGATGGAGGTGGCCCCATGAGCGAGCGGGTCGAGTTCACGATGCCCGATGTCGGCGAGGGGATCGCTGAGGCGGAGGTCCTCCAATGGTTCGTCGATGTCGGCGATGTCGTCGAGGCGGACGCTGATCTGTGCGAGGTGGAGACCGACAAGTCGGTCGTGGAGATCCCGGCGCCCTGCTCGGGAATCCTCCTCGCGAAGGGGGTCCCGGCCGGCGACATCGCCGTGGTCGGAGAGCTGCTGGCCGTCATCGGCGATGCCGCCGACACCGGCGCCGATCCCACGGCATCCTCATCGATCCTCTCGGCGGAGATCGACGAGGCGGTCGCCACCGGCCAGCCCGCGACTGAGGGACCCGAAGCTCACGGGCGGCGGCCGCTGGCCAGCCCGCGGACCCGGCGGATGGCCGCGCGGCAGGGCATCGACCTCGCCAGCGTGATCGGAACGGGACCGCACGGGCGGATCCTCGAGTCAGATCTTCAGACCGCTCCGACAGCACAGGACAGCACTCCGGCGACTGAACCGAGGTCCGTCTCACCGGCTCCGGCACATCGCGAGCGAGGCGACGAGATGATCGAGCTGCGAGGTCTGCGCCGCTCGATCGCCCGCTCCATGACCGAGGCGCTGACGATCCCCCACGTCACGGAGTTCCGTGAGGTGGACGCGACGAATCTGCTGGCGGCCCGCTCCGCGCTGCAGCCCTCCTTCGAGGCCCAGGGCCTTCGGCTGTCGGTGCTGCCGCTGCTCCTCAAGGCCGTCGTGCGCGCGCTGGAACGTCAGCCCTCGATGAACGCCACCTTCGATGCGGCGACGGAGACGCTGACCCGGCACGCGGGGGTCCAGCTCGGCATGGCGACCGCGACCGAGGACGGTCTGATCGTGCCGGTCATCCGCGACGCCGACCTGCTCCGGCTGAGCGACCTCACTCGCCAGATCGACTACCTGGCTGAACGGGCGCGCTCCCGTACGGCCACGCCCGAGGAGCTGACCGGCGGTTCCTTCACGGTCACCAACTTCGGCTCCTTCGGGACCTGGATGGGCAATCCGGTCATCCGCCCGCCCGAGGTGGGCATCGCCGGATTCGGGCGCATCACCGAGAAGGTCATCGTCGTCGGCGGTGAGCCGGCCGTCCGTCCGGTCCTGCCGATCGTGGTGGCCACCGACCACCGGATCAACGACGGCGCCCATCTGGCCGAGTTCGTCGCCGCGCTGGCCGAGGCCGTCGCCCAACCGCTGCTGCTGCTGTCCTAGGAGAACACGAACATGGTCGTTGGAGAGATGCCCGAAGGCGTCGATCTGCTCGTCATCGGGGGAGGCCCCGGTGGTTATGTCGCCGCGCTCGCGGCTGCTCAGCGCGGACGCAAGGTCGTGCTCGTCGATGCGCTGGGCGATGACGGCCTCGGCGGGGCCTGCGTACGAGTGGGGTGCATCCCCTCGAAGGCGCTGATCGAGATCGCCGCTCACACCGATCGCGCGGCCGCCTGGGCGGAGCGCGGTGTGCCGGTCGTGGCGGACGGGCAGGTCGACCTGGCGAGGTTCCAGAGCTGGAAGAACGACGTGGTCGACGGCCTCAGCTCGGGAGTCCGCAGTCTGCTCGCTCGTGAGGGCGTCGATGTGCGCCGCGGCTGGTTCCGCTTCACCCGACCCGACCAGGGTGCCCTCGTGACGGACCCCGAGCGTCCTCCGACACATCTGCGTTTCGCCTCCTGCGTCATCGCCACCGGTTCGCGGCCGGTGGAGCTCGGACCGCTGCCCTTCGACGGCATCCGGGTCGTCTCGTCGACCGAGGTTCTCGCGCTCGCCGAACTGCCCGCTGCCGTCGCGATCATCGGTGGTGGCTATATCGGGTTGGAACTCGGCACAGCGCTGGCGAAGCTCGGCTCGAACGTGACGATCATCGAGGCGCGGGACTCGGTCCTGCCGGAGATGAGCCGGGCGGCGAGCGACGCGGTCGCGGCGCGGCTCGAGAAGTCCGGTGTGGAGGTACTCACTCGCACGACGGCCCTCGAGGACGACGGTGCCGTGCTCCGGGTGCAGGGGCCCGAGGGACGTCGGGAGCTGCACGTCGACCTCGTGGTCGTGGCGGTCGGCCGGACGCCCAACACCGATGACCTTGGACTCGCGGCCCTCGGCGTCGACCCGGGTCCGGATGGACGGTTGACCGTCGGGGCGGACCTGCTGATCACTGAACGGGTCGCCGCCATCGGTGACATCGTGCCGGGACCGGCGCTCGCCCACAAGGCCAGCGCCGAGGCGCAGGTCGCCGTCGCGGTGCTCTCGGGAGATCGCGCAGAGTTTGCTCCCGCGGTCATCCCGGCCGTCGTCTTCAGCGATCCGGAGGTCGCGCAGGCGGGGCTGACGACCGAGTCGGCGGCCGCAGCGGGCTACACCGCCAGCGCCGCGGTCTTCCCGTTCGCCGCCTCGGGCCGTGCTCGGACGATGGGCGCCGACTCGGGGTTCATCGAATATGTCATCGATGACGAGACCGGCATCCTCATCGGAGCGACGATCGTCGGCGACCACGCCAGCGAGTTGATCGCCGAAGCGGTGCTCGCGATCGAGATGGCGGCGCATCTCGAGGACATCGCCGGCACGATCCATGCCCACCCGACGCTGAGCGAGATGCATGCCGAGGTGGCCCACGTCGGGCTCGGCCGTCCCATCCATGTCCCTGCCGCCCGCGGCAGGGATCGAGGAGGAGCACGATGACCACGATCGTCCCTGAGCGTCTCCGGGCACGTCCGGGCGCCGTCGCCAACGGCTATCCGATCGGCATGTTGTGCGCACAATGGAACATCCCGTTCGTCCCCGGCGACCTCAACCACGCCGAGACCTTCGACTTCCCGATGCGCTATCTGCAGGTCGACGGTCTCATCGGAGCGGACATCCTGCGTGGCAACGGTGCCAGGTACGCCGACCTGATGATCGACGCGGCACGTCGGCTGGAGGCCGAGGGAGCCCGGGCGATCACCTCGAACTGCGGGTTCATGGCGGTGTTCCAGCAGACCGTGGCGAACGCGGTGGAGGTCCCGGTCTTCTTGTCGAGCCTCCTGCAGCTCACGTTGCTCCAGCGGATGATCGGTCCTCGACGCAAGATCGGCATCCTGACCGCCAACTCCGCGGCGCTCACCCCCGAGCTCCTGGATGCCGTCGGCGTCCACGACACCGGGCAGCTCGTCGTCCAGGGCATGGAGGACTTCCCGCACTTCCGTGAGGTGATCCTGGACGAGGTGGGGGAGATGCAGCCGGCGCGCTTCGCCACCGAGGTGGTCGAAGGGGCGATCGCACTGCAGAAGCAGTCTTCGCAGATCGGCCTGATCCTCACCGAATGCTCGGATCTTCCGGCGTACTCCGCTGCGATCCACGCCGCCACGGGGCTCCCGGTCTATGACTGGGCGTCCTTCATCGACTACGTGCATCACGCCGTCATCCCGCGCACCTACACCGGCGTCTACTGACGCGTGACCTGACCCACCACATCCGTCGGATCCGGCATCACCGGATCCACAAGGAAAAGGAAACACACTCATGACCGAGATTCAGACCGTCGACCCGAACCTCTTCGGACCCGCGCTCTTCCCCTACTCGCAGGCGACCGTCGCCCAGGGACTGGTCTTCGTGGCCGGACAGGTGGCGCTGGACGATGACAACAACGTCGTGGCACCCGGCGATGCCTATGAGCAGACGAAGGTGACGCTCGATCGAGTGGCTCGTGTGCTCGCCGAGGTCGGCGGGACCCTGAACGACATCGTGACGGCGAGCGTCTACGTTCCCAGCCTCGATCACCTGCCGGGCTTCAACAAGGCCTGGGCGGAGGTGTTCGGCGAGCATCTCCCGGCGCGCGCGACGATGGTCGCCGGTCTGCTCATCGACGGCCTCGTCGTGGAGGTCCAGTCGATCGCCGTCCACCGAGCTTGACGGCGGGACGACGATGAAGACGATCGTTGTCGGCGGTGGCGTGGTCGGCGTCACCACCGCCTATTACCTGGCCCTGGACGGCCATGACGTCACCGTGCTGGAGCAGGCGGATCGGCTCGGGACGGATGCCACGGGTGGCAACGCCGGGCTGATCGCCCCCAGCCACTCCTTCGCCTGGGCCTCGCCCCAGGCACCCAGGATGCTGGTCAGATCGCTGATGGGGGAGGCGACCGCGATCCGGGTCAAGCTCAGCCTCGATCCGCGATTCCTGTGGTGGGGCATGCAGTTCATGAGGGAATGCACGACGCGCCGCGCTCGTGAGAACACGGTCGTCAAGCTCGGTCTCGCGCAGTACAGCCAGGCCGAGATGTATCGACTCGCCGATGAGCTGGACCTGCACTACGACGTGGTCAAGAAGGGCTGCGTCTACCTCTACCGCGATGCTCACGAACTCGAGCTGGGCCTGCAGAAGATGAGCCTGCTGGAGGAGCATGGCCAGCCGATCCGCCGGCTGAGTCCGGAGGACCTGGTCGACCTCGACCCGGCCTTCGAGAAGACCGCTCGGGTCGTCGAGGGCGCCATCCACGGGGTGAACGACGGGACCGGAAACTCCGAGAAGTTCACCGCCGAGCTCGCCCGGGTCAGCGCCGAGAAGCTGGGTGTGCGCTTCGAATACGGGGTCTCGGCGCAGCGGCTCATCCAGCACGGCGATGCCATCACCGCGGTGGAGACGAACCAGGGTGACTACGCGGGGAGCCAATTCGTGGTCGCCACCGGTATCCAGAGCGCCTTGCTGTCGCGCACCGCCGGCCAGGACATCCCCGTCTACCCGGCCAAGGGGTTCTCCATCACCGCCGACGTGCTCGATGACGCCGCGGCGCCCACGCTGGGCGGGGTCGATGAGAAGACGCTCGTGGCGTGGTCCCGCTTCGGCGACAGTCTCCGCATCTCGTCAACGGCTCAGTTCGAGGGCTACAACCGGAACCACGCGCCCAGCGACTTCGACAACATCTTCGCCACGGCCAAGGAGCTCTTCGGCGAGGCGGCGGACTGGGATCAGGCCCGGGTCCGTTCCTGCATGCGTCCGATGACACCGGATGGACCTCCCATCGTCGGTCGCGCTCTGCGCCAGCGGAATCTCTACTACAACACCGGGCACGGTCACATGGGGTGGACCATGGCCTGCGGTTCCAGCCGGCTGCTGGCCGACTCCATGGCCGGCCGCCAGACGGAGCTGGAGATGACGCCGTTCACGGTGCGCACCCGGAGGAGGGGACGATGAGCGGCGTCGCCCTCGTCACCGGTGGTGCCAAGGGCATCGGTCAGGCCATCAGCCGCCGGCTGGCCGGCGACGGCTATGAGGTCGTCCTGGCCGGCCGGGACGATCAGGCCCTCGAGGCCGAGACCGCACGTCTTGCCGCCGACGGCCATCGGGCCCACTCCCGTCGGCTGGACGTCGCCGATCCCGACTCCGTCGAGGACACGGTCGCCGGTATCGCCGCCGAGATCGGCACGATCGGGATCCTGATCAACTGCGCAGGCGTCATCGTGCGGGGCGACGCCGAGAGTTACTCCGATGACGACTGGCGCCGGGTCATCGACACCGACCTGAACGGTGTCTTCTGGTGTTCTCGCGCCGTCGCGCGCGGAATGCTCGTCGCCGGCCGCGGGTCGATCGTCAACGTCAGCTCGGTGGGTGCCGTCGTCGGCATCTCCGGTCGTGCCTCGTACACCACCGCCAAGGCGGGGCTATCGGGGATGACGCGGACCCTCGCGCTCGAATGGGCCGAACGCGGCGTTCGCGTCAACTCCATCGCCCCGGGATGGACCCGGACCGACATGGTCCAGACCGGGTTCGCCTCCGGTCATCTCGACGAGGAAGCGCTCGTCTCCCGCATCCCGATGAGACGTCTCGCCACCCCCGACGAGATCGCCGAGGTCACCGTCTTCCTGGCCTCGGACGCGGCCTCCTATGTGACCGGGCAGACGATCACCGTCGACGGCGGCTTCACCGTCAACGGCGACTGCCCCTCATGACCTCACCGCCCCTGAGAACTCCACCCCCCGGTTTCCCACAAAGGAGAAGAAAATGAACCGTCGTCACAAAGGCCGGGCCATCGGGCTCTTGGCCCCCTTGCTGTTAGCGGCGTCCTTGTCGGCCTGTGGATCGGACGACAGTGACAGCGCCGAGCCGACCGCCGAGCTGCCGGAGGCGAACTCCAGTCTGGAGGGCGAGATCACACTCGGTGCCGTGTTGCCGCTGACCGGCAACAGCGCGAGCATCGGCCAGGATCAGCAGCGCGGCATCGAGCTGGCCGTCGCGGAGATCAACGCAGGAGCCGGGGTGCTCGGCAAGAAGCTCGTGGTCGCCTCCGAGGACTCCGAGGGCCGCGCGGATGCCGCGATCCAGGCCGCCCAGAAGCTCGTCAATGTCGACAAGGTTCCGGCCGTGATCGGCGAGTACTCCTCGGGCAACACGATTCCGATGCAGCAGTTCCTGGCCGAGCAGGGCGTGGTCGGCGTCAACCCCGGCAGCTCATCGGCCGACGTGCGAAATACCGGCGATCTGCAGTTCTCGGTGATCGGCGACGAGCTGAAGGCCGGTGTCTTCACCGCCGAGCACCTGTACGAGGAGGGGCACCGCTCCATCTCGATCCTCGCCCCGAACAATGCCTACGGGACCGGTGTCTCCGAGGCCGTCGGCGACTCCTTCGAGGAGCTCGGCGGCACGGTCAATGACACCGTGATCTTCAACGAGGGGCAGGCCGATTACCGCCAGGAGCTCAGCCGGCTGGAGGATTCGGCCCCGGACGCGTACGTCGTGACGATGTACAGCCAGGACGGTGCCGTGATCAACCGGGAGATGTTCGAGGCCGGGATGACCGACTCGAGCATCTTCGCCATCTACCTGTCGATGACGACGGCGGACTCCGATCCGACCGCCGTCGAGGGCCACGAGGGCATGGACGTGTTGACCTCCGAGGCTGGCCACGACGACTACGCGGACCAGTATGAGTCCATCTTCGGTGAGTCCTTCAGCTCCTCGTTCAACGGTTATGCGTACGACGCCGTCAAGATGCTGGCTGAGGCGATCAACACGGCCGGCTCGGAGGACCCGCAGGCCATCGCGGATGCGCTGATGGAGATCTCGCAGGGTTACGAGGGCGTCACCGGTCCGATCGAGTTCGATGCCGACGGCCAGCGCTCTCAGCAGGACTACATGGTCGGGGTCATCGAGGACGGGGCGATCGTTCCTCAGTGAGGACGGTCCCTTCGCCGACACAGAGGAACGACGATGGCCGATCTACTCATTGACGTGGCATCACGCGGCAGCATCATCGCGCTGCTGGCGGTGGGCCTGACCATGGTCCAGGGGACACTCCAGTTCGCGAATGTGGCGCACGTCGAGTTCGCCACGATCGGTGGCTACACCGTCGTGCTCCTCACCGGGGCGGGGCTGGGCCTCGTGCTCAGCTCCGTCCTCGGGGCCGCCGTCGTGGCGCTACTGGCCGTGCTGCTGTACCGGGTGCTCTTTCGCCGACTGCTCAGCTCGGGCCCGATGATCGCCCTCATCGGCTCCCTGGCCTTGGCGATCGTGGTGAAGGCACTGCTGCAGCTGGTGTTCGGCTCCCGGCCGAAGACCCTTCCCGTTCCGCTGGAACGCGGGGTCGATCTGTTCGGCACCACCGCCACACCGAACCAGCTACGGCTCATCGCGATCACCGTGGTGCTGCTCGTGGCGCTCCTGCTCGTCCTGCGATTCACCTCGCTGGGCCGCTCGGTTCGCGCGGTCGCGGCCAATCCCGAGCTGGCCGATGTCTCGGGCATCAACCGCAAGCGCGTCATCGACGCGGTATGGGCGATCTCGGTCGGCCTGGCGGCGGCGTCGGGGATCCTCCTGGCGATCCAGTCGTCGGTCGGTATCGAGCTCGGCTTCAATCTGCTGCTGCCGGTGTTCGCCGCCGCCATCGTCGGTGGGCTGGGCTCCGTCGCCGGGGCGATCATCGCGTCCTATGCGCTCGCGCTCGCCGAATCGCTGGTGCTGCGGATCGATTGGAGCTTCGTCGTCGACGGTGCCGGACAGCTCGCGGTGAGCTATCGCCCGGCGGTCGGCTTCGTGCTGCTGGTGGTCATGCTCGCCTTCCGACCACAGGGTCTCATGGGAAGGACGGTCCGTCGTGGCTAGTTTCCTCATCGGCGTCACGGTGCTCGCCGCCGTGTACGCGATCCAGGCGATCAGCCTGAACCTCCAGGTCGGCGTCACCGGGATGCTCAACTTCGGGCAGGTGGCCTTCGTGGGCATCGGCGCCTACAGCGTCGCGATCCTGGACGCGAGGGGAGTGCCCTGGCCGATCGGCTTCGCCGTGGGCGCACTGCTGGCGGGGATCGCCGGCGCGCTCGTCGGGCGGCTGGGCCGGACCCTGGCCAGTCACTACTGGGCCATCGCGACACTGGCGCTCGCGGAACTCGTCCGGCTCGTCGCGTTGAACGAGAACGGCCTGACCGGCGGTGCGCAGGGTATCGGCGGTGTCTCGGGGCTCTGGACGAGCCTGTCCGGCACGACTCGCGGCGTGGCCACGATGCTGACGGCCCTGGCGCTCGTCGCGCTGGCCTATATGTGCGCCCACCGCGTGCGCGAGAGCCAGTACGGACGCGTCCTGGTCCTGATCCGGGAGAACCCAGCCCTCGCCGCGAGCCTTCGGCACAATGTCGTCAGCGCCAAGACACGGATGATGGCCCTGGCCGCGGTCATGGCGGCCGTCGCCGGTGGCTTCTACGCGATGTACATCTCGTTCATGGGGCCCACCCAGCTGCTGCCGTTCGCCACCTTCTTGATCTTCACCATGATCGTCGTCGGAGGGCTGGGCAGTGTGAAGGGGGCCGTCGTCGGTGCGGTGCTGGTCACCGTGCTGTACGACGGGACCCGATTCCTGCGGGGGATCTTCGATCTGTCCGCCGATCAGGCCGCCGGCGTGCGGATCCTCATCGTCGGGGTCGTGCTCCTCGTCTTCCTGCTGACCCGAACCGAGGGCCTGGTCCCGGAGAAAGTGAGGACGGCTCATGCTCGTCGCTGACAGGATCGTCAAGCATTTCGCGGGTGTCGCCGCGCTCGACGGCGCGTCGATCGAGGTCGGCGCCGGGGAGTCGGTCGGTCTCGTGGGACCCAACGGCTCGGGGAAGAGCACGCTGCTCAATGTCGTGTCGGGCTTCGAGACCGGGGAGAAGGGCTCGGTGGAGCTGTCCGGTCGGAAGGTGACGGGCAAGGAGCCGTGGGACATCGCCAAGCTCGGACTCGTCCGGACCTTCCAGCATGCGAACCTTCCGACTCGGATGAGCGTCATGGACCTGATGCTGGTGGGAGGGAGGCTCAGCAAGGGGGAGACCATCCGGGGGTCGGTCTTCGGTCGCAAGGGCGTCCGTGCCGAGGAGGCGGCCGCGGTCGCCAAGGCGTGGGGGATCCTCGAGCGCATCAAACTCGATGGGCTGGCCGAACATCCGGGAGGCAAGCTCTCCGGTGGACAGCAGAAGCTGTTGAGCCTCGGGATGGCACTCATGGGCGATCCCACGATCCTGTTGCTGGATGAGCCGACCGCCGGCGTCAACCCGAGCCTGCGGCTCGAGCTCGCCGAGCACCTGCGCGGTCTGCAGTCCGAGGGCATCACGTTGCTGACGGTCGAGCACGACATGAGGTTCATCACCGATGTCTGCGATCGGGTGTACGTCCTCGATCGGGGGAGGATCATCGCCTGTTGCCCGCCGGCGGAGCTGTCCGAGCACCCTGAGGTGCTGGAGGCGTACCTGGGACGCAGCGGCAGTGCCGCGATCACCCGTACGAACGAGGAGTCCTGAGATGAGTATCGATCTGCGTGGTGTGACCGCCGGCTACGTCAAGGATGTGCCGGTCGTGCAGGACATCGACGTGCACGTCCCGACGAAGGCGATCACGACGGTGATCGGCCCGAACGGCTCCGGCAAGAGCACGCTCCTGCGTACCGTGATCGGACAGGCACCCTATACCTCGGGTTCTGTGGTCGTCGACGACGTCGAGGTGAGCGGGATATCGGCCCATCGCCGGGTGACACGGCATCAGGTGGCCTTCGTTCCGCAGCTGGCGAATGTCTTCGGCCCGCTGACCGTGGTGGAGAACCTGGAGGTGGGCGGGGCCTCCCTGTCCCGTCGACGGCGGCGCGAAAGGGTGGCCGATCTGCTCGACACCTATCCCGAGCTCGCGGCCAAGCGTCGCTCGCGTGCGGAGTCGCTGTCAGGCGGCCAGCGGCAGCTGCTGGCCCTGGCCCGCGCACTGATGACGAGTCCGACGACCTTGCTATTGGATGAGCCCTCCGCCGGCCTCTCACCGGCGATGATGGACTCGATGTTCGACGCCGTGCGGGCCACGCGGGATCTGCACGGGGTGACGGTCTTCCTCGTGGAGCAGAACGCCGTGCAGTCGCTGGAGATCTCCGACTACGGGGTGGTGCTGGTCGCCGGGAAGCTCGCGATGGACGGCCGGGCCGCCGATATCCTCGCCGATCCGGCGATCGGCCGTCTCTACCTGGGCGTGGCGTGAGCCTCAGCGCAGTTTGAGCAATGTCACCTCGAGGGCCTCGAGGACATGCTCACGGGCGGCCGCGCCGGCGGCATCGGGATCGCGATTACTGATCGCTTCCATGATCCGCGCATGGCCGGCGATCGCCGCCTCGGCCTCCTCCTGGCTGTAGAGCTTGGCGATCTTGTAGTTGAAGAAGTGCTCGGAGTTGCGTCGGTTGATCTCCAGGAGCCGGGGATTGCCCGTCGCGACCATGATCGCCTCGTGGAAGGCGTCGTTGAGATCGACGATGACCTCCCGGGGCGACACCGCTGCCTCCGAGGTGTGTGCGCCGATCGCGGCGATCGCGGCGATCTCATCATCGGAGGCGCGCTCGGCGGTGAGCCGTGCGGCGATCTCCTCGAGTCCTGCACGGACCTCGTAGATGTGACGGATCTCTTTACTGCTGTGCTCGCGAACGATGTATCCCCGCCCGGTCGCCGTCACCAGTCCTTCGGCGGCGAGGATCTGGAGCGCTTCGCGAACCGGCGTGCGGGAGATGTTCAGCTCCTGCGCGAGCGATGCGGCGACCAAGTGCATGTTCGGGCGGATCCGGCCCTCGATGATGCCTGCGCGGATCCGTCGATGGGCCTCGGATGTCAGTGAGACGGTGGGTTCGGTCATCGGGGGTTTCGTGCCTTTCGCGGCGACGTTGATCTCGCCCGGATTCTAGTGCGTGCTACCACGCATACAGTGTTGCATTCACTCCCTGAGGTCCTGGATCCGGGCGAAGGGCTCGGCGGCCTCCAGCTCATAGGCCAGTTCGAGCAGGGTGCGCTCATCGGCGTGGTCGGCGGAGAAGTGGATGCCGATCGGCAGGCCCTCCGAGCTCTGGGCGAGCGGGAGGCTGATGGCCGGGCCGCCCGAGGCGTTGTTGAGCGGCGTGAACGCGACATAGTGCACCAGCCGGTCGAAGATCTCCTCGAAGTCGCCCGCCGGGTCCAGGTAGCCGATGCGCGGCGTCGTGTGGGCGAGGGTCGGGGAGCAGATCAGATCGACCTGGGCGAAGGCCCCGTGGTAGCGACGCGCACTGCGTGAGAGCGCCGCGATCGCCCCCGGCGTCCGCCAGGCATTGCGGAGGAAGCCCTTGGCGAGCCCGCTCGTGAACGGGTCCAGCTCGGCGGGCTCGAAGGCCGTGCCGAACATCTTCTTGCCGTTCTTGGCGATGGCGAACGCGAGCATGCTCCAGTAGTGAGTGAAGTGCCCGATGAACGAGCGGTCGACCGGCAGCGGAACGGGGACCACGTCGTGACCGAGATCGGTCAGCAACTCCACCGTCTCGGTGAGCGCCCGGGCGGTGTCGTCGTCGAGCGCATTGCCGGTGATGGGGGTGTCGATGAGACCGATGCGCAGCCGCCGTTCCGAGGGGCCCTCGACGAGTCCGAGGAACGGCATCCGTGTGGTCGGGCGATGACGCTCGGCCCCGGCCAGGAAGTGCGCCGTGTCGCGGACGGTGCGCGTCACGACGCCATTGGAGATCAGGTCGACCGGCATGCCCTGGGCCTGGGCCGCCTTCACCAGGCGATCCCGGGTGGGCTTCAGGCCCACCAGGCCGCACGCCGCGGCAGGGATCCTGATAGAGCCGCCGCCGTCATTGGCGTGGGCGATCGGCACCGCGCCGCTGGCGACGAGGACCGCCGAGCCACCGGACGATGCTCCGCAGGAGAACTCCGGATTCCACGGATTGCGGGTGGGTGCACGGTCGTCGAACTCGGTCGTGGCCGTCAGGCCGAAGGCCGGCAGCGTCGAGGCCCCGAGCACGTTGAGACCGGTCGAGAGGAACTGCCGGGTGAAGGGCTCGTCCTCCAGGGCCGCGCGCGACGGGGTCGCCGCCGAGCCGTGCCGCGTGGGGACGCCTGCGAACTCGGTGTTGTTCTTGACGAAGGTGGGCACGCCGGCGAGCGGCGCGTCGGGCCGCCAGGACGGATCGACGGCGCGCTTGAGACCGCGTTCGCGGTCGTCGAAGGCCACGGGGGACAGCTCGGCGACGGCGTCGACCCGGGCCACGGCCGCCTCGGCGGCCTCCCGAGGGCTCAGCTCGCCGGCACGGATGGCGGCAGCGAGGCCGACGGCGTCGAGGTCGCCGAGCGCGTCATCGGCGAAGGCGTGGAGAGGGTCAGGCATAAGCCCGACCCTAGAACAGAAACGGCGAACGCGAGGTGCGTTCGCCGTTCTCGTCTCACCGGAGACAGGAGGAGGTCAGCGGGTGACCTTGCCCGCCTTGATGCAGCCGGTGCAGGCGTTCAGACGCGTGGGCGTTCCGTCGACGACGGCGCGCACGCGCTGGATGTTGGGGTCGAAACGACGCTTCGTGCGCCGGTGCGAGTGCGAGACGTTGTGGCCGAACCCGGGGCCCTTACCGCACACATCACAGACCGCTGCCACAGCGACCACTCCTGAAATCTCGTTGATGATTGTCGAAAGTCGGAGTCTGCGCGACACGAGGCCGGCAGACAACCTCTCTAGGATAGCCGACGGTGCACACCGGACGCGAATCGCCCGCTAACCTCGGTGCATGCCGCTCTCGCTCGACGCCTCGCGCCTTCGCCACTGGGCCGATGCGTGCGCCCAGGCGATGGCCTCTGCGCGCTCGGAGATCGACGCGTTGAATGTCTTCCCCGTACCGGACAGCGATACCGGCACCAATGTCTATCTGACCCTTCAAGCCGGCTGCGATGCCCTGGACACGCTGCCGGCCGGGACCGAGGCGGGAGAGGCCGCCCGGGCCTACACGCGGGGGCTGCTGGTGGGGGCGCGGGGCAACAGCGGGGTCATCATCGCCGAGCTGCTGCGCGCGTGCGTCGAGCCGCTGTGGCGGGGTGACGTCGTCACGGCGGCGGACCTCGCCGAGGCCTTCGCATCGGCATCTCGCGCGGCCTATGCGGCGGTCGGGGATCCGCAGGAGGGCACGATCCTCACGGTCGCGAGGGCGGCCGCGGAGGGGGCTCGGGCCTCTGCCGAGCAGGGCATCGCTCCGCGTCGGGTCTTCGAGTCCGCCGCCGATGCCGCGCGGACCGCGCTCGCCGCCACTCCCGGCCAGATGGAGCTCCTCGCCCGTGCCGGGGTCGTCGATGCCGGGGGCCGGGCCCTCGTGGTCGTTCTGGAGGCCACCGTGCGGGTCGTCACGGGTCGTGCTCCGGCTCCGTCGGTCTCGCCGGTCGCCGCCCCGTCCTCGCACACCGGGGACGCGCCGGTCGATGGTCCCGCCTATGAGGTGATGTACCTGCTCGATGCCGCCGCGGAGGCGATCGGCCCGCTCCGCGAGGCGCTCGCCCCGCTGGGGGACTCGCTGGTGATCGTCGGCGGCGACGACCTGTGGAATGTGCACGTCCACGTGGACGATGCCGGGGCGGCCATCGAGGCGGGGATCGTCGCCGGTCGGCCCCATCGCATCCAGGTGACGCACTTCGGCGATCAGACCGGTCGTGCCGTCCATCCGGCGCAGCGACGGGTGGTCGTCAGCGCGGTCACCGGGGCGGGCCTGGCCGAGCTGACGAGGGAGGCAGGCGCGGTGGCCGTCGAGTTCACCGCCGGGCGGCCGCTGTCGAGCACGGAGATGTCGCAGGCGATGCATATCCTCGACGCCGAGGAGGTCATCGTCTTGCCGAATCGCCACGGACACGTCCGGCCCTTCGAGGCCGCGGCCAAGGAGCTGCGCGACACCGGCGTCCGGGTCGCGGTGCTCCCGACGCATGCGCAGGTCCAGGCGCTCGCCGCCCTCGCCGTGCACGATCCCGCCCGCGACTTCGACGACGATGTCGTGGCGATGTCCGCGGCGGCTGCGCATGCCAAGCACGGTGCGGTCACGATCGCCACGGAGTCGGGCATCACGATGGCAGGTCCGTGCCGCGTCGGCGACATCCTCGGTGTCGTCGGCGGAGACTTCGCGGTGATCGGCGATGACCAGCTCGCGGTCGCCCGCGAGGTGCTCGCCCGGCTCGACTCGCCGAGCGCCGACATGGTCACCCTCGTCGTGGGGGAGGGATGCCCCGAGGAGCTGATCTCCGGTCTGGAGGACCATCTCGCGGCCGAACAGCCCCATGTCGATGTGATCGTCCACGAGGGCGGGCAAGAGAAGTACACCCTCTTCGTCGCGGTCGAGTGATGGTCGATCTCGACGCCCGACTCGGGCCCGTCGTCGGCAAGGCCTCGGCGGACAAACTGGCCAAGACCTTCGGCATGGAGACGGTCCGCGATCTGCTGACGCACTATCCGCGCCGCTATGTCGACCTGGAGCAGATCGACTCCTTCGCCGACCTCGAGGTCGGCCAGTACGTCACCTTCGTGGCCGAGGTCGTCGACGTGAAGAACTTCCCCTTCGGCCCCGGGGGCCGTAAGACGCGCACCCAGGTGCGGATCACGGACGGGCGCAGCCACCTCACCGCGACCTTCTTCAACCAGCGCTGGATCGCCAAGCGCCTCGAGGCGGGCTCCCGTCAGCTCTTCGCGGGGGTCGTGGGGGAGTACCGGGGACAGCCGCAGCTGACCCACCCGGTGATGCGCGAGCTCGGCGGCGACACCGCGAGCTTCCAGCGCGGCATCATCCCGCTGTACCCGGCCACCTCCTCGATCGCCTCGTGGGAGCTCGAACGCACCATCGACACGGTGCTCGCGGTGCTCGATGCGCCGGCCGATCCGTTGCCGGCGGACCTGGTCGCCGCCAAGGGCTGGCCCGACTACGCTGCGGCATTGCAGGGGATACACCAGCCGCAGAGCGCATCCCAATGGCGGCAGGCGCAGCAGCGACTGCGCTTCGACGAGGCCTTCGTGCTGCAGACGATCTTCGCCCGCAGGCGCCGCGCCTTCGATATCGAGACGGCGGTCGCGCGACCCTGGCGGGACGGCGGTCTGGCGGCCCGTTTCATCGAGAGGCTGCCCTTCGAGTTGACGGCCGGGCAGCGGGAGGTGCGGGCCGAGATCCGCGACGACCTCGCCCGTCCGCATCCGATGCACCGGTTGCTGCAGGGCGAGGTGGGCTCCGGCAAGACCGTCCTCTCGCTCATCGCCATGCTCCAGGTGGTCGATGCCGGAGCCCAGGCCGCGCTGCTGGCGCCCACCGAGGTGCTCGCCACCCAGCACTTCCACAGCATCACCGAGCAGCTGGGCGATCTGGCCAAGGGAGGCATGCTCGGCGGCGCCGAGGGGGCCACCCGAGTCCGCCTGCTGACCGGCTCGATGGGTGCCAAGGCACGCAAGGAGACGATGCTCGACATCGTGTCCGGCGAGGCCGGCATCGTCATCGGCACGCATGCCCTCGTGCAGGAGGGCGTCGACTTCGCCGAGCTGGGGCTGCTGGTGGTGGACGAGCAGCACCGCTTCGGCGTCGAGCAGCGAGCCGCACTGGTGGACCGCGCGGCGGTGACGCCCCATGTGCTCGTCATGACCGCCACGCCGATCCCGCGCACCGTGGCGATGACCGTCTTTGGCGACCTCGAGACATCCACGCTGCGCGAGCTGCCGCGCGGTCGTCAGCCGATCCAGACCACGGTCATCGCGCTGGCCGAGCATCCGACATGGCTCGACCGGGCCTGGACCCGCATCCGCGAGGAGGTCGAGAAGGGCCGGCAGGCCTATGTCGTCACGACCCGGATCGGCGACGGCGATACGGAGTCCGACCCGTCCGCCGATGAGCCGCGCACGGCCTCATTGGTCGAGGTCTTCGAGGCCTTGACCGAAGGGCCGCTGTCCGGACTGCGGCTCGCGATGCTGCACGGCCGCATGCCCACCGACGAGAAGGACACTCAGATGGCCGCCTTCGCGGCGGGCGCCGTCGATGTCCTAGTCGCCACGACGGTCATCGAGGTCGGTGTCAACGTGCCGAATGCCACCGTCATGGTGGTCCTCGATGCCGACCGCTTCGGGCTCTCGCAGCTGCACCAGCTCCGGGGGCGCATCGGTCGCGGCGAGCACGCGGGACTGTGTCTGCTCGTCACCGGGGCGCAGGGCGACACCCTCGCTCGCGAGCGGCTCGACGCGGTGGCCTCCACCACCGACGGCTTCCAGATCGCGCAGCACGATATCGACCTGCGGCGCGAGGGCGATGTGCTCGGTGCCCGCCAGTCCGGAGGACGGTCGAGCCTCAAACTGCTCTCGGTGGTCAAACACGAGGACGTCATCGCCGAGGCGCGCGACCACGCCGACCGCGTGGTCACGCAGGATCCGGAGCTCGCCGAGCTGCCCGCGCTGCGCCGCGCGGTGGAGGAGCTCGAGGCGACCCAGCAGGCCGACTATCTGGAGCGCACGTGACACGGATCATCGCCGGAGCATGGGGCGGTCGCCGGCTCGCCACGCCCGAGGGACAGAACACGCGCCCCACCACCGATCGCGTCCGCGAGGCGATGTTCTCCTCGATCGCGTCGGAGCTGGGCGGATGGGAGGGCGTCCGGGTGCTGGACCTGTTCGCCGGCTCGGGGGCGCTGGCGCTCGAAGCGCTCTCTCGCGGCGCGGCCGCGGCCGATCTGGTCGAGTCGCACGGCAAGACGGCGGGCATCGTCAGCCGCAATGTGCGCGAACTCGGGGCGCGGACGGCGCGCGTACATCGGATGACCGCCGAGCGTTTCGTCGCCTCAGCCCCCGCCGAGCCGTATGACCTGGTCTTCCTCGACCCTCCCTATGCCATGGCGGCCGAGGCGCTGCACGAGATCATCGCGATCCTCCGAATCGGCACGTGGCGCACCGAGGACTCGCTCGTGGTGGTCGAGCGCTCCTCGCGGGACGCCCCCTGGCAGTGGCCCGAGGGGTGGGTCGCCGTGCGGGACAAGGTCTATGGCGAGACCCGGCTTTGGTACGGTCGCTGACATGAGCGAGCGACTCCCCGACGGACTCCGCAGGGCTCCGTCCAGGGAGGTACCCCCAGTAGGCATCACCTCATGTCGCCGTCGTCCTATCGTGTTCTTCCCTGAGGCGGTGGCGGCATGACGAAGGTGGTCTGTCCGGGCTCGTTCGACCCCGTGACCAATGGTCACCTCGACATCTTCCGCCGCGCCTCCGCGCTCTTCGACGAGGTGGTCATCGCGGTCCTCGTCAACGAGTCCAAGAAGGGCCTCTTCGACCTCGACCGGCGTGTCGAGCTGCTGCGCGAGGCCGTCGCCGATCTGGACAATGTCGTCGTCGACACCTTCGGCGGACTGCTGGTGGACTACTGCACCGACCAGGGGATCTCCGCGATCATCAAGGGCCTGCGAGCGTCGACCGATTTCGACTACGAGCTGCCGATGGCGCACATGAACCATCACCTGACCGAGGTGGAGACGGTCTTCCTGGCCACCGCCACCGAGAACTCCTTCGTCTCCTCGAGCCTGGTCAAGGAGGTCGCCAAGCACGGAGGCGATATCGCCGGGCTCGTTCCGCCGCATGTGCTGAAGGCCCTGGACGAGGCTTACTCCCGGACGTGAACCGCGCGGCGGAGTGCCGCCCCGCCGAAGCGCTCGTGGACGGCGTCCACCACGGCATCGAGTCGGCCGGTCTCGCGATCGTCGAAGGGCAGTGTCAGTTGCGCACCGTGACCGTCGAGCCCGCTCAGCGCGATGCCCACGAGGGTGAGCCCATCGCGCTCGATATCGGCACCGCGGGTGAGCAGCAGTCGGCGGGCCGCGAGGACGAGCTCACCGGTGTCCTGCGTGGGCACCGGCACGGTCGAGGAGCTGGTGGACCTCCGGAAATCCCCGAAGCGCAAGCGCAGGGTGATCGTGCGGGCGGTGCGCCCCGCCCGGCGCAGTCGTCCGGCCACCCGATCGACGAGCTCCAGCAGCGCGGCGTCGATCCGGTCCAGCGAGCGGGTCGCCGGGCCGAGTGCCTGCTGGGCCCCGATCGACCTGCGGCTGACGTGCGGGTCGACTCGCCGGGCATCGCGTCCGTGGGCGAGACCGAGAAGATGTCGGGCGGCAGCCGGCCCGACCGCCGCCTCCACCGCGGTCGGATCGGCGTGCGCGAGATCGGCGACCGTGGCCCAGCCGGCACGGCGCAGCGCCTCGGCCGTCACCTGCCCCACACCCCACAGCCGCTCGACCGGCAGCGCGTGCAGGAAGCGCCGTTCCTCTGCGGCGGGCACCACCAGCAGCCCGTGGGGCTTCGACAGGGCGCTGGCGACCTTGGCCAGGTACTTGGTGCGCGCGATGCCGACGGAGATCGGCAGGCCGGCCTCGTCCAGCACCCGCCGACGCAGGGCTTGCGCGATCGTCAACGGCGGGCCGCTCAAGCGGCGTAGGCCGCTGACATCGAGGAAGGCCTCGTCGATGGAGAGGGCTTCGACGACCGGCGTGATGTCGTGGAAGATCGTGAAGACCGCCCTGCTCGCCTCGCTGTAGGCGGCGAAGCGCGGGGAACGCACGATCAGCCCGGGGCACAGGCGCAATGCCTGCCGCCCGGGCATCGTCGTGCGGATGCCGAGGGCCTTGGCCTCATAGCTCGCGGCCAGCACGACCCCGCCGCCCACCACCACCGGTCGGCCCCGCAGCACCGGGTCGTCGCGCTGCTCGACCGAGGCGTAGAAGGCGTCGAGATCGGCGTGCAGGATGCCGATATCGTCGTCGGGGCGAGCCGAGGTCATGGAGTCATCGTCGCGGTGGGCACCGACAGTTCCGCGCGATGCTGGCCGATTGGTGGCGGCGAGGGGCCGCGCGGTACGATAGTCGTCGGCCTGTTCGCAGGCCGTGTTCTGCTGTGCTCTCGATGAAGGATTGTTCGTGTCTTCGGGTCCCTTGGTGTTCGACACCCAGGCGCTGGGGCGTCGCCCCGGCACCGAGAAGACGTACACCCGCACCATCGAGGCGCCGGCGGGGCTCGGCCTGGACGTGTTCGGTGTCCCCGAGGGGTCGCCCGTCGAGCTCGAGGTTCGCCTCGAAGCGGTGATGGACGGCGTCCTGGCCACTGGCACGGCCTCCGCTCGCGCGGTCGGCGAATGCGTGCGCTGCCTGGACGATGTCGAGACCGATCTCGATGTCGACTTCCAGGAGCTGTACGTGTACGACGACCCGGGAGAGGATGATCTGGCCCTCGAGGACGAGCTGCTCGACCTCGAGCCCGTGGTGACCGACGCGGTGGTGCTCGCACTGCCGCACAACCCGTTGTGTGATCCGGAATGTCCGGGATTGTGCCCCGAGTGCGGGGCGCGCCTCGCGGACGATCCCGATCACACACACGGTGACGCGATCGACCCCCGGTGGGCGGCGCTGACCCGACTGACCGAGCAAACTGAGGAGTAATCGTGGCTGTCCCGAAGCGGAAGATGTCGCGCAGCAACACCCGTCACCGCCGTTCGGCCTGGAAGGCCAGCATCGTGCAGACGGTCGAGTGCGCCAACCCGGCCTGCAACGCCAAGGTGGTCCCGCACCGCGCCTGCGCCGAGTGCGGCCAGTACGGCGCGCGCGGCGAGCGTCGTCAGGTGCTCTGAACCTGGTCCTCGTGACCGATTCGCTGCGTGAGGTCCTCGGGGTCCCCGATCTCGACCCCGAGCTCCTCCAGCATGCCCTGACGCATCGCTCGTACGCGTACGAGAATGGCAACGTCCCCAACAACGAGCGCCTGGAGTTCCTCGGCGACTCGGTGTTGGGGTTCGTCGTCACCGAGATGATCTTCCGCCGCCATCCGGATCTGCCGGAGGGTCAGCTCGCCAAGCTGCGCGCCGCCGTGGTGAGCGCCAAGGCGCTCGCGGAGGTGGCGCGGACCCTCGGCCTGGGCGAGCATCTCCGTCTCGGTCGCGGTGAGGAGACCACCGGCGGCCGCGACAAGGCCTCGATCCTGTCCGACACGATGGAGGCCGTCCTCGGCGCCATCTTCGTCGACTCCGGCATCGAGCGCGCCGGCGAGGTGATCCGCACGATCTTCGAGCCGGTCATCGCCGATGCCGCGGCCCTCGGCGCCGGACTGGACTGGAAGACCTCCCTGCAGGAGGTCGCGGCCGATCACGGCCTCGGCGTGCCCGCCTACCAGCTCGTCGGCACCGGCCCCGATCACGACAAGACCTTCACCGCCAGCGTCGTGATGACCGATCGTGTCTACGAGGGCGGTGAGGGTCGCTCGAAGAAGGAAGCCGAGCAGATGGTCGCCGAGATCGCCTGGCGGGCGATCAACGCCGAGATGAGCGATGCCGGAGCTTCCTGAGGTCGAAGTGGTCCGGCGTGGACTCGACGACCATGTCGTCGGTCGCACCATCACCGAGGTCGAGGTGCTGGACACCCGCTCGGTCCGGCGGCACGGCCCCGGCCCCCACGACTTCATCGCCCGGCTGCGCGGCCAGCGTGTCACCGCCGCCCGCCGTCGCGGCAAATACCTCTGGCTGCCGCTCGACGATGGCGATGCCGTACTCGGCCATCTCGGCATGAGCGGGCAGATGCTGATCTCCGAGCCGGAAGCGCCCGCCCCGCGTCACCTGCGCGTCCGGCTCTCCCTCGACGATGGTCGGGAGCTGCGCTTCGTCGACCAGCGGATCTTCGGCGGCCTGCTGGTGAGCGCCGGAGGTGCGGAGCTCCCCGATGAGATCGAGCACATCGCCCGCGACCCACTCGATCCGCTCTTCGATGCCGCCGAGTTCGCCCGCCGGCTCCGGCGCCGTGAGACCGGTGTCAAGCGAGCACTGCTGGATCAGACCCTCGTCTCGGGGGTGGGCAATATCTATGCCGACGAGGCGCTCTGGCGTACCCCCGTGCACTACGCCCGCAATACCCGTCATCTGCGGACCCGCGAGATCGACGCGCTGCTGGGACATCTGCGCGATGTCATGGGCGATGCGCTGGATCAGGGCGGCACGTCATTCGATGCCTTATATGTCAACATCAATGGTCGCTCAGGATATTTCGATCGATCGCTCCACGCCTATGGGCGCGAGGGGGAGCCCTGCGACCGCTGCGGCACCCCGATGCGCCGCGACTCCTTCATGAACCGGTCGAGCTACTGGTGTCCCCGCTGTCAGCCCCGCCCCCGCAACGGGCGCTGGTGACCTCGGCGAGGGACTGACGGCCGCGTTGGGTCTCATTCGGGCTCGGTGCGTGCGAGATGGGCGCGATGTCCGTCGATCAGCAGCTGACGGGCCCGCGAGTGGTCGGGGGCTCCGGCCAGGGAGATGGGCGAGGTGCGCGACAGCCACAGCGCCTCGATCTCGACATACCGGCCATCGTGCAGCTGG
>JAEZEJ010000114.1 GCA_023417775.1 Actinomycetes bacterium | reverse complement strand
CCACCCTCGGGTACTGCGCCCCCGCCGCGCGCCCCGCGCGCGTCGGCGGTGGTTTTTCGGCGCTCAAGGGGCGTCGGGCCGATGTGGTCGAGGGCCGGCTCGCCGGTGAGCGGGTCGTGCTCGGTCGGGCGCGCTCCTATATGAACGAGAGCGGCGGTCCGGTGGCGGCGCTGATGAAGTACTACGACGTCGACCCGGAGCATCTGATCGTCATCCACGACGAGCTCGATATCGACTTCGGTGCTCTGCGGCTGAAGTTCGGCGGAGGCGACAACGGGCACAACGGCCTCAAGTCGATCCGCCAGTCCATCGGCACCGGCGACTACTACCGGGTGCGGGCCGGCATCGGCCGGCCTCCGGGACGCCAGCCGGTGCACGATTTCGTGTTGAAGCCGTTCTCCACGACCGAGCGCAAGGATCTCGGTGTGCACGTCGAGGAGGCGGCCGATGCGATCGAGTCGCTCATGACGCGCGGGCTGGCGCTCACCCAGAGCGACTTCAACCGCTGACCCCGGCCCCGGGTGGCGGTAGGTCGTCGACCTTTCGTCCGCGTGAGCGGTAGGCGGTCAACCCGATCGACACTCGATGAGGTCGATGGCCTACCGCCACCGGATCCGGTGCCGCGGTCCCGAGCCGCCGGCCGCCCGCTCCCGAATGACCGTCGCCCGGCCGGTATGAGGCCGGCTGAGTAATCTGGACACGATGACCTCCCCCTCTTCTCAGGCGCCCCTCGCGGCTGCCATGGCGCACGAGCCGGCGATCGCGGCGGTGGTCGCCGAGCGCGACTCCGGATCCTCGGGGTTCCAGCTCACCGGCACCGAAGCCCTCTATCCCTTCGTGAGCACCGCCCTCGTGCGGGACGCCTCCACGGTCCTCGTCGTCGCGGCGACCGCCCGCGATGCCGAGGACCTCGTCGACCATCTGCGCTGTCTGGTCGATGATCCCGATCAGGTCGCCTACTTCCCGGCCTGGGAGACGCTGCCGCACGAACGGCTCTCGCCCCGGTCCGACACCGTCGGTCGCCGTCTCGCGGTGCTGCGTCACCTCGTCCACGGTGATGGCGAGCGCCCCCGGGTGGTGGTGGCGCCGGTGCGGTCGGTGCTGCAACCCCAGGTGAAGGGGCTCGCCGACCTCGAACCGGTCGAGTTGCGCGCGGGTCAGGAGGTCGAGTTCGACGATGTGGTGGCCCGGCTGGCGGCCGCCGCGTATACCCGCGTCGACCTGGTCGAGCGTCGCGGTGAGTTCGCGGTGCGCGGTGGCATCGTCGACGTCTTCCCGCCCACCGAGGAGCACCCGCTGCGCGTGGAGTTCTGGGTTGACACGGTCGATGAGATCCGGCACTTCGCCGTCGCCGATCAGCGCACCGTCGAGGCCGTCGACCGGTTGTGGGCACCGCCCTGCCGTGAGCTGTTGCTGACCGAGGAGGTCCGCGAGCGCGCGGGACGGCTGGCCCTGCAGCAGCCGGGCCTCGCGGAGCTGTTCACCAAGCTCGCCGAAGGACATGCGGTCGAGGGGATGGAGTCCCTGGCCCCGGTGCTGGTGGGGGAGATGGAGCTGCTCGTCGACCTGCTCCCGGAGTCGTCGACCGTCCTGGTGTGCGACCCGGAGCGAGTGCGGGCCCGCGCCCACGATCTCGTCGCCACGAGCGAGGAGTTCCTGGCGGCGTCATGGGCTGCCGCGGCGACGGGCGGCGACTCGCCGATCGACCTGGGATCGGCGGCCTTCAAGGAGCTCGACGAGGTCCACGATCACACCATCGGCGCCGGGCACTCGTGGGGCTCGATCGGGCCCTTCGGCATCGGCGATGCCGACGCCGCGGCGGTCGACCCGGCTCCCCTGTACCGCGGGGACATGGACGCGGCGGTGGCCGATGTGCGCCGGTGGCTGGCCGACGGATGCGAGGTGATGCTCACCGTCCCCGGACCAGGGCAGGTGACCCGATCTCTCGAGTGGTTCGCCGAGCACGACATCGCGGCGCGCTCCGTGGAGCGGCTGGAGCCCTCGCGGAGCGATTCGCGGACGGTGCAGGTCAGCGTCGCCGAGCTCAGCGAAGGGTTCGTGGCCGAGAAGCTCGGGCTCGTGCTGCTGACCTATGACGACCTGGTGGGCCAGAAGGTGGCCGACCGCGCCGAGCGCAAGATGCCCGTGCGTCGCCGCAAGCAGGTCGACCCGCTGGAGCTGACGCCCGGCGACCCGGTGGTCCACGAGCAGCACGGCGTGGGCCGCTATGTCGAGCTGATCCAGCGCGTCGTGCAGGGGGCGGCGCGAGAGTATCTGGTGATCGAATATGCACCCGGCAAACGCGGCCAACCGGCGGACCGGCTGTTCGTGCCGATGGACCAGCTCGATCTGGTCAGCCGCTATGTGGGTGGGGAGTCGCCCACGCTGGACCGCCTCGGCGGCAGCGACTGGACCCAGCGCAAGAACAAGGCGCGCAAGGCGGTACGTCAGATCGCCGGGGAGCTGATCAAGCTCTATGCGGCACGACAGTCCACCCAGGGGCACGCCTTCGGACCCGACTCGCCGTGGCAGCGAGAGCTGGAGGACGCCTTCCCCTATATGGAGACGCCCGACCAGCTGTCGACGATCGAGGACGTCAAGCGCGACATGCAGCGCGTGGTGCCGATGGACCGGCTGGTGTGCGGCGATGTCGGCTACGGCAAGACCGAGATCGCGGTGCGAGCGGCATTCAAGGCGATCCAGGACGGCAAGCAGGTCGTGCTGCTGGTGCCGACGACACTGCTCGTGCAGCAGCACTACGCCACCTTCGCCGAGCGCTTCGGGCAATTCCCGGTGACGATCAAGCCGTTGTCGCGCTTCCAGACCGAGAAGGAGTCGCAGGCGGTGCTCGAGGGATTGGCCGATGGCTCGGTCGATCTCGTCATCGGCACGCATCGGCTGCTGCAGCCGGGGATCCGGATCAAGGACCTCGGCCTGATCATCGTCGACGAGGAGCAGCGCTTCGGTGTCGAGCACAAGGAGGCGCTGAAGCATCTGCGTGCCTCGGTCGACGTGCTGAGCATGTCGGCGACACCGATCCCGCGAACCCTGGAGATGGCGATCACCGGCATCCGGGAGATGAGCACGATCGCGACACCTCCCGAGGAGCGGCATCCCGTGCTGAGCTTCGTCGGCGCCTATGAGGACCGCCAGGTGATCGCCGCGATCCGCCGGGAGCTGTTGCGCGAGGGTCAGGTGTTCTACATCCACAACCGGGTCAAGAGCATCGACAAGGTCGCCCAGCACCTGCGCGACCTGGTGCCGGAGGCCCGGGTCGCGACCGCGCACGGGCAGATGAGCGAGCAGCAGCTCGAGGGGGTCATGCTGGACTTCTGGGAGAAGAAGTTCGATGTCCTCGTCTGCACCACGATCGTCGAATCGGGTCTGGACGTGTCCAATGCGAATACGATGATCATCGAGCGGGCGGACATGTTCGGCCTGTCCCAGCTGCATCAGCTGCGCGGCCGGGTGGGTCGCGGCCGCGAACGGGCCTATGCCTACTTCCTGTATCCGCCGGAGAAGCCGCTCACCGAGACCGCACATGACCGGCTGTCGACGATCGCTCAGCATTCGGAGCTCGGCGGCGGCATGGCGGTGGCGATGAAGGATCTGGAGATCCGCGGCGCCGGCAACCTGCTGGGCGGTGAGCAGTCGGGTCATATCGCCGATGTCGGCTTCGATCTGTACATCCGGCTCGTCGGCGAGGCGGTGGCGGAGTTCCGCGGCGAGGAGGAGCCCGAGCGCGAGGTCAAGATCGAGCTGCCGATCGAGGCCCATCTGCCGCACGGCTATGTCCCGAGCGAGCGGCTGCGACTGGAGATGTACAAGCGTCTCGCCGGAGTCCGATCCGATGAGGATGTCGAGGAGCTGCGCGCGGAGCTGGTGGATCGCTACGGCACCCCGCCCGATCCGGTCGAGGTGCTGCTCGACGTGGGCCGCCTGCGGGTGAAGGTGCGCGAGTCGGGGCTCAGCGAGATCACCGCGGCAGGATCCAATGTCCGCTTCTCGTCGGTGACGCTGCCGGAGTCGGCGCAGCTGCGGCTCGCACGGGTGTACCCGAAGAGCGTCTACAAGCAGGCCGCCGGCGTGGTGCTCCTCCCGCATCCGAAGACCGCCCCGGTCGGTGGCAAGCCGTTGCGCGACCGCGAGCTGATCGCCTGGGTCGGCACCGCTCTGGACACCATCACCGGCTAGCCCCGGTCGGACCCCTGCTCGGTGAGCCTCCACGCATCGCGCGGCGTTGCCGACGCACGATGCGCATCGGTGGTTGCGCGGATGCACATCCCCCCGGGGATCACTCGCGGTCGCGTCCACGAGCGGCGCGCGCACGACGTGATCCAGGTCATGGGTAGGCTGGGCTCGTTCTGTGGGTATCGAGGAGGTTCCATGACCGTCCGGTGTCGTCTCGCTCTGTTGGTCGTCGCGGGTCTGGTGCTGACCGGCTGCGGTTCGGTGCACAGCGGAAGCGCCGCTGTGGTCGGTGATGAGCGGATCTCGATGAACGAGGCCGATCACGTGACCGAGGGGTATTGCGTCCTCGCCGCTCAGAACGCGGCCGCCCAGGGATCGGCCGCGATCCCGGGTGCCGATGTGCGCCGTCAGGCGCTGTCGCTCCTGATTCTCGAGTCGGTGGCCGAGCAGGTCGCCGAGCGCGATGACATCTCCATCACCGTGCCGGATCTCGATCGATCCGCGCTCGCACAGGCCCGTCAGGTGTTCGGCGATCAGACCGACCTGGTGGTGTCGACGATCAAGCGCAATGAGCGGGCCCTCGCCGTGGCCACCGAGCTGGCGCGGCGCCAGCTGGGCGAGGACGCCGCCGACATGAACGACCAGGAGCTGGGCCAGCTCGGCCAGCAGATCCTGCGCGCCGAAGCCGAGGACATGGACGTCTCGATCGATCCGCGCTTCTCGATGGCGGGTATCGGCGATGTCACCGCGTCCACCGGATCGTTGTCGGTCGCCGGTCCGGTGATCGAGGGCCAGCAGCTGCCCGATGCCTTGAACTGCTCGGCATGACCGATCCGCTGCGTGATCTCGTCGAGGTCATGGCGCGGCTGCGTGCCGAATGCCCGTGGACGCAGGAACAGACCCATTCCTCCCTGCGCGGCTACCTGATCGAGGAGGCCTATGAGACCCTCGAGGCCCTCGACGCCGGCGACAGCGAGCACCTGCGCGAGGAACTGGGCGATCTGCTGATGCAGGTGGTCTTCCACGCCGAGATCGCCGACTCCGATGGCGAGGGCTGGGGTATCGACGAGGTCGCGGAGGGGATCCGCGACAAGCTGATCTATCGCAATCCGCACGTCTTCGGCGAGGCGACGGTGACCTCCGCGGCAGAGGTGGACGCCAACTGGCAGCGGTTGAAGGCCGAGCGTCAGCAGCGCAGCAGCCCGATCGAGGGCATCCCCGAGGCCCTGCCCGCGCTGCTCTATGCCGGCAAGGTGCTCGCCCGCAGCCAGGCCCCCCTCGACACAGGGGAGGATCTGGGGGACCGGCTGCTCGCGCTGGTGGCCGAGGCGCGGGCCGCGGGGATCGATGCGGATCTGGCGCTGAAGAGGGCGGCCCGGCGGCACGCCGAACGCGCCTGAGAGGCGGGCGCTCGCGGGGTGGCCGACGCGCTAGGCTGAGAGCAGTCGGACCCCACCCTCACACCCCAGGAGACGGCCTTGGCCACCATCGATGCCATCGGCGCACGTGAAATCCTCGACTCGCGAGGCAACCCGACCGTCGAGGTCGAGGTCGCGCTCGACGACGGCACCATCGGCCGTGCCGCGGTTCCCTCGGGAGCCTCGACGGGTCAGTTCGAGGCCGTGGAGCTGCGTGACGGCGGCGACCGATACGGCGGCAAGGGCGTGCTCAAGGCGGTCGAGGCCGTGAACGGTCCGATCGCCGACGCCCTCCAGGACTTCGACGCCGACGACCAGCGGGCGATCGACTCGGTCATGATCGAGCTCGACGGCACCCCCAATAAGGCCAGCTTCGGCGCCAATGCGATCCTCGGCGTCTCGCTCGCCGTCGCCAAGGCCGCCGCTGAGTCGGCGGTTCTGCCGCTGTTCCGCTACGTCGGCGGTCCCAACGCCCATGTCCTGCCGGTCCCGATGATGAACAACCTCAACGGCGGCGCGCACGCGGACTCCAATGTGGACGTCCAGGAGTTCATGATCGCCCCCATCGGTGCTCCGACCTTCGCCGAGGCGCTGCGCCAGGGCACCGAGGTCTACCACGCGCTGAAGGCCGTCCTCCACGAGGAGGGGCTGTCGACCGGTCTCGGCGACGAGGGCGGTTTCGCCCCCAATCTCTCCTCCAACCGTGCGGCCCTCGACTACATCACCAAGGCGGTCGAGAAGGCGGGGTTGACCGTCGGCACCGATATCGCCTTCGCGCTCGATGTCGCGGCGAGCGAGTTCGAGTCCGATGGCGTCTACACCTTCGAGGGTGAGTCGCGCAGCGCCGAGCAGATGACGGCCTACTACGCCGAGCTGGTGGCCTCGTACCCGATCGTGTCGATCGAGGACCCGCTCAACGAGGAGGACTGGAGCGGCTGGACCACCATCACCACCGAGCTCGGCGACAAGGTCCAGCTGGTCGGCGACGATCTCTTCGTCACCAATGTGGAGCGTCTCTCGCGGGGCATCGCGGACGGCGCCGCCAACTCGCTGCTGGTCAAGGTCAATCAGATCGGGTCTTTGAGCGAGACCCTCGATGCGGTCGATCTGGCTCATCGTGCCGGCTTCACCTGCATGATGAGCCACCGCTCGGGCGAGACCGAGGACACGACCATCGCCGATCTCGCCGTCGCGACCAACTGCGGTCAGATCAAGACGGGCGCTCCGGCCCGCTCCGACCGCGTCGCCAAGTACAACCAGCTGCTGCGGATCGAGGAGCTCCTCGGCCCCGCGGCCGCGTACGCCGGTGCTTCGGCCTTCCCGCGTTTGATGCGCTGAGGCCGATGGCCGCGTCCCGACGACCCCCAGCCCGCGGCTCGGGCTCCGGCTCTCGCCGGGGTAAGCCGACGACGGGCGCGGCGCGGAGCACTACGAGTGCTC
>JAEZEJ010000088.1 GCA_023417775.1 Actinomycetes bacterium | reverse complement strand
GTCCCGGCCCCTTCGTCGTCGTGTGTTCAGGCTCGCCCGGCTGCGTCGGTGATGACCGGGCGCTTCTCCGGGCGATGGCCGAGTGCCGGCGCGTGCTGGGCGACCGCCGGAGCCGACGCCGGGGCCGCGACCCCCTTAGGGAGATCGCGGCCCCGGCGTGAATCCTCGATGCGCATCAGGCGGCGAGACGTGTCGCGCAAGGAACGCAGCGCGTCGCGCGCGGCAGCGCCTGCAGCCGCTCGATCGGGATCGTGCTCTGGCAGTCCTGGCACTGCCCATAGCCCTCGGTGCTCATCAGCTCCAGGGCCCGGGCGGTGTTGTCGAGCAGCAGCCGGATCTGCTCGGCGCGGCTGGTGTTCTCAGCCATGGACTCGACGGCGAAGGCTCGATCGACCTCGTCGACCAGCTCGCGACCCTCGGCCGAGGTGACGACCGACAGCTGCTGCAATGAGGTCAGCTCGGCGTTGAGCTGCTCCTGGCTCGTGGTCAGGGCCGTGCGCAGCGCATCGAGGTTCTGCTGGTTCATCGCGTCAGCCTTCCTTGGCGCCTTCGGAGGCCGCCTGTGCGGCCGACTTCTCGCTCGTGGCGTCCGCCGTGGACAGCTGACCGCCGGAGTTCTCCAGGTGGGCCCGGATGAACCAGTGGAACAGCTCGAGCTGCTGGGTCTGCGCGATGATCATGTCCTCGGTCATCGGGTCGATGTCCGCGACCGCGGCCTGCGCCTTGCGGTGGTCCTCGATGACGCCGATGTAGACCTCGTCGAGGGCGCCCAGGTGCTCATTGGTCGTGGCGCGACCCAGCGAGTAGTCCTTCCAGGTCCGTCCGTCGACGATGGCCGAGGGCGTGCCCTTCGGGGCGACGCCGAGTGTGGCGATGCGTTCAGCGGTCTCGTCGACCGCGTCGCGGACCTCGACCACATGCGGGTCGATCATCTCGTGGACCGCGATGAAGTGCGGCCCGACGACATTCCAGTGGACGTGCTTGAGGGTGAGTGCGAGGTCATTGAGCGCATTGAGACGGTCCTGCAGGATCGTCGCGACCTTCTCGCCCTCGGCGAGGGTGAGTCCGGGAATCGTGTAACGCGGGGTGGGCATCCTGTCTCCTCTCCAGTGGTGGCGGATCCCCGAGGGGGCGGGATCCGGCGCTCACATCCGATGGCTCGTGGCCCGGACATGAAAAGTTGTTCACAACTTGTGCACGTTCCACTCTGGCAGAGGCGGGCCGGTGCGCAAGCCGAACAGCTGGACCACCCGCTGAGTGTGGGGGCACCTCCCGCGAGCGCAGCGAGCAGGGGGAACGTCTGGACGGCGAGAAGGACCTTTCTACCGTTCAAACCTTCCCCCGAGCACTCCGCAGGCTCCGTGCAGGGAGCTGCCCCCACACTCAACGGGGTCAGGAGGTGGGCTCAGCGGGAGAGGTCCTCCAGGCGGGTGCGCAGGGAGCTCTGCGCCTCGTCGTACTCGCGCGCCAGCCGGCCCACCAGCTCGGCCACGCTGACGACCGCATCCACGGTGCCGATGCCCTGACCGGAACCCCAGATGTCGCGCCAGGCCTTCGACGAGCCGCCCTCGGATGTGCCGAAGCTCATCGCCGAGGGGTCCGAGGTGGCGAGATCATCGGGGTCGAGTCCGGCGGCCGTGATGCTGCCCCGCAGGTAGTTGCCGTGCACGCCGGTGAAGAGATTCGAGTAGACGATGTCCGCCGCACTGGACTCGACGATCATCTGCTTGTAGCCGTCGATGACATTGGCCTCGCGAGTGGCGAGGAATGCGGAGCCCACATAGGCGAAGTCGGCTCCCGCGGCGAGCGCCGCGAGGATCGAGCGTCCGTGGGCCATCGCCCCGGACAGCAGGAGCGGGCCGTCGAACCAGGAGCGGATCTCCTGGACGAGGGCGAAGGGCGACTGGGTCCCCGCGTGGCCGCCGGCTCCCGCGGCCACCGCGATGATGCCGTCGGCACCCTTCTCGATGGCTTTGCGCGCGAAACGATCGTTGATGACGTCGTGGAGCACGATGCCGCCATAGGAGTGGACGGCCTCGTTGATCTCCTCGCGGGCACCGAGGGAGGTGATGACGATCGGCACCTCGTGCTCGACGATCATCGCCATGTCCTGCTCCAGGCGGTCATTGGAGCGGTGGACGATCTGATTGACGGCGAACGGCGCGGCCGGACGCTCCGGCTGCGTCGCGGAGAACTTGGCATTCGACTCGGCGATCTGGTGGAGCCACTCGTCCAGCAGGCTGGCCGGCCGGGCGTTGAGCGCCGGGAACGCACCGATGACGCCGGCCTGACACTGGGCACTGACCAGCTCGGGACCCGAGGCGATGAACATGGGGGAGGCGACCACCGGAAGAGTCAGTGGACGGCGCAGGATGTCGGGCAGAGCCATGGGTTCTCCTGGAACGGCGGAAACGTGAGCGGACTCGCGCCGACAGCCTAAGCCGACGAGGGCTGCGAGGCCTGTGGCGGGGGCGAGTGGCAGACTGGTGCTCGCAGTGAGCGGGGGCCTCTAGCTCAATGGGCAGAGCAACGGACTTTTAATCCGTGGGTTGTGGGTTCGAGTCCCACGGGGCCTACAGCGGTGACGCGATCGCGAGTACACTGACCACGTCACTTTGTCTGGTACCTCCTCGAGGACTGGAACGAAAGGCAAGTAGCTATGCAGCGCTCCCGTGTGGGCGTGGTCGGGGCCGGTCGTGTCGGTGCCGTCCTCGCCGCCCGTCTCCGTGCCGCCGGTCATGAGATCGTCGGCGTCAGCGGTCGATCCGATGCCACCCGGCTTCGCGTCGCCACGCTGCTCGGAGGCATCCCGCTGACGACCCCCGAGTCCCTCGTGCCGTCGGTCGACCTCCTCGTCCTGGCCGTCCCCGACGACTCGCTGGCCGAGGTCGCCGATCGACTGGCACCGCTGTCGCGCCCCGGGCAGTACGTCGTGCACACGAGTGGCCGCCACGGTCTCGCGGTGCTCGCTCCCTTCGCCGCCCACGGCGCGCGGACGGCTGCGGTCCACCCGGCGATGACCTTCACCGGCACCGAGATCGACCTCGATCGCTCCTGCGTGTTCGGGCTGACCGCCGCCGACGACGATCGCGCGGCGATCACCGAGGTCGTCGCGGACCTCGGCGGCACGCCGATGTGGATCGACGAGGCCGATCGGGTCGCCTATCACGCCGCCCTCGCCCACGGCGCGAATCACCTCACCACGCTCGTGACGCAGGCGATGGACGTCCTGCGCGGCATCGGGGCCGAGGATCCCGCCAGCGTGCTGCGTCCGCTGCTGACCGCCGCCCTCGACAACACGCTCGCGTACGGCGATGCCGCGCTCACCGGACCGGTCGCGCGCGGCGATGTCGACACGGTCCACGCGCACCTCGGGGCCCTCGACGAGGACACCCGGCGCACCTATCGTGCGCTCGCCGAGGCGACCGCCGACCGCGCCGAGGCCACCGGGCGCATCGGACCCGAGCCCGCCCGCCGGCTGCACGACCTCCTGGCCGAGGAGAGCGTGCGATGACCGGCCCGCTGGTGGTCCGCACCCACGATGAACTGCGCACCGCGACCCAGGGCACCATCGCCCTCGTGCCCACCATGGGCGCCCTGCACGACGGCCACGTGCAGCTCATGAAGCATGCCCGTCCACTGGCGCAGACCCTCGTCGTCTCCGTCTTCGTCAATCCGACCCAGTTCGCCCCCGGTGAGGACTTCGACGCCTACCCGCGGACCTTCGACGCCGATCTCGAGCGCTGCGCCGAGGCCGATGTCGACATCGTCTTCGCGCCCACCGGCGAGGTCATGTATCCCGATGGCCTCGACGCCAGCGTGAGCGTCGAGGCCGGGGCGCTGGGGCAGATCCTCGAAGGGGCGCAGCGTCCCACCCACTTCCGCGGCGTCCTCACCGTGGTCGCCAAGCTGTTCGGTCTCGTGCGTCCCGATGTCGCCGTCTTCGGCGAGAAGGACTACCAGCAGCTGACGCTCATCCGGCTGATGGCTCGCGAACTCTGCCTGGGCGTGGAGGTCGTCGGCTGCCCGACGGTCCGCGAGGCCGACGGCCTCGCCATGAGCTCGCGCAATCGCTACCTGGAAGCCGACGAGCGACAGCTCGCCGCCGCGATCAATGCCGCACTGCGCGCCGGTGCCGCCGCGGGAGCCGGCGGCCCGGATGCCGTGGTCGCCGCTGCCCGAGCCGTGCTCGACGAGCACGGCATCACCCCCGACTACCTCGCTCTCACCGACCCCGATCTCGCCGAGCCGGTGCCCGGCGCCGAGGCCCGCCTGCTGGTGGCCGCGCGCGTCGGCCGGCCCCGGCTCCTCGACAATATCGCCCTGAACCTGGGAGGAAACTGACCATGCTGCGCACCATGATGAAGTCCAAGATCCACCGCGCGACGGTCACACAAGCCGATCTGCACTATGTCGGATCGGTCACCGTCGACCAGGACCTGCTCGACGCCTCGGACATCCTCCCCGGCGAGCTCGTCCACATCGTCGACATCGACAACGGCGCCCGCCTGGAGACCTACACGATCGCCGGCGAGCGGGGTTCGGGGGTCATCGGCATCAACGGTGCCGCCGCCCGCCTGGTTCACCCCGGTGATCTCGTCATCCTCATCGCCTATGCGCAGATGGAGGACGCCGAGGCTCGCGAGTTCTCGCCCCATGTGGTCTTCGTCGACGCGGACAACCGCATCATCGGCACCGGTTCGGATCCGGCCGAGGCGCTGCCTGGCACCGGACTCGTGCGCGGCGACATCATCGACAACCCCCTCGTCGCGCACTGACCTGACTGGACACGTGAAATGAGTCTGCTGTGCCTCGACGTCGGCAACCGGCTCTCGGTCATCGGCGTCTGGGACGACATCGACGGCGAGCCCACGCTGCGTGGACGCTGGACCATCTCCTCGGACGCCACGCGCACCTCCGATGAGTGGTACCTCGTCGCCCATGGCTTCGTGCGGGCCGCCGGCTTCGCCGATGACGACATCGAGGCGGTCAGCATGTGCTGCACCGTCCCGGCGATCGGTGTCGAGGTGCGTGGCATGCTCGACCGCTACTTCGACCACGTCCCGGTCTGGGTCGTGGGGCCCGGTGTGCGCACCGGGGTGGCGATCCACACGGATAATCCTCGCGAGGTGGGGACCGATCGGGTGGTCAATGCGCTCGCCGCAGTCCACCTGTACGGGGGGCCGGCGATCATCGTCGACCTGAACGGCACCGCGACGATCGTCGACGTGGTCGACGAGCGCGGTCGCTATCTGGGCGGCGCGATCGCCCCGGGCGTGGAGGTCTCGCTCGAGGCCCTCGCCCAGCGGGGGGCGCAGCTGCGAGCGGTGGAGGTCGCCGAGCCGCGCGGTGTGATCGGCAAGAACACCGTGGAGGCGATCCAGGCGGGCGCCGTCTATGGCTTCGCGGGTCTGGTCGACGGGCTGGTCGACCAGATGATCGATGCGATCGACGCTGAACCGGAGGACGTCACCGTGGTCGCGACCGGCACTTTCAGCGAGGCGATCGCCGGGCACTGCCAGACCCTCACCCGGCGCGAGGACGATCTCACCCTCATCGGGCTCCGTCTGGTCCACGAGAAGAACCGGGACGCCTGAGCCGCCGATGGCACGGCCGTCCACACGCCTGTGGATAGCCGCGGACGGATGTCGGTGGTCATTGGAGGAGTCGTGAACGTTGAGGCGAACTCGATCCCGATCAGCGCAGGGGTGAGGTGCCCGTCGGCGAGCACGGCACGGTCTCGATCGACCTCGACGCCCTCTTCGGCCGATGACGGACCGGTCGTCCTCTATGCTCGCGGGGTGATCCTTCGGCGAGCCGTGGCCCGGCTGTACTGGACCCTCTCGCGGTGGAACTACCGCTCGGAGTCGACACCGGAGGCGTCGGGCATCATGGTCGCCGCCCCGCACACCTCCAACTGGGACTTCGTGCTCATGGTCGCCGTCGCCTGGCGCAATGGCCTGACCCTCCGCTTCCTCGGCAAGCGAGAGCTCTTCGCCGGGCCGATGGGGCCGCTGATGCGGGCCTTCGGAGGCATCCCCGTCGACCGACGAGACCCACGCGGCCTTGTCGACGAGCTCATCGAACGACACCACGCCGGCGAGCGCTTCCACCTGGTCATCACCCCGGAGGGCACCCGGGGCCCGGTCGATCGGTGGAAGTCCGGCTTCTATCGCATCGCCCGCGCCACCGACCTGCCGGTCACCCTCGCCTATGTGGATCGGACCACCCGCACCACCGGTCTCGGTCCCACCCTCCGGCTCACCGGGGACATCGCGGGGGACATGGATCGTATCCGCGCCTTCTATGACGGCAAGGTGGGCATCCGTCCGGCCAATACGGGCGATCCGCGGCTGGCCGAGGAGTCCGGCTCGGCCGGTGACTCAGCGGCCGCCGGTCAGCAGTAGCCGTACGAACTCGGTCATCCAGGCGCGGGCCGTCGCCGCATCGAGTCCGGGCACCCCCTGCGCCCGCTGTGTGCCCAGACCATCGGAGTACGCGGCGAGCTTGAGCGCGGTCGCGGCCGGATCCACCTCGGCGAAGGTCCCTGAAGCGACGCCTCGGGCGATCACCCGCTCGCAGCACTGCTCCCAGTGGCGGATCCGCTCGGCATACGGCTCGGCCATCTCCGGCCGTCGCGTCGCGACCGTCCAGTAGTCCGACCAGATCCGCCAGTGCGCCTCGACCCGAGGCGACTCATCGAAGATCGAGGCGACCAGCAGCTCCAACGCGACCCAGGGATCGGGCTCGGCATCGGCTGCCGCGACGACCTGCTCGTAGAAGCGATCCGACTCGGTCACCACGACCGCTCCGAGGATCTCGTCGACCCCGGTGAAGTGGTACGTGACCGTGCCCATCGACACATTCGCGGCCGCGGCGATATCGCGCAGCGAGGTGGCCGCCAGGCCTTCCTGCACGATGACGGCGTGGGCCGCCTCGACGATCTGCGCGCGCCGCTCGGCGGGTGAGAGCCGCTGTCTCACACCGATGTCCTGGGCACCCGGTCACGATAGGCGAACTCGCCGACCGTCTCGCGTTCGCCCTCGCGCTCCGCCACGGCGACGACGGTGTTCTCGACATGGAAGGCCTCGGCATCGCAGCTGATCACCGAGGTGGTCTCCACCGTCGCGCTCCATCCGTCATTCGACAGCCCGATCCGCCAGCGCGCCTCCGCGACCGGTGAGGACGGATCGCCCTCGCGGATGCGGTAGACCTCCTCGGTCCACTCCAGGAAGTCGAGTCCCGAGGGGTAGCGGCGGGTGCCGCCGTAGCCCGGATCGACCTCCATCACCGTCTCGCCGGTCGCGACATCGTGGCGGACCACCCGGGGTGGCCGCGCCGCGGGTGCGCCGTCAGGGACGCCGATCGGGATCTGCCGAGCCTGCTCGGGCTCGGCGAAACCGACCGGCACGGCGCCCGGGTCGACGAGCGGGAGGACGAAGGAGCTCGCGCCGAGATCGACATCGAGGGTGTCGTCGACGGCATGCGGCCAGATCCACGGCCAGTAGTGATTGCTGAGGGCGATCCGCAGACGATGCCCCGGCGCGAAGCGGTAACCGGCCGCCACCAGCGGCACCTCCACGTCCACGTCCTCGCCGGGGGTCAGCGGCACGGCCCGGTCCATCCCGTCGCGTTTCAGCAGATTGAGCACACCGCGGGTCACCAGCGTGGAGGAACCGTCGGGGGCGACATCGCAGAGCCGGACGATGACATGACCCCGGTCGTGGGTCGAGCGCAGCCGAAGTCGCGCGACCGCCTTGCCCAGCAGATCCAGCGGCTCGTCGCCGACCGGGAGGTCGATGCTGACCGAGCGTCCGTCCTCGGCCCGCTGATCCGGCGGCAGATCGGCCGCATTGCCGAAGGGGAAGAACCGGCCCGCGTCCTGTCCGGTCGACCAGGGCGAGCGCACGAGCACGCGCTCCGTTCCGAGTCCGGTCTCGTGCACCGGGGCGTCTCCGGGCCAGGGAACGCCGACCCAGTGTCCGGACCGCTCCTCGATATAGGTCGCGGGCGGCTCAGGGTCATTGACCCAGGCCCGCAGCCGGGGATCGGCCTCGACGCCCGTGTCGGCGCCCTTGAGCCAGCGATCCCACCAGCGCAGCGTCTCCTGCAGGAAGCCGATCGACGGGCCCGGGGCGAGTCCGCGGTCGGGGTATTGGTGAGACCAGGGGCCGATGATGCCCTTGGCAGGCGCCTTCAGGTGCTCCAGCAGCCGCAGCACGGTGTCCCGGTACGGATCGGACCAACCGCCCACGGCGAGCACCGCGGCCTGGATGCCGTCGTAGTTCTCGCAGGCGCTGCCCCGCCGCCAGTAGTCGTCACGCTCCTGATGGGCGAGCCAGATCGGTCCGAGCGGGCGCTGCTGCTCCAGCCGCTCACGCCACTGGTCCACCCAGCCGTCGCCCACGACCTCCGGCAGCGGCGGCCGCGATGCGAAGGCCAGCATGGTGCCTGCCCAAGCGGACATGTCGATCGCGAGCAGCGCGCCGCCCATGTAGTGCACGTCGTTGTCATACCGGTCGTCCGTCGAGCAGACCGTGACGATCGCCTTGAGGGCGTCCGGGCCGCGTTCGGCGAGTTGCAGGGAGTTGAACCCGCCCCACGAGATGCCGAACATGCCCACGCCGCCGTCGCACCAGGGCTGCTCGGAGAGCCACCGGATCACCTCGATGCCATCGTCGAGCTCGGCGGGGGAGTACTCGTCCTCGAAGAGGCCGTCCGAGCCGCCGGCGCCGCGGACATCGACCCGCACGGAGGCGTAGCCGTGTGCCGCGTAGTACGGGTGCCGCTCGCTGTCGCGGACCGAGGTCCAGTCGTCGAGGCGGTACGGCAGGTACTCCAGCAGCGCGGGCACCGGGTGCTGCTCGGCGTCGGCGGGCAGCCAGGCGCGGGCGCGCAGCCGGGCTCCGTCCGGCATCGGGATCCACAGCTCGCGGACCTCGACAGCGGCGGGGTCGATGTCGACCGAGGTCATCGAGCGGTCAGTGCTCCTTCGTCGTCGCGGACCCGGTGGCCGCCGCCGAGGTCGACGAGCGGGGCATCGGGATCGAGGGTGATGGCCGAGCTGTCGGCGCTGCTGTCGGGGAGCTCGGTGTGTCCCGGCTCGACGACGGCGTCGAGCAGGGATCGCGTGTAGGGATGCCGGGGCTGATCGAACAGGCTGGCCGTCGGGGCCGCCTCGACGATCTGGCCGTTCTTCATCACGACGATCCGGTCGGCGACGCTGCGCACCACTGCCAGATCGTGGCTGATGAACAGGCAGGACAGCCCGCGCGACTCGCGCAGGCCGTCGAGCAGCGCGAGTACCTCGGCCTGTACCGAGACGTCGAGGGCCGTGGTGATCTCATCGGCGATCAGCAGGGTCGGCTCGGCGGCGAGCGCTCGGGCGATGCCGACGCGCTGCCGCTGTCCGCCGGACAGCTGCGCGGGCACGCGGCGCGCGAACTCCGGGCCGAGGCCGACCTCCGTCAGCAGGCGGCCCACCGTGTCCTCGATCGAGCCCCGCTCGGCGCGCCCGAAGACCTTCAGCGGCCGGGCGATCGCGTCGCCGATCGTCCGGCGTGGATTCAGCGCCAGATCGGCGTTCTGGAAGATCAGCTGGACGGAGCGACGCACGTCGACCGGACGCTTGGCGGCCGGGCCGAGCAGATCGTGACGGGTGCCGTCCGAGGACCAGAGCGCGGCCTCGCCGCGCTCCACATCGGCCAGCCCGGCGAGCGCCGATGCCACAGTCGACTTGCCGCTGCCGGACTCGCCGACGATCGCGACCGTCTCGCCTCGCAGCACCTCGACGTCGAATCCGCTCACGGCGAGCCTCGGGGCTCGTGGATAGCGGATGTCCACGTCGCGGCAGCGCACCACCACATCGCTGTCGGCGTCCTCGCGCATCGGGATGTCGCTGCCGTGGACGCGCGGAGCGGCGGCGATCAGCTCGCGGGTGTACTCCTCGCGCGGGCGGCTCAGCACCTGCTGGGTCGGGCCGTGCTCGATCTCCCGGCCGAGGCGCATCACGAGGACGTCGTCGGCCACGGCCGACACCACCCCGAGGTCGTGGCTGACGATAAGCACCGCCATGCCCAGCCGCTCGCGCAGCTCGTTGACGAGGGCCAGCACGGCCGCCTGCGTGATGACGTCGAGGGCCGTGGTGGGCTCGTCGAGGACGAGGATCTTCGGATCCGTGGACACGGCCATCGCGATCGCGACGCGCTGCTGCTGACCACCGGACAGCTCGTGCGGGTAGCGGTCGATGAGGGTCTCGGGCGAGGGCAGGCGGACGAGGTCGAGCAGCTCGACGAGGCGGTCGTCGCCGCTCGGGAGATCATGAGCCCGCAGGGCCTCGCGCAGCTGGGCGCCGACCCGCATCGACGGAGTCAGCGCGTGCCCGGCGTTCTGCGCCACGAGGGCGACGGTGCCGCCGCGGAGCCGCCTCAGCGGCTCGGTGCCGAGAGCGAAGACATCGTCGTCGAACACCGTCACGGTGCCGGCGTCGATGCGCGAACCATCCCGCAGATGGCCGAGCAGGGTGCGTGCCACGGTCGACTTCCCGCTGCCGGACTCGCCCACGAGGCCGAGGGTGCGGCCGCGGTTCAGCTCGAAGGAGATGTCCTGGGCGACGGTGACGCGCTGAGCGCCCGCATCGTAGGAGACGGTGAGGTCGCGCGCGGCGGCGACGGTGGGGGCGGTCATCAGATCACTCCTCGACGGGCGCGGTCGACGCCCAGGTACTTGCCGAGTCCGTCGGCGGCGAGGTTCAGGCCCACGACGAGGAGCGACAGCGCGACGATCGGCGCGAGCGTGCCCGCCGGGGCGACGGTCAGGGCCGTGCGGTTCTCCTGGATCATGAGGCCCCAGTCGGGGGTCGGCGGGTTGACGCCGAATCCGAGGAAGGAGAGCGTCGAGACCAGCAGCACGACCCACGAGGCGCGCATGGCGAACTCGACGAGGATCGTGTCGAGGATATTCGGCAGCACCTCGCGGCGGATGATCGGCAGTGAACGCTCGCCGCGGGCGCGGGCCGCGGTGACATAGCCGGTCGACAGCACCGGCCGGGTGGCGCCGCGCACCACGCGGGCCACGGCCGGCACGTAGACGACCGAGATCGCCAGCACCAGCACCCAGAGCGAGTTGCCGAAGACCGACACGATCAGCAGCAGCGCGAGGACGGCCGGCACCGCGAGGACCGCGTCCAGCACACGGGTCGCGGCGGCGTCGACCCATCGGCCGTAGTAGGCGGCGATCGAACCGATCAGCGTCCCCACGATGACGGCGACGGTGGTGGCCAGCACCGAGACGAGCAGCGCGAAGCGACCGCCTTCGATCGTGCGGGAGAGGACGTCGCGTCCGTACTGGTCGGTGCCCAGCCAATGGCTCCAGCTCGCGCCGGCGAGGGCGTTGTCGGAATTCGTGGCGATGGGATCGTAGGGGGAGATCCAGGGGGCGAGGATCGCGATGACGATGGTCAGGGCGACCAGCGACAGCCCGATGCGGGTGCCGAGGGTCAGATCGCGTAGGCGGATCATGCGGCGGCCTCCTTCGCGGCACGGGTGCGGCGACGGGGTGCGTTCAGCGTGCGTTGGCGCGGGTCGGCGGCCAGCGCCAGCAGATCCGCGGCCAGGTTGACGGTCACGTAGACCAGCGCGCTCAGGACGGCGATCGCCTGGAGCACCGGCAGGTCGCGGGTGGAGACCGAGTCGATCATCAGCTTGCCGAGACCGGGGTAGTTGAACACGGACTCGACGACGACGACGCCGCCCAGCAGCCAGGCCACGTTGATCGAGATGACCGGCAGCACGGGCAGGATCGCACTCGGTGCGACGTGGCGCCACAGCACTCGCCGCCGGGACAGGCCCTTCAGCTCGGCCGTGGTCGCGTACTCGGTGGCGAGCCCGTCGATGGTCGACGAGCGCATCGCTCTGATGATGTAGGCGGCCATCGCGATCACCAGCGTGATGGCGGGCAGCACCATCGCGGGCAGCAGCTCGCCGAGAGAGGCATCGGGTCCGCCGAGCACGACCGCCGGGAAGATCGGCGCGATGATCGCGAACAGCAGGATCAGGATGGTCGCGACGACGAACTCGGGGATGCTCATCGCCACGAGCGCGATGACCGAGATGCCGGAGTCGGTCGAGGTGCCGCGCCGGGCGGCGGCCCACATGCCCAGCATCAGCGACAGGCCGATGCCGACGATGATCGCGGGAACAGCGATGAGCAGGGTGTGCGAGAAGGCCGTCCACAGCGTGCCGGAGACGGATTCCCCGGACACCAGCGAGGTGCCGAAGTCACCCGTGACGGCATTGCCGAGCCATTCGGCGAAACGCACCCAGACATTCGCATCGAGGCCGAGCTGCTCGCGCAGGGTGGCGACGGCCTCCTCGGTGGCGTTCTGGCCGAGGAGCTGTTCGGCGACATCGCCGGGCAGCGCCTGGACGGCGAAGAAGACGAAGAAGGCGGCGAGGAACAGGGTGATGATGCTCGTCGCGAGCCGGGTGCCGATGAGCCGCAGCATGTCACGCCTCCTTCAGGCCGAGGGACAGGTAGTCCATCTCGAAGCCGTACTCGTCGTAGTTGACGACATCCTCGGACAGCCCGACGAGTCGGTCGCCGAAGACCGGAGTCATGTCGGCGCCGTCGTCGATGATGAGCTGCTGGGCGTCTTGGTACTTCTGCCGCCGCGAGTCGTCATTGGTGTCGGCGCGGGCCGCGTCGAGCAGCTGATCGAACTGCTCGTTGGACCAGGCGGACTCGTTGTAGCTCGAGCCGGTGCGGAAGATCTGGTTGAGCAGCTGGTCCACGGGGCGGCCGGTGAACCAGTAGCTCACCATCAGCGGCTCGCTCATCCAGACCTGCGTGTAGTAGGAGTCCGCGGCCACATTGGTGATCCGCAGGTTGATGCCGGCCTCGCGGACCTGGCCGGCGTAGGCGGTGGCGATGGCGGTGAAGTTCGGCTCATAGGCCGAGGTGTAGATCCGGGTGGTGAAGTCCTCGCGTCCGATGCTGCGCAGGATCCCGCGGGCCTTCTCCGGGTCGTACTCGCGCTCGGTGTCGAGCCAGGCCTTGAGCTCGGGCGGCACCGGGTTGTCCCAGCCGGGGGTTCCGGTGCCCTGGAGTGCCGTGGACAGCACCGCATTCGGGTCGTAGGCGAGCTTCATCGCCTGCCGCATCTGCGGATCGGCGAATTCCTCGCTCGTCGCGAGCATCGGGATCGTGTACCACTGGGCGTTGGCGACCCGGGCGACCGTGGTCCCGGCCGAGTTCGCCACCACGCGGGCGGTGGGGTTGTCGAGATTGGTCTGCGAGAGCAGGTCGACCTGGCGCGCGAGGAGGGCGTTGACCCGCGCCGAGGTGTCCTGGATCGAGGAGAACTCGATCCGGTCGAGCGCCGCGCGGCCGTCGAAGTAGTCCTCGTTGACGCGGACGGCCCCCGCGCCCGCCGGGGGGGAGTGGTCGAGGGCGGATGGTGCGGGGCCGAACCCC
>JAEZEJ010000068.1 GCA_023417775.1 Actinomycetes bacterium | reverse complement strand
CGGCGAGACTCCGACCTTGGAGGCGTCGCCGTTTCCGTGGGCCTTGCCGAAGGTGTGGCCGCCGGCGGTCAGGGCCGCGGTCTCCTCGTCGTTCATGCCCATGCGGGCGAAGGTCTCGCGGATGTCGTGGGCCGCGGCCACCGGGTCCGGCACGCCCTCGGGGCCCTCGGGGTTCACGTAGATGAGGCCCATGTGGGTCGCCGCGAGCGGCTTGTCGAGCTCACGGTCTCCGCTGAAGCGCTGGTCGCTGCCGAGCCAGGTGGTCTCGGCGCCCCAGTAGACGTCGTCATCGGGCTCCCAGACGTCCGGGCGTCCGCCGGCGAAGCCGAAGGTCTCGAAGCCCATCGACTCCAGCGCGACATTGCCGGCCAGGATCATGAGGTCGCCCCAGGAGAGCTGCTGGCCGTACTTCTTCTTGACCGGCCAGAGCACGCGGCGGGCCTTGTCCAGGCCGACATTGTCCGGCCAGCTGTTCAGCGGGGCGAAGCGCTGCTGACCATGGCCGCCGCCACCGCGGCCGTCGCCGAGCCGGTAGGTGCCGGCGCTGTGCCAGGCCATGCGGATGATGAGCGGGCCGTAGTGGCCGAAGTCGGCCGGCCACCAGTCCTGCGAGGTGGTCAGGGTCTCGTGGACGTCCCGCTTGACCTCGGCGAGGTCGAGCCGGCCGAAGGCCTCGGCGTAGTCGAAGTCGCGGCCGTAGGGGTCGCGCTCGACCGAGTTCTTGGCGAGGATCTTCAGATTGAGCCGATTGGGCCACCAGTCGTGATTGGCCTCGCCCTGGGTCGGATGGGGGAGCGCGTCGTGCATGACGGGGCAGGCGCCCGCCGCCTCGGTCTCCTCGCCGGTGACCGTGGTGGACTCGGTCTCCTCCTCGGCGAGCGGTGGATCGACGTGATCGTTCATCTGGGCCTTCCTTAGCTATGACGACTGGATGGTGGACGTGGCAGAGCTCAGCGCTCAAGAACAGGCGGGGCACAGGCCCCAGAAGGTGACCTCGGCGGCATGGAGGGTGAAGCCTCGGTCGTCGGACGGGGTCAGACAGGGTGCCGCACCGACGGTGCAGGCGACATCGTGGACGGCACCGCACTCGGTGCAGACGAGGTGGTGGTGATTGTCGTCCGACTGCAGCTCGAAGAGTCCGGGGTGCCCGGCCGGCTCGATCCGGCGGACGAGGCCGACCCGCATGAAGTCGCCGAGTGCGTTGTAGACCGACTGCAGGCTGGTGTTCGGGACCGACTCCAGCACCGATCGGTAGACGTCCTCGGCGCGGGCGTGTGGATGCGACTCGAGCGCCTCCATGACGGCCCGCCGCGACTGGGTGACCCGCAGGCCGGCGTCGCGGATCACTTGGGTGACGGGCGCGGTGCGGTGATCGGTGGTCACGAGTCACACTCTAGCAAGACTTGAACGGTTCAAATCAAGCCGCCTGGTGTGTCAGGCGGCGAGTGCTAGCGTCGGCGCGGCAACCTCGACGACAAGGGAGAACGCGTGTCGAATCGAACCAGGCTGGTGGCCGTGCTGCTCGCCGCTCTGCTCGTGCTGGGTGTCCTGCTCGCGGCGGTGCTGCCGCGCGGGGGCGACGACGGTGACGAGTCCGGTGACGAGACCACCGCGCAGTCGGCCGATCTCGACGGGATTCCCGACGTGGTCGCCACCGTCAACGGAGACGAGATCACCCGCGACGAGTTCGTGTCGATCTACGAGCCGCAGTTCGAGCAGATGGCGGGACAGGCCGAGATGTCCGGCGAGCCGGTCGACCAGGACCAGCTCAAGCAGGAGACCCTGGACCTCATCATCGACAACCGCCTGCTGGTCCAGGAGGCGGAGAGCCGCGGGCTGACCGCCACCGACGAGCAGATCGACGAGATGCTGTCGACTTACGCCACCAACAGCGGCGTCGAGTCGCCCGAGGAGTACCTGGCGCAACTGGAGGAGCAGCAGGGGCTCTCGGCCGATGTCGTGCGTGAGCAGATCGCCGACGGGGTCACCGTCGAGGCGCTGGTCGACGACGAGATCGGCGACCAGCCGGCCTCCGAGGAGGAGCTCCGCGAGCTCTACGACCAGGCGGTCGCCTCGCAGGGCGAGGAGGCCGAGCTCCCGCCCTTCGAGGATGTCCGGCCCCAGTTGGAGGAGCAGGTGCAGGCGCAGAAGCAGCAGGAGGTCTACCAGACCCTCGTCGACGCCGCCCGCGAGGATGCCGAGATCGAGACCCATCTCTGACCTGTCCTGACGGGCTGCCGCACGTCGACGGACCTAGGGCATCGTCGGACACACCCTAGGCTGAGCCCATGTCGGCCACGGAGCAGGATCGTGCGGAGGTCCTGCGCGCCCTGAGCTTCGCTCTGGATGTCGCCATGCAGATGTTCCGGCAGGGCATCGAGACCGATGTCATCGCCGGTACGGTGCGCCGGCTCGCCGAGGCCCAGGGGATCGACGATCTCCAGCTCGCGGTGGGCGCCCGCACGGTCCATGTGCAGTATCGGCCGCCCGCCGGTGGCGACCCGATCGTGCTGTTGGGCACCATCGACGCCAATGACTCGCGTGATATCGGGCGGATGGGCGATCTGGAGGACCTCGCCCTGCGTGCCGGCACCGGGGAGTCGGCGATGGACGATGCGGAGGCGCGGATCGCGCGGCTCTCGGACCTTCCTCCCACCTGGCCTTGGTACGTCAGCGTGCTGGGCGGCTGTCTGCTCGCGGCGATGATCTGTCTGCAGGCCGGCGGCACCGTGATGGCCGCGTTGCTCGCGGCTCCGCTGTTCGTACTGGCCAATCGGGTCGGCTGGGCGCTCAGCTCGGTGGGCTTCGCCGAGTTCTTCCAGGTGGCGCTCAAGGCGAGCGTGGTACTCGTGGCGGCGATCGCGGCATTGGCGCTCGAGTGGGTCAACGGCCACGAGGCGGCGTCGATCGCCGCCGCGAACCTCGTGCTCCTGCTGCCGATCCTCTCGCTGGTGTCGCTGGTCGAGGATGCCGTCGGCGGCTATCAGCTGATGGCCGCGGCACGGGCGGTGACGGTGGTGCTGCTGACCGGCGCCATCGTCACGGGAGTGATGGTGGTCGTCTCGCTCGCCCGCGATCTCGACATCCTCGGCGAGGCGAGCCGGGTGCAGCTGGTGGCACTGCCGTTCCTGCTGGTGCCCGTGACGGCCGTCGTCGGCTCGCTCGGGAATGCCATCCTCATGGGCACCCCGCTGCGCTGGTGGCCGCTGGCCGCCGCGGCGGGCATCGTGACCTCGCTGGTCAACTGGTGCGGCGGCACGCTGCTGGGTCTCGCGACGCCGCTCTCCATCCTGCTCGCCACGACGGTCCTCGGGGCGCTGGCCGGGGGAGCCACGCGACGCCTGCGGGTGCCGAGCGCGGTGGTGACGATCCCCGGTCTCACCGGCGCCGTGCTGCCCGGGCCGGCGATGTATACGAGCCTGTCGCACGTCTTCGCACATGTGCCGGGGGCCTGGGATGCCGTGCTCGAGGCGGTGCTCGCCACCTCGGCGATCGGCATCGGCGTGGTCCTCGGACTCCAGCTGGCGGCCCTGCGACGTCGTCATGCCGGCAACGCCACCTCCCTGCGCTGATCCGGCTCTCCGCACGCCCTCACTCGGTGGCGGTAGGTCATCAACCTTTCGTTGCGGGCGGAGGTAGCTCGGCAACCGTATCGAGCCGTCAACGGATTGCTGGTCTACCGCCGGCCGATGGACGGCGCCCGACTCACGCCGGTCGCAGCAGCCAGCCGGCGACATCGGAACGACGCCGTTGTGCCGCCCAGGCGGACAGACCGAGCCCGAGGAGCCCCCATGCCACCAGGGCGATGATCGCCCCGGTTGATCCCGTGCCCGCCTGGGCGGCCCGCAGGCCGTCGAGCAGCGGGGTGAAAGGGGAGAGCGCGTGCAGCAGGCGGACGGCCTCGGGTGCTGCCGCCGGCGCGGTGGTCGCGAGGGTCACAACGGCGGCGAGTACGGCGATCGCCGCGGCCGCGAGTCGCCCGAAGGCCGCCGTGAGTCCCTGGCCCAGCGCGGTCAACGCGAGAGTCCCACCGATCGCCACCGCGATGAAACGGGCCGTCGAAGCCGCACCGAGTCCGGTGGTCAGCGACAGCATCGTGAGCGCCGCCAGCACGGCCGCGACCGTGAGTCCGGCGGCGGGCAGGAGTCGACGACCGACGATCCGCCGCAGCCCGGCGCCGGCCAGCAGGGTGCCGCGGGCGAGCGGGGCGCGCCACGCCCAGGTCAGCGCGACGGCGGCGAGTGCAGCCAGGACGATCGCGGACGGCACGGGCAGCGCCGCGGGAGCGATCTGATGCGA
>JAEZEJ010000042.1 GCA_023417775.1 Actinomycetes bacterium | reverse complement strand
ACCGCCGGGTGGATCCATCCATCCCCCGGCGGTCGTCGTCGTCATGGCGTCAGTAAAGTATGACAAGGAACAAGCCCTTCCTCGTCATGAGTTGACATGGCATCGGTGACCCCGAACGCGATGGAATGTGACGGCAACGACAACAGGAGGTCCGCAGGTGCCCACAGACAGCCACATCCGGATCGGCATCGACACCGGAGGCACGTTCACCGACGTCGTCGCCTTCGACGAGTCGACCGGCCGGATGGTCACGACGAAGACGCCGTCGACGCCCAGCGACCCGGCCGAGGGATTCCTGGCCGGCGTGTCCAAGGTGCTCGATCTGATGGGTGAGCAGGGCACCGCGCTCAGCGCGATCAGCCACGGCACCACCGTCGCCACGAACCAGCTCCTCGAGGGCAAGGTCGAGAAGCTCGGCTTCATCACCAATGCCGGCTACGAGTCGGTCCTGGAGATCGCCCGCCAGTCCGTGCCGGACGGCTACGGCAACTCCTATTTCTGGGTGAAGCCCGACCGCATCGTCTCGCGCGAGTACGTCAAGGGCGTCGAGGGGCGCCTGGACTTCGAGGGCAATGAGATCCGCCCGCTCGACGAGGACGGTGCCCGCCGGGTGGCGCGCTGGTTCCGCGAGCAGGGCATCGACACCCTCGGCGTCTGCCTCCTGCACGCCTATGCGAACCCCTCGCACGAGCAGCGGCTGCTCGAGATCATCCTCGAGGAGCACCCCGAGGCCGTCGTCTCGGTCTCCTCGGAGGTGCTGCGCGAGTACCGCGAGTACGAGCGCTCGATGACCACCCTCGTCGACGCCGCCGTCAAGCCCAAGCTCTCGCGCTATGTCAACAACATCGTGCGCCGCCTGGAGGAGATCGGCGAGGACATCCCGTTCTACGTCATGAAGTCCAATGGCGGCGTGCTCAGCGCCGGCGAGGTCGTGCACCAGCCCATCACCACCGTGCTGTCCGGCCCGGCCGCCGGCGCCCTGGGCGCCGCGATGGTCGGCAAGATCGCCGGCTTCGATCGCATCCTCACCTGCGACGGCGGCGGCACCTCCACCGATGTCTCGGTCGTCATCGACGGCGAGCCCACCCTCACCACCGAGGGCTCGGTCGGCGCCTTCCCGAGCAAGATCCCGATGATCGACGTCGTCACCGTCGGCGCCGGCGGCGGCTCGATCGCCTGGCTGTCGAATGAGGGCACCCTCAAGGTCGGCCCGCACTCGGCCGGCGCCGATCCGGGCCCGGTCTGCTACGCCCGCGGCGGCCAGGACGTCACCATCACCGACGCCCACGTCGTGCTCGGCCGTATCCCCGCGCATCTGCTCGGCGGCGAGATCGGTCTCGACGCCGACGGAGCCCGCACGGCCCTCGAGGAGCTTGCCGGCAAGCTCGGCATGTCCGTCGAGGAGTGCGCCACCGGCATCCTGGAGATCTCGGCCTGGAACCAGGCCAACGCACTCCGCCAGGTCACCGTCAAGCGCGGCCTCGACGTCCGCGACTTCACGCTGACCACCTTCGGCGGCTCCGGCTCGCTGCTGCTGTGCCGCCTGATGGACATCCTGGACATCAAGACGACGCTGGTGCCGCTCAACCCCGGCAACCTGTCGGCCTTCGGCCTCCTGACCGTCGACGTCAAGAACGACTACGTCCAGACGCAGGTCAGCCTGCACGACAAGCTCGACGTCGAGGGCACCGGCCGTCTCTACGAGAAGCTCACCGAGCAGGCTGCCGAGGCGCTCAGCGGCGAGGGCTTCCCCGTCGAGACCCATCAGTTCCAGCGCACGGCCGACCTGCGTTACTTCGGCCAGGCCTTCGAGGTGCGGGTCGCCGTCGACGACGGTCCGTTCGCCGCGGCCGCCGCCGCGGCCGTCGCGGAGCGCTTCCACGACGAGCACCGCGCTCTCTACGGCTACGACTTCCGTGGCAACGACGATCAGCAGGTCGAGTGGGTCAACCTGCGGGTGTCGGGCATCGGCCCGATCGAGCGCCCGCAGGTCCGCTCGGAAGAGGTCGTCGAGAATCCGGCGCTCACCGAGAGCTCGCGTCGCCCCGTGTGCTTCGATCCCGAGACCGGCTCGGTGGACACCCCCGTCTACTGGCGCCCCGATCTGACGCCCGGCACGCAGCTCGTCGGCCCGGCGATCATCGAGGAGTTCGGATCCACCGTGCCGCTGCACCCCGGGTTCTCCGCACGCATCGACGCCTACCGCAACATCATCGTGACTCGTGAAGGAGCCGACTCGTGACCACGACCCCAGAGACCACCTCGCGCCGCGCGCCGACGCAGTTCCCGTTCGAGTCGCTGACCGCCGATGCCGGCGCCAGCGCCGACCCGGTGCTCGTCGAGATCGTCCAGGGCAGCCTCGCCTCGGTCGAGATGGAGGTCGAGACCGCCATCGGCCGCACCTCCCGCTCGCCGATGATCCGCGACGCGCACGACTTCCGCGCGGGCATCCACGACCGCAAGATGCGCAAGCTCACCGGGCGTTCCTATAGCGCCCTCGTGCATCCCGTCGCGCGGGACTTCCCGCTCGAGGAGATGGTGCCCGGGGACGTCTTCTTCCACAACGACGTCTACGAGTCCGAGGGCGGCATCGGCCACCTCCCGGATCTCTGCGTCACCGTCCCGGTGTTCCACACCGATCCCGAGACCGGCAAGCCCGAGGTCGTCGCCTTCGTGCAGGCCTTCGGCCACCACGACGACATCGGCGGCGCGGTGCCCGGCTCGATGCCCAGCAACGCCACCTCGGTGTACGAGGAGGGCCTGGCGGTCCCGCCGATCAAGCTCTGGGACGCCGGCGTGCCGGTGCGCTCGGCGCTGCGCATCATGACCCGCAACTCGCGGACCCCCGAGGCGCTCGCCGCCGACCTCGATGCCGAGTGCTCGGCCTGCCTGATGGGCGCCCAGCGCCTGGGCGAGCTCTTCGACCGGTACGGCCGCGACTCGGTCGAGGCCGCCTTCGATGCGATCATCGACAACTCGACGCGCACCTACCGCCGCGAGATCCTGTCGAAGATCCCCGTCGGCACCTGGGTCTGGGAGGACTACGCCGAGCACGACGGCGTCGAGGACCCGAAGCTGCACACGCAGCGGATCACCCTCACGCGCACGGCCGCCGACGACCCCGAGGGCGAGCGTCTGATCCTCGACTTCGCCGGCACGTCGCCGCAGGCGAAGGGCCCGATCAACCACTGCGGTGACTACTCCGACGGCGTCTTCCTCAAGAAGTGGCTCGCGCCGATTCTGCGCAACCTGGCGGACACGCCCGAGCGCATGGCCGAGCTGGACGTCAACGAGGGCGTCGTGCCGCTCATCGAGATGCGGTTCCCGCCCAAGGGCACGCTGCTGACGCCGGAGTTCCCGGCGCCGACCAATGCGCGCACCTTCGTCATCCTGCGTCTGCTCGGCGTGCTGGCGGGCGTCATCGCCAAGGCCGTCGACGGACGCATGCCCGCCGACCAGGAGACGATCCGGTACACCGGCGTCTACGGCGAGGACATGGAGGGCCGCTCGTACCTCATGCGCGAGGTGCTCGGCGGCGGCGCCGGAGGCCGCTACTATGCCGACGGCGAGGACACCATCCACGTCGTGCCGGACTCGCGGAACCTGCCGACCGAGTTCACCGAGTCGCGCTTCCCGTTCATCGTCGAGGGCCTCGGCCTGGCGGAGGACTCCGGTGGCGCCGGCGAGTTCCGCGGCGGGCTCGGCTATGAGAAGCGCATCCGGATGCTCAAGGACGCGAACTTCATGTCGATCGCCGATCGCTCGATCCTCGCCTGCTGGGGCGTGAAGGGCGGCAAGGCGGGCTCTCCGTTCCGCGTCGTCGTCAACCCCGGCACCCCCGAGGAGCGGGAGATCGACGCGCTGGCCGATGCCGAGCCGATCAAGGCCGGCGAGACGATCTGCATCCAGACCACCGGCGGTGGCGGCTGGGGCGATCCCCTCGACCGGGACCCGGAGATGGTCGCCCGCGACGTGCGCTGGAACAAGGTCTCGGAGCGTTCGGCGCTCGAGGACTACGGTGTCGTGCTGACCGGTGCGGTGGAGAATGACGACCTCGCGGTCGACGTGCAGGCGACCAAGTCCGAGCGGCAGAGCCGTCGCGACGCCCGTGGCGAGGAGCCCTTCTTCGACCGCGGCCCCGGCTACGCCCGTCTGAGCGGTGGCGCGACCGTCGCCGACGTCGACTGGATCTGAGCCGACCCACCCGTTGAGTGTGTGGGGGCACCTCCCTGGACGCCGCTCGTCCCAGGGAGGTGCCCCGACACTCGACGGGTTCTTGACGTGAGAGGGAAGGGACGATGATGGGAAACGATCAGCGGATCGCGATCGTGGGCGGCCGGGGCAAGACCGGCCGTGCGGTCGCCTCGGCGGTGGAGGCCGCGGGCGCGGACACCGTGCCGGTGGGTCGGGCTGAACTCGCGGACCTCGCGGCCACCCTGCGCGGCTGCGATGCGGTCTATCTCATCGCTCCCAATCTGCATCCGGACGAGCCCGCCTTCGTCACCACGGTCCTCGCGGCCATGCGTGAGGCGGGAGTCGGCCGGATCGGCTACCACTCGGTGTGCGCGCCCTATGTGCCCTCGATGCCGCACCACCTGGCGAAGGCCGCGAGCGAGGATCTCGTCCGGCGCAGCGGCCTGGACTGGACGATCCTCCAGCCCTGCGCCTATGTCGACAACTTCCTGCCCGGTCTGCGGGCGGCATCGCCTCGGCTGGAAGTGCCCTATGACGCGGACCGCCCCTTCGGTCTCGTCGGGCTCGAGGACCTGGGAGCGGTGGCGGCCCGGGTGCTGCTCGACCCGTCCCACATCGGGGCGACCTATGAGGTCGGCGGCCGGAGCCTGGTGACGGTGCGCGACGTGGCGTCCGCCGCGCGGCGCGTGCTCGATGCCGAGGTCGAGCTCACCGTGACCTCGCCGGACGAGTGGGCCGCCGGCCCCGGGGCCTCCCTGGACCCGCGTGAGCGCGACTGGCTGCACGCGATGTTCAGCTACTACGAGGACCACGGGCTGCCCTGCGGCTCCGCCACGGTCCCGGCCGTTCTCGGCCGTCCCGCGCGGGATCTCGACACCCTCCTGCGCCACGCCCTGCTCTGAGCCGCGGCCGCTCGGCTGAGCGGTGACCGACGCACCTCTCGGCCGCCTCGAGAGGTGCGTCACCTACCGCTCAGCGACCCGATGCCGGGGAGAGGTGCGTAGGTCACTGCCCGAGATCGGGTGTGTCCGACCTGTGACTTGTCACACCTTGCCCGAAACTGGCGAAATGATCGGACTTTGTTGACCATGCATGCCAACGGGATGCTCCCCTAGCCTCGATGCATGCGCATCGTGATCGCCCTCGGCGGCAACGCCATGACGTCCAGCGACGGCAACGCCCGTCCGGAGCATCAGCGTGACGCCATCCGGCTCGCTGCCCGTCCCATCGCCGATCTGGTGGCCGCCGGACACGAGGTCCTCCTCACCCATGGCAACGGACCTCAGGTCGGCAATCTGCTGACCAAGAACGAGCTGACGGCCTCGCAGGTGCCGCCGGTGCCGCTCGATTGGTGCGGCGCGCAGACGCAGGCGACGATCGGCATGCTCATGCTGAACGCCCTCGACGCCGAGCTGGCCGAGCGCGGCGTCGATCGTCGCTGTGCCGCGGTCGTGTCGCGTACGCTCGTCGATATCGACGATCCGCGCTTCTCCCATCCCACCAAGCCGATCGGCCGCTACCTCACCGCCGAGGACGCCCAGCCGCTCATCGAGTCCGGCCAGGAGTTCGTCGAGGTGCCCGGACGAGGCTGGCGGCGGGTCGTCGCGTCCCCCGCGCCCGTGCGCTGTCTCGACGGCGCCACCGCCGAGACCCTGATGGAGGCCGGCTATGTCGTCGTCTGCTCCGGCGGTGGCGGCATCCCCACGGTGCAGGACCTCAATGGCGGCTACCGCGGGGTCGACGCGGTCATCGACAAGGATCTGACCGCCTCGCTCATCGCCCGCGAGCTCGAGGCCGATCTGCTCATCATCGCCACCGATGTCGACGCGGTCGTCGCGGACTGGGGCACCGACTACGCCAAGCCCGTCGGCGAGGTCACCGCAGTCGAGATGCGGTCGATCGCGGCCGATCAGGATTTCGCCGCCGGCTCCATGGGCCCCAAGGTCGAGGCCGTGACGACCTTCGCCGAGAGCGGTACCGGAACCGGTGTCATCACGTCGCTGGCGCGCATCGGCGCGGCAGCTGAAGGCCAGGTCGGAACGCGGGTCGTCCCGTCCTGACATCTCAACCCCCTGGTAAGACCCACCCCGAGGAAAGGAAGAACCGCATGCCCTCCGCAATCGAGGTTCGCAAGGTCCCGATCCACTCCGTCGCCGACGCCAGCGAGCTCGCCAAGCTCATCGACGACGGCATCATGGAGGCGGACCGCGTCATCGCCATCATCGGCAAGACCGAGGGCAATGGCGGGGTCAACGACTACACCCGCATCATCGCCGACCGTGCCTTCCGCGAGGTGCTCGTGGAGAAGGGCTCTCGGCCCGTCGAGGAGGTCCGCCAGGTCCCGATCGTGTGGTCCGGCGGCACCGACGGTGTCATCAGCCCCCACGCCACGATCTTCGCGACGCTCCCCGAGGACAAGGCCCCCAAGACCGATGAGCCGCGGCTCAGCGTCGGCTTCGCGATGAGCGAGCAGCTGCTGCCCGAGGAGATCGGCCGCACGCCGATGATCGAGAAGGTCGCCGACGCCGTCAAGGTCGCCATGGAGCGCGCCGGCATCACCGACCCGGCCGATGTCCACTACGTCCAGACCAAGACGCCGCTGCTGACGATCCACACGATCCGCGACGCCAAGAGCCGTGGCAAGACGGTCTGGACCGAGCACACCCACGAGTCGATGGACCTGTCGAACGGCGTCACCGCCCTCGGCATCGCTGTCGCGCTCGGTGAGATCGACATGCCCACGGACGCGGATGTCATGCACAGCCGTGAGCTCTACTCGGCCGTGGCCTCCTGCTCCTCGGGCGTCGAGCTCGATCAGGCGCAGGTCGTCGTGGTCGGCAATGCCCGCGGTGTCGGCGGTCGTTACCGCATCGGCCACTCGGTCATGAACGACGCGCTCGACCAGGACGGCATCTGGAACGCGATCCGCGATGCCGGTCTCGAGCTGCCCGAGCGCCCGCACACGAGCGACCTCGACGGCCGTCTGGTCAACGTGTTCCTCAAGTGCGAGGCGAGCCAGGACGGCGAGGTCCGCGGACGCCGCAATGCCATGCTCGACGACTCCGATGTCCACTGGCACCGCCAGATCAAGGCGGCCGTCGGCGGCGTGACCGCCGCGGTCACCGGCGACCCGGCCGTCTTCGTCTCCGTCTCGGCCGCCCACCAGGGTCCCGAGGGCGGAGGACCCGTCGCCGCGATCGTCGACCTGGGTGACCTGTGACGATCGGCGACGACACGGCGGTGGAGGGCCCGCTCGCGGGGACGCTCGTCCTCGACATGACGCGGGCCCTCGCCGGGCCGCATGCGGCCATGATGCTGGGCGACCTCGGTGCCCGCGTGATCAAGATCGAGACCCCCACCGGCGACGACAGTCGCGGGTGGGGGCCTCCCTTCCTGGGGGAGGGTGAGGAGCGCGAGTCGACCTACTTCATGTCGGCGAATCGCAACAAGGAGTCCATCACCCTCAACCTGAAGACCGAGGACGACAAGGACATCCTCCGTCGTCTGGTCAAGCGCGCCGATGTGCTGATGGAGAACTTCCGGGTCGGCGTGCTGGATCGTCTCGGCTTCAGCGTCGAGGAGCTGCACCGGCTGAACCCCGGCCTGGTGATCCTGTCGATCACCGGCTTCGGCCACGACGGACCCGAGGCGAGCCGGGCCGGCTACGACCAGATCGCCCAGGGCGAGGCCGGCCTGATGAGCATCACCGGCAGTGAGGAGCCCACCAAGGTCGGCGTCCCGATCGCCGATCTGCTGGCCGGCATGAACGGGGCCTACGGCACTGTCGCGGCGCTCTACGAGCGTGAGCGCACGGGTCGCGGGCGCGTGGTCCGGACCTCGCTCATCGCGAGCGTGGTCGGGGTGCATGCCTTCCAGGGCACCCGGTGGACGGTCGCGGGGGAGGTGCCGGGTCTGTCCGGCGCGCACCATCCGTCGATCGCCCCGTACGGGCTGTTCCACACGCAGACCGCTCCGATTCAGCTGTCCTGCGGTTCGGAGTCGCTGTGGACCTCCTTCGCGGCGGCCCTCGACCTCGACGCGACGGACCCGCGGTTCGCCACCAACGGAGACCGGGTGGCCCATCGTGACGAGCTGATCGCGATCATCGAGGAGAAGTTCGCCACCGCACCGGCCGAGCACTGGCTCGAGCTGCTGTCGGAGGCGGGCCTCCCGTCGGGCAAGGTGCGCACGATCGACGAGGTCTACGAGTGGGAGCAGGCGCGCTCGCAGGGCCTGGTCATCGAGGTCGACCACGCCACGAAGGGCCGGCTGACCCTGCCGGGTCCGGTGATCCGACTCGACGACCAGCCCTATGCCGGGTCCCGCGAGACGAATATCGCCCCACCGACCCTCGGACAGCACAACGCGTCCGTGCGGCAGTGGCTGGACGAGACCGAGGAGTAGCCCTCGACTCGCGGTCGCGTCCCTCTCGCGTCTTGTGCCCGGGCCATCCCCCGGGCGCAAGACGCGACGCGGTCGTGTCGGTCGCCGGTGAGAGGATGGAGACGATGAGCAAGGTCATCGGACTGCTGCTCGCCGCCGGCGCCGGACGCCGGATGGGCGGGCCGAAGGCGCTGATGCGCCATGACGACGGCACCCCCTGGACGGTCGCCGCCCGACGGGTGCTGCTCGACGGCGGATGCGCCGACACGCTCGTCGTCCTCGGTGCCGCCGCCGACGAGGCGGCCGATCTCCTCGGAGACGTCCCGATCGCCAGGGCCGATGACTGGGACCGCGGCATGGGCGCCTCCCTCGCCGTCGGTCTCACCGCGCTCGCCGGGACCTCGGCCGAGGCCGCCCTCGTGCACCTGGTCGACCTGCCGGATGTCGGCACGGAGGTCGTGCGCCGCATGCTCGCCCGGTTCGACGGTTCCGCCTCGCTGGCTCGTGCCGTCTACGCTGGAGCCCCCGGCCACCCCGTGCTGGTCGGCCGTGATCACTGGTCCGCGATCGCCGCGGGCACGGACGCCGAGGGCGCCCGCGAGTACCTCGCCGCCCACCACGCCCTCACGGTCGAGTGCGGAGACCTCGCCAGCGGGCGGGACCGTGATCGACCCCAGGACCTCGACCCCAGGAGGGACGCATGACGCACGTCGACAGCGCCGCGGAGCTCGCCGATCGGCTCGGCTCCGTGGGATACATCGCCGGCGAAGGTCTGTCCACCGTCGGGTATCTCGCGCTGCGTATGCAGCGGCCGCTGCTGCTGGAGGGTGAGCCCGGCACGGGTAAGACCGCGCTCGCCGGAGCGATCGCCGAGGCCTTCGACCTCCCCCTCATCCGGCTCCAGTGCTATGAGGGCATCGACGCCCGCCAGGCCCTCTACGACTGGGACTTCCCACGCCAGATCCTCCACCTGCGCGCGCTGGAGGCCGCCGATGCCGCGGCCGATGTGCGCGCCGTGGAGGACTCCCTCTACGAAGAGCGCTTCCTGCTCCCGCGTCCGGTGGTGCGCGCCCTGCGCGAGGCGCCGGCCGTGCTCCTGATCGACGAGATCGACCGCGCCGACGACGAGTTCGAGGCACTGCTGCTGGAGGTCCTGTCGACCTATCAGGTGTCGATCCCCGAGCTCGGCACCGTCGCGGCCACCGAGCCTCCGATCGTGGTCCTGACCTCCAATCGCACGCGCGAGCTGCACGACGCGCTCAAGCGTCGCTGCCTCTACCACTGGCTCGACCACCCCGATCTCGAACAGGAGATCGCCATCGTGCGCGCGCGGCTCCCCGAGGTCAGCTCGGGTCTGGCCGAGCGCATGGTGGAGCTCGTCCAGAAGCTGCGTGCGGACGGGGGTCTCGTACGCCCTCCCGGTGTGGCCGAGACCCTCGACTGGGTCCGCGCCCTGCAGGCCCTCGGCGTCCGCGAGCCGGAGCTGGGCGCCTTGTCGGCGACCGTCGGCGCGGTGTGCAAGCAGCGTGAGGATGCCGAGCGCGTCCGGGCGCTGGTCCGGGCGGCGTTCGGCGATGACTGATCTCCTGCGCGAGCCCGCCCCGGATGCGCCGATCGCCGAGCTCATCGGCTTCGTGCAGGCCCTGCGGGCGGCGGGCATCGGCGCATGGGCGTCCGAGGACTTCCTCGCGGCGACCGCCCTGCTGGACCTGGCCCGGTCCGATGACGTCTACTGGGCCGGTCGCGCGACCCTCTGCGGCTCCCCGGACGACGTACCGCTCTATGACGAGGTCTTCGCCTCCTGGTTCCGGGTGCCGGCTCCGGGGGTGGGCCATCCGCCCCCCTTCGAGCTCACGACCCCTCGCTCGCGGACCGGCACCGAGTCCGGGACCGATGGATCGGAGGATGCCGATATCGCGCCGGTCGCGGCATCGGCGGCCGAACGGCTCGCGCACCGCGATATCGCCGATCTCGACGCCATCGAGGCCAGGGAGGTCTCGGCGGCGTTCGCGGCCCTCCGTCCCCGGTCGCCGATGCGGACGACGCGTCGTCATCGTCCGGCCCGGCGCGGCGAGATCGACATGGGTCGCAGCGCCCGGGAGCAGCTGCGGCACGGCGGCGAGCCCGCCCTGCTGCGCTATCACCAGCGGACGCGGAAGCCGCGGCGCGTGGTGTGGCTGATCGACGTGTCGGGCTCGATGAAGCCCTATGCCGACAGCTATCTGCGACTGGCTCACCGGAGCTTCGCCGCCGCCCCACGCTCGACGGAGGTCTTCACCTTCGGCACCCGCCTGACCCGCGTGACGCCGGCCTTCGCCCAGCACGATGCCGAGTCGGCACTGCAGGCCGCCGGCGAGATCGTGCCGGACTGGTCGGGCGGCACTCGGCTGGGGGAGATGATGCGCGCCTTCGCCGACCGGTGGGGACAGCGCGGACCGGTGCGAGGCGCCGTGGTGGTCGTGTGCAGCGACGGCTGGGAACGGGGCGATCCGAGCCTGCTGGGGGAGCAGATGGCGCGGCTGCGGCGGATCGCGCACCGGATCGTCTGGGTGAACCCGCATCGGGAGAAGCCGGACTATGCGCCGGTGCAGTCGGGGATCGTGAGTGTCCTGCCGTCGATCGATGATCTCATCGGCGGACACTCCTTCGCGACTTTGGCGCGAGTGCTCGATGTCGTGGCCGCGGCGTGACGTGGAGGGAGAGATGAACGATGCGTGATGTGCTGGACCCCTTGTTGGCCGCCTGGGAGAGCGGCGACCGGATCGGCATGGGGACGGTGGTCGGGACCCAGCGGTCCGCGCCGCGTCCGCCGGGAGCGGCGATGCTCGTGCTCGGTGACGGCTCGGTCGTGGGCTCGGTGTCGGGCGGCTGCGTGGAGGGCGATGTGTACGAGCTCGCCCAGCGGGTGGTGGCCGAGGACGCGCCCGAGCTGCGGCGGTACGGCTATTCCGATGACGAGGCCTTCGCCGTCGGCCTGACCTGCGGCGGCATCGTGGACGTCTTCGTCGAGCCGGTCGACCGGACGACCTTCCCGGAGCTCGGTCTCGTCGCCGAGGACGTGCGGTCGGGGCAGCCGGTCGCGGTCGCGACGGTCGTCGAGCATCCCGATCCCGCGTGGGTCGGCCGGCATCTCGTGCTGCGTACCGGCGAGGTGCTGGGCGGACTGGGCTCGGAGCGGGCCGACCACGCGGTCGCGGACGATGCGCGCGGTCTGCTGGCGGTCGGCCGCTCGCAGGTGCTGGAGTTCGGTCCCGACGGGGAGCGGATGGACACCGGTATGAAGGTCTTCGTCAACGCCTTCCAGCCGCGGCCGCGGATGATCGTGTTCGGCGCGATCGACTACGCCTCCGCGGTGGCGCGGCAGGCGGAGTTGCTGGGCTACCGCGTCACGGTCTGCGATGCGCGACCGGTCTTCGCGACGCCCGAGCGCTTTCCGGCAGCCGATGAGGTCGTGGTGTCATGGCCGCATCGCTATCTGCGGCAGGAGGTCGACGCCGGTCGGGTGGATCGTCGGACCGTCATCTGCGTGCTCACGCACGACCCCAAGTTCGATGTGCCCGTGCTGGAGCTGGCCTTGAGCCTCGATGGCGACCAGCAGCCCTTCTATATCGGCGCGATGGGTTCGCGACGCACTCACGACGAGCGCCTCGAGCGACTCCGTGAGGCCGGACTGGACGAGGCGCGGCTCGGCCGGCTGCACAGCCCGATCGGTCTCGACCTGCGTGGGCGGACCCCGGAGGAGACGGCGGTCGCGGTCGCGGCCGAGCTGGTGGCGCTGCGCTGGGGTGGCACCGGCCGCCCCCTCCACGCGACCGATACCGCCATCCACGCCGACTGACGCCGCGAGCTCGGATGTGCCGAGTGGTGCAGATTCGCCCCCGAAACGCGATTCGGGGGCGAACCTGCAC
>JAEZEJ010000005.1 GCA_023417775.1 Actinomycetes bacterium | reverse complement strand
GGCGGGCGAGTCGCGCGCCGCGGGCCCCGGCGCTGGGGGGGGCGCCCCCCCCCCGGCCCCATCGCACGCCTGCGTGGTGTGCGACACAATCGTTGACAGGACCCCACCCAAGGAGAGACATCCCGTGACCGAGACAGGTATCGACAACCTCGCCCGTGAGGACCGCGTCTTCGAGCCGCCGGCGGAGCTCGCTGCGCACGCCAACGTCACCGCGGCCGCGTATGACGAGGCGGCGGCCGATCGGCTGGGCTTCTGGCGCACCCAGGCCGAGCGGCTCGACTGGGAGACGCCGTTCACCGAGGTCCTCGACTGGAGCAATCCGCCCTTCGCGAAGTGGTTCGCCGACGGCAAGCTGAATGTCGCGTACAACTGCGTGGACCGTCATGTCGAGGCCGGACGCGGCGACAAGGTCGCCTTCCACTTCGTCGGCGAGCCCGGCGACACCCGCACCCTCACCTATGCCGACCTGAAGGACGAGGTCAGCAAGGCGGCCAATGCCCTGATCGATCTGGGCGTCCAGACCGGCGACCGGGTCGCGATCTATCTGCCGATGATCCCCGAGGCCGTCATCGCGATGCTCGCGTGCGCCCGCCTCGGAGCACCGCACACCGTGGTCTTCGGCGGTTTCAGCTCCGACGCCCTGTCGAGCCGGATCACCGACTGCGAAGCCAAGGTCGTCATCACCGCCGACGGCGGCTACCGGCGCGGCAAGCCGTCCAGCTTGAAGCCCGCGGTCGACGAGGCCCTCGGCAAGGTCGACGGCATCGTGGAGCAGGTGCTCGTCGTCCGCCGCACCGGCCAGGACACCGCGATGACCGAGGGCCGCGATGTCTGGTGGCATGAGGTCGTCGACGCCGCGTCCCCCGAGCACACGCCGGAGGCCTTCGATGCCGAGCACCCGCTGTACGTCATGTACACCTCGGGCACCACGGGCAAGCCCAAGGGCATCCTGCACACCTCGGGCGGCTACCTGACCCAGGCCTCGTACACCTTCAACGCGGTGTTCGACCACAAGCCGGAGACCGATGTGTACTGGTGCACCGCCGACATCGGCTGGGTCACCGGACACTCGTACATCGTCTACGGCCCGACGGCCGAGGGCGCGACACAGGTACTCTACGAGGGCACGCCCGACACGCCCCACAAGGGTCGCTGGTGGGAGATCGTCGCCGAATACGGCGTCACGCTCTTCTACACCGCCCCCACCGCGATCCGCACCTGCATGAAGTGGGGCGCGGAGATCCCCGCGGAGTTCGACCTGTCGAGTCTGCGGATCCTCGGCACCGTCGGCGAGTCGATCAATCCCGAGGCCTATGTCTGGTACCGCGAGAACATCGGCGGCAGCCGTACCCCGATCGTCGACACCTGGTGGCAGACCGAGACGGGCGCACACATGCTCAGCCCGCTTCCGGGAGTCACCGCCGCCAAGCCGGGATCGGCGATGGGCCCGTTGCCGGGCATCAGCGCCGATGTCGTCGACGACGCGGGCAATCCGGTCGGCAACGGCCAGGGCGGCTACCTCGTGCTCACCGAGCCGTGGCCCGCGATGCTGCGCACGATCTGGGGCGATGACCAGCGCTTCGTCGACACCTACTGGTCACGTTTCAGCGACGTGTACTTCGCCGGCGACGGAGCCAAGAAGGACGACGACGGCGCGATCTGGCTGCTCGGGCGCGTCGACGATGTCATGAACGTCTCGGGTCACCGGTTGTCGACCACCGAGATCGAGTCGGCGCTGGTCTCGCATCCGAGCGTGGCCGAGGCGGCCGTGGTCGGCGCGACCGACGACACCACCGGTCAGGCGGTCGTCGCGTTCGTGATCCTGCGGGAGTCGGCCGTCGACAGCGGCGAGGAGACGGTCGCTCAGCTGCGCAACCACGTCGGTACGCAGATCGGGCCGATCGCCAAGCCGCGCCAGATCATGGTGGTGGCCGAGCTGCCCAAGACCCGCTCGGGCAAGATCATGCGCCGGCTGCTGCGCGATGTCGCCGAGAACCGCGAGGTCGGCGACGCCACCACCCTCGCCGACTCCTCGGTCATGGATCAGATCACCGCCGGCATGAAGAAGGGCACCGACGACGACTGACCGGCCCCTCACCCACCTGAGCGGTGGGACGGGCACCTCTCGCGATCTCGGAGGGGTGCCTGTCCCACCGCTTCTCCCTCGCAGGGGTGCGCCCGCCACCGCCTACGGCGCGGCGCGGCCGGCACGGCCCGAGCCGATCGACGGTGTGCTGCGCTGTCCTCGCGGCGCGTTCTGGGTAGGCTCGCTGCATGAGTGAGCAGCAGCCCGTCTCCGAGGACCCCACCATCGGCCACCTCGTCGCCGATGTCACGCGCGATCTGTCGTCCCTGATCCAGCACGAGATCCAGCTGGCCAAGTCGGAGATGAAGGTCAGCGTCCGGGCGGGCGGCATGGGGGCGGCCCTGCTCGCGGTGGCGGCCTTCATCCTGCTGCTCGTGCTCATCCTCGCCTCGATCACCATCGGCTTCTTCCTCACGATGACCGGCCTGCACCCGGCCTGGGCGTTCCTCATCGTCACCGGCGGCTACCTGGTGCTGGCCCTGCTGCTGGCCTTCGTCGGCATCCGCCGCTTCAAGAAGGTCACCGTCCCGCAGAAGACGATCGACACCGCGAAGCAGATCCCGACCGCGCTGAAGGGCAAGGTCGCCTGACCTGCCGACCCCCGATGTGTCTCCGTGGTCGCCCTGGCCACCACGGGGACACGTCCTCGCCGGGGGGCGACCTCTGATCAGGCGGCCCGGCGACGGCGCTGCCAGAGCGCCAGGATCCCCCGGCACACGAGACCGACCACGATCGCCGCGAGACCGGCCAGCGCGATCTGCTCGATCCGCTCGTCGAGCGACGCGGTGAACCGCTCGCCCACCGCATCGGTCAGCACCTGACCGAACTGCGACGACCCGGAGGCGGCGCCGTCGAGCACCGCCGGGACCGTGACCCGGGTACCGACATAGCTCACCCCCGCCACGACCAGCGCGCCGACGCCGATCCACGCGAGCCCGGTGGAGCGCCGCCGCGCGAAGACGAAGCACAGCACGGCCGCCGCGGCCGCCGCCAGCAAGGTGATCGACTTCCACGTAGGCGTGGTCTCGACGAAACGCAGTCCGGGCGGCGCGGTCGCCACCGGCACCCGCACCTCCTCGGGGGACTCCACCGCGATCGGCAGCGATCCGGTCACCTGCTGCAGGGCCAGATCGACCAGCGGCGTGACATCGACCTCCAGCCGCTCGGGGATGTATCGACCGCCGAACCACAGCTGGTGGCTGCGCCGCTGCGAGTCGTCCCAGGCCTCATCGAAACCGGGCACCTCCTCCAGCGCGGCCAGCGCTTCGCTCAGCCGTCCGGCCACCTGATCGCGGACCGCCTCGGGAAGATCGCCCGCGACCCGCGAGGCCGCGGTATCGGCCACCGCCTCGACGACCTGCGGGTCGCTGCGCAGATCCCGGACCAGCTCGACATAGCCGGTCTCGTCGGCCACATTGTCCGCCACCCAGGTGACCGGCAACGCCACGATCCCGGCCAGCACGGCGACCACCCAGCAGATGATCGAGGTCAGGCTCCTCATCAGACGCATCCTCCTGTCGAGACTCGGCCGGTCGCCTCGATCCCCGCCCGGGCGTTGTCCGCCGCCTGTTCGGCGGTGACGGCATAACCGGTGGACGAGTCGCTGATCGAGGCGGCGAATACGATGCCATAGACGTCCCCGGTCGGCGAGACCAGAGGTCCGCCGGAGTTGCCCGAGCGGACGAGGGAGCGCACCGAGAAGGCCTCGCGCGGGTGCTCGCCCTGTCCGTAGATGTCCGGGGCCCGCATCGTGGTGATGTCGCGGATGCGCGCAGCGCGCGCATCGAAGGGCCCGTTCTCGGGGTAGCCGAGGACCGCGGCCTCGTCCCCGGCCGCAGCGGAGAGGTCGAAGTCGAGCTGCGGCACGTCGAGGCTCTGCGTACGCAGGACCGCGATGTCCATCTCGGCGTCGAACAGCACGGGCACGGCCTCGACCGAGCGGCCGTCGACCTGCACCACCGGATCGCTCACACCGGCGACGACGTGCGCATTGGTCATCACCCGGCCGTCGGCGTAGACGAAGCCCGAACCCTCGATGCCACGCCCGCACTCGGCCGATCCGATGATCTTGACGACGCTGTCGGCCGCGGCCTGCACCCCCGACTGCGCGAGGGTCGCCTCGTCCGGAGGCTCGGCCGAGGCGATCACCTCCGGCTCGAAGGGCTCGAGGTAGCGCGGGAAGACCTCCTCGGTGAGCGAACGACTGAATCCGGCGAGCACGTCCGAGGCCTGCGAGGGCATCACCCGGTCGACCCGCTCCAGGATCGCCGAGGTGCGGACCGCCTGGCTCACGTAAGGGAGTGAGGCGCCGCTCACCGCGAAACCGAGGGCCCACGCGGCGCCGAGGACCGCGACGACTCCGAGCGCGGCCCCGGCGACGGCGTCGACGGCACGCCACGGCCCTTCGGTGACCCGCAGGTCGCGTCCCACCAGCCGCCCGAGGAACTGTCCCATCAACAGGAAGGCGACCACGAGCAGCAGCGAGAGCAGCGGATGCGCGGCGTCACCCCCGCCGAAGATCAGCGGCGCGACGATGATGCCGATGACGCCTCCGGCCACCAGGCCGATGCCCTCGATCAGGTTGACGACGAAGCCGTGCACGAAGCCCGAGGCGGCGTAGAGCGCGACCAGCGCCAGCAGGATCAGATCGAGGCTGTTCACATCGCCGCCCGGGGGCCGATGTCTCGGCGGCTCATGTCAGCGGATCTCCGGCAGGGGACGCACCCGCGACTCATCCCACGGAAGCGACCAGCCGACCCGCTCGAACACGCGCGAGACGATGCCGGCCGTGAACCCCCACAGGGGCGTCTCGGTGCCGATGTCGAAGGCGGGGCCCTTCCAGCCGGACGGATGGACGACGCTGAACCGCCGCGTCGGATCGGTGAGCTCCTCGATCGGCGTCCACAGGACCTCGGCGACCTCGTCGACGCTCACCGGCCGCAGCGCCGGGCTCCAGGACCGCCAGAAGCCCAGCACCGGGGTGACGGCGTGATTGCTCGGCGGGATCCACAGGGTCGGCAGCTCGCCGAACACCTGGACGGCCGCGGGATCGAGTCCGACCTCCTCCTGGGCCTCCCGCAACGCGGTGGCCGGGGGGTCGGCATCGCCGGGATCGGCCCGGCCGCCGGGAAAGGAGATCTGTCCCGCGTGGTGGCGCAGGGTGCTCGCCCGCTCGGTGAGCAGCAGCTCGTGCCCCCGCGGCGTCTCCGCGAAGAGCATGAGGACGGCCGAGGGCCGGGCATCGGCGGGCGGGTGCGGGAACCGGGGGGCGAGCTGCTCGGCCTCCACGGATCCGGCGAGATCGGCCAGCGGCTGCAGCCAGCCGGGAAGGGTGGTGGTCATGCGCGTCCTTGGGTCGTCACGAGCTTCTCCGCCTCGACCGGGTCGGTCGGCCCGAGGCCGTACGACGGGCACCAGCGCGAGACGGGGCACGCACCGCAGGCCGGCGTGCGGGCATGGCATCGGCGCCGTCCGTGCCAGATCAGCCGCTGGCACATGTCGGTCCAGTCGCGGCGCGGGAAGAGCTCGCCGAGGGCGTGCTCGGCCTTGACCGGCTGCCGGGCGGTGGCCTCGTCGAGCCATCCGAGGCGGTGGGTCAGCCGGGCCACGTGCGTGTCGACGGTGATCCCCGGGATACCGAAGGCATTGCCCAGCACCACATTGGCGGTCTTGCGGCCGACCCCGGGCAACGTCACCAGGTCCTCCAGCCGCGGCGGCACCTCGCCGTCGAAGCGCTCGACCAGGGCTGCCGCCAGGCCGAGCAGGCTCTCGGTCTTGGCACGGAAGAAGCCGGTGGGCCGGATGATCTCCTCGAGCTCGGCGCGGTCGGCGGCTGCGAGCGCCGCCGCATCGGGATAGGCCGTGAAGAGCGCCGGGCTGACGGCGTTGACCCGTCGGTCGGTGGTCTGCGCGGACAGCACCGTGACCACGAGCAGCTCGAAGGGGGAGCTGAAGTCCAGCTCGGGCCGGGCATCCGGATAGGTCTGCGCGAGGACCCGATCGACCTTGCGGGCACGGCGCACCAGAGCGGTGTCACGGCGGGCCGCATCGGTCGTGGTCACACCGACAGCGTAGAGGTTCAGGGAAGCGACAGCGCCCCGGAGCGGAGGGGCGACGAGTCCGTCCGCCTCCGTTCGGGCCTGGAATACCCACATCCGGGCGTTGCACCACCCGTCATGTGGTCGAGTGTGAAAAACTGTGACACGGACCCCATTGGGCCGTGACCGAGAAGGAAGAACCAGTGACCGACGACGTACTGCGCCAAGCGCCCCTGTTCAACGGACTCGACGATGCCGCGTCGAGCGCCTTGGAGTCCTCGATGGAGTCGCTGTCGCTGAGGCGCGGCGAGATCCTGTTCAACGAGGGAGATGACGGCGACAAGCTCTATGTCGTCGTCGAAGGCAAGCTCAAGCTCGGACGCACGTCACCGGACGGCCGCGAGAATCTGCTCGCGATCCTCGGCCCGGGACAGATGTTCGGCGAGCTGTCCTTCTTCGACCCCGGACCCCGTTCCGCCACGGCCACGGCCGTGACCGATGTCCAGCTGCGCAGCCTGGGACACGAGGCCCTCGGTCCGGTGCTCAATGATCATGCCGATGTCGCCAAGGCCCTCCTGCACCAGCTCGCCGGACGCCTGCGCCGCACCAATGAGGTCGTCGGCGATCTGGTCTTCTCCGATGTGCCCGGCCGCGTCTCCAAGGCCCTGCTCGACCTCGCCGACCGGTTCGGCCGTGAGGACGAGGACGGTATCCACGTCAACCACGACCTCACCCAGGAGGAGCTGGCCCAGCTCGTCGGTGCCTCGCGCGAGACCGTCAACAAGGCCCTCGCCGACTTCGCCTCCCGCGGCTGGGTGCGCCTCGAGCCGCGCAGCGTCGTCATCCTCGACCTCGAGCGTCTGCAGAAGCGCGCCCGCTGACCCGGCCCTGGACCGAGATTTGCTCCCTACTCGTCAACCGGGAACCCTCTCGGTCAACGTTCAGGCGGCAAATCTCGGGATCTGGCCGGTGTAGCCTCTGGCGCGAAGAGCGTTGAAGATACGCCAGCCGATGTGTTCGGGATGGGCGAGATCGGCCACGGTCACGACGATCACTCGCCATCCTGCCGCCTCGAGCCGCTCACGCCGCAGGTGATCGCGCTGGCGCTGATCGGCGTCGCGCTCGTGCTGCCACCCGTCGTACTCGACGAGCACTCGCCACCTCCGATAGACGAGATCGCCGCGGGCCAGGAAGATGCCTCGATCGTCGTGTAGCTCCACATTCAGCTCCGGCTCTGGGAGCCCGGCGTGGATCGCGAGGAAGCGCAGGTGGCTCTCCTTCGGAGACTCCGACCCCTCGCGAACGAGCCGCGCCGCCTTTCGCGCCCGCTGCACCCCGTCCAGATGGCTCTCCAGGAGATAGCCACGCAGATCGAAGAGCTCGACCACCCGTTGGGCCACCAGCCAGTCACCCACGATGACGAGGTCTCGCACGGAGAGCAGGGTCGCGCAGTCCACGAAGGTCCGTTTGGGGCCCAGCACCGGCACGCCGTCTTTCATCATCGGGTGTAGACGGCCTTGGTAGCGGTGCACCGTCACCCCGTCGCGAGCTCGGTGGACGGTGGTAGTGGTCGCCACATGGATGGGTGTCGTTCGACCCATCGACAGACCCCACCAGCGCAGTGCGGTCAGGTGGCTGAGCGCCGCATCCGGCGGGGCCACCAGCAGGGCGGCCCGAGCCAGGAGCTCGAAGGTCGGCGCGGTATCGGCGTAGCGGTAGACGCCCTTGTGCACGGTGACGATGCGTGATCCTCGCAGCATCGCATCGCTCATGCCGGCTCGATGCGCCTCCGCACGGGTGAAGCAGGTACCGGCGAGTTCACCGGGGAGCGGGCGAGGAGCAGCCATAGCCCGACCTTCGCCGAGTCCCTCGATTCCGTCGAACGACTATCCACAGCCCCACGTGTACCGAGATGTGGGTCCAGGTCAGTCGCGCAGGTAGGCGAGCTGGGCCTCGACGCTGCGTTCGGCAGCGGGCCAGAGGATGGGGTCGACATCGGCATAGACCCGCTCGACCACCTCGCGGGCCGTCGTATCGCCCTCGGTCAGCGCGGCACGCACCTGATCGAGGCGATCCTGCCGATGGGCGATGTAGAAGTCCAGCACCGCCGCCGGGTCCTCGATCACGGCACCGTGGCCGGGGAGGATACGCCGCACCAGGCCCTCCTCCGTCATCTCACGCAGCCGGGCCAGCGAGTCGAGATAGGGTCCGAGCGCTCCATCGGGCCACGCCACCACCGTGGTGCCGCGCCCCAGGATGGTGTCGCCGCTGAGCAGCGAGCCCTCGTCCGGGAGCGTGAGGCAGAGGGAGTCCATCGTGTGACCCGGGGTCGCCACCGCCTCGATCCGCAGCCCGTCGACCTCGATCACCTCGAGATCGACGATCGGGTCGGCCTCCGCGCAGAACCGCTCGCCGATGGCGCGCGCCGGGGCTCCCGTCAGCTCACGCATCCGCTCGAAGGCCTCGGTGTGATCCTCGTGATGATGTGTGTAGAGCACCAGGGCGACCTCGCCGGCGGCCTCCAGCACGGCCGCGAGGTGATCCTCGTCCGCCGGTCCCGGATCGACGACGACCGCACGTCGCGCCCCGGGCTCCCGCAGGATCCATGTATTGGTGCCGTCCAGCGTCATGATGCCGGGATTGTCCGCCCGCACGACCGAGGCCCGCTCGGTCACCCGCGTCTCACTCATGTCGTCCTCTCCTCCTCCGCGCCGACGGAGGGTTCCGCCTCATAGGTGGTCCCGGCTCTCGGTCTGCAGATACAGCTCACCGTCGACCTCGACGATGCGCGGCTCGATCGGGGTGACCGTCCGTTGCGCGGCGGCCTCCAGGATCTCGCCGGACCGGTACGCGGCGAGCTCACGGCAGGTGGTGACCGTCGGGGGCATCATCGCGGCGCCGCCGGCATCGACCCGGGCCAGCACCTGGGTCAGCGGCGCCCACAGCGAACGGTCGGCCTCCCCGCTGACATTGTCGATCCGCTGCCCCTCGGGCAGGGCGGCGACGAAGAAACGGGTGTCATAGCGTCGCGGCTCGAAGGCCGGGGTGATCCAGTGCGCCCAGACTCCGAGCAGGTCGGCGCGCAGGACCAGCCCCTCGCGCCGCAGGAACTCCGCGAAGCCGAGCCGGTGCTCCTCGAGGTCCTCGCGCGCCTGCGTCATCTCGGGAACGGTGGTGTCGCCGAAGACGGTGGAGTCATCGGCCCCGGCGAGCAGGACCCCGGTCTCCTCGAAGGTCTCCCGCACCGCCGCGACGACGAGGGCATGGGCCAGCTCCGGCGCGCACCCGAGCTGCTCACCGAACTCCTCGGCGGTGGGACCGATCCAGTCGACCTCGCCGAAGTCGTCATCGTGGACGCCGCCGCCGGGAAAGACGTACATGCCTGCCGCGAAGGCCATCGACGACTGGCGCCGCATCAAGAACGCCTCGATCCCCTCGGCACCGTCGCGGACCACGGCGATGGTCGCCGCGTCCTTCGCCGGAGCCGGCGCGGCCGAACGTCCGATGTGCTCGCGCAACCGCTCCGGCAGGGGGATCAGCATCAGGACACCTCGACCACGATCTCGACCTCGACCGGCGATCCGAGCGGGAGCACGGCGACGCCGACCGCGCTGCGGGCATGACGGCCGGCCTCGCCGAAGGCCTGTCCGATCAGCTCGCTCGCGCCATTGGCGACCTTCGCCTGGTCGGTGAAGGAGACATCGCTGGCGACGAACACCACGACCTTGACGACCCGCACCACGTCGTCGAGATCGACCTGGGAGGCGACCGCGGCGACGGCGTTCAGCGCGCACTGGCGAGCCGCGGCGGCGGCCTCGTCGAGCGAGACATCGGCTCCGACGGTGCCGGTGACGGTGAGCTGACCGTCCACGAGGGGCAACTGCCCGGAGGTGTGCACATAGGCGCCCGTGCGGATCGCCGGGACGTAGTCGGCCACGGGTGCCGCGACCGGGGGCACCGTCAGACCCAGTCCGGCCAGGCGTTGCTCGACGGTTCCCATGTCAGGCCACGGGGCGCTTGAAGTAGGCGACCAGGTTCTCGGGATTGGGGCCGGGCACGATCTGCACCAGCTCCCAGCCGTCCTGGCCGAAATTGTCGAGGATCTGCTTCGTCGCGTGCACGAGCACCGGCGCGGTCAGGTATTCCCACTTCGTCATGTGCCGACTCTAGCCGGAGCCGGACCCGAGGTGCCCGGCCCGCCGATCCGCAGCGGGACGACCCGAGACCGCCTACGCTCGGGGACGTGGCTCTCTCGACCCCTCTGCACGTGGTCACCGGCAAGGGCGGCACCGGCAAGACCACCGTCGCCGCAGCCCTGGCCATCGCCCTGTCCTCGGACGGCGGGCGCGTGCTGCTCTGCGAGGTCGAAGGACGCCAGCAGATCGCCCAGCTCTTCGACATCGCCCCTCTGCCCTATGAGGAGCGTCCGATCGCGGGCACCGGTCGTGGCGGCGGCGAGGTCTACGCGCTGGCGGTCGACGCGGAGGCGGCGCTGCTGGAGTACCTGGCGATGTACTACCGGCTCGGCCGCGCCGGCAAGGCCCTCGACCGCTTCGGCGTCATCGACTTCGCCACCACGATCGCGCCCGGTGTGCGCGATGTGCTGCTGACCGGCAAGGTCTACGAGGCCGCCCGGCGCCGCACCGACGGCCCGGAATCGGACTTCGTCTACGACGCGATCGTCGTGGACGCTCCCCCGACCGGTCGCATCGCCCGCTTCCTGGGCGTCAACGACGATGTCGCCGGGCTCGCGAAGGTCGGCCCGGTCAAGAACCAGGCCAGCTCGATCATGACGATGCTGCGCTCGGAGCAGACCCGGGTGCACCTGGTGACCGTGCTGGAGGAGATGCCGGTCCAGGAGACGATCGACGGGATCGAGGAGCTGAGCGCCGCCTCCCTGCCGATCGGCTCGATCGTCGTCAACATGGTCCGCCCGAGCCTGCTCAGCACCGCATCGGCCGCCGCGATCGACGCGGGTGAGGTCGACGTCGACGAGGTGGCGGTCTCGTTGGCGCGGGTCAGCCTGCCCACCGACGCCGCCGAGGACCTGCTCGATGAGGGTGCGGCTCATCTGGAACGCCAGCGGCTGCAGCAGGAACAGGATGAGCTCCTGCTGGCCACCGGGCGAGACATCGTGCACCTGCCCCGGCTCGCCGACGGGATCGACCTCGGCGCCCTCTACGAGCTCGCGGACGACCTCGAGGAGATGACCCGATGACCCGGCCCGCGCAGACCCGGCCGCGGCCCGCCTCCCGCGGCGCCCGTCAGGCACGTCGCGGCACCGCGCCCGCCCTGGACCTCGACCGGCTCATCGACGACGAGCGCACGCAGATCATCGTCTGCTGCGGCTCCGGGGGTGTCGGCAAGACCACCTCGGCCGCCGCGATCGGCCTGCGCGCCGCCGAGAGCGGTCGCCGGGTCTGCGTCCTCACCATCGATCCCGCCCGACGGCTCGCCCAGTCGATGGGGCTGACCGAGCTCGACAACACCCCGCGCCCGGTCGATGGCATCGACACGACCGCCGGGGGCTCCCTCGACGCGATGATGCTCGATATGAAGCGCACCTTCGACGATGTCGTCGAGGCGCACGCATCACCGGAGAAGGCCCGGCAGATCCTGCAGAACCCGTTCTATGTGGCATTGTCGAGCTCCTTCGCCGGCACGCAGGAGTACATGGCGATGGAGCGGCTGGGGCAGCTGCACGCCGAGGGACGCTGGGACCTCATCGTCGTCGACACCCCGCCCTCGCGATCGGCGCTGGACTTCCTCGACGCCCCCGAGCGACTGTCCTCGATGCTCGACGGACGCTTCATCCGGCTGATGCTGGCGCCGGCCAAGGGACCCGCGCGCTTCCTCACGGCGGGTTTCGGTGTCGTGACCGCGGCCCTCAACAAGGTCATCGGCGCTCAGATCCTCAGCGACATGCAGACCTTCATCGCCGCCTTCGACACGCTCTTCGGCGGCTTCCGGCAGCGCGCCGAGGCGACCTACGCCCTCCTGCAGGCCGACGAGACCGCCTTCCTGGTGGTGGCCGCCCCCGAGGACGCCCCGATGCGGGAGGCGGCGTACTTCGTCGAACGACTCGAGGCCGATGAGATGCCGCTGGCCGGATTGATCGTCAACCGCTGCCACGACGAGCGCGCCGCCGGCATCTCCGCGGCCGATGCGGAGTCGGCATCGCCTCGGCTCGGCTCCGGCTCCGCGACCGATCAGCTGACCTCCGAGCTCTTGGCGGTCCACGCCGACCGGGCCCGGCTCGCGGCACGCGAGGGACGGGTGCGCCGTCGCTTCGCCGCAGCACACGGGGACGTGGCGGCCGCGGTCGTCCCGGCGCTGTCGACCGATGTGCACGACCTCGAGGGGCTGCGGGCGATCGCCGAGCACCTCAGCCGTAGCTGAGACCGGACGGTCGCGCGATCAGCGCGTTGCCGAGCGGCGCAGGCCGGACGTCTGCTCGTCCAGCGCGGGCTTCAGCACCTCGTGCCACCGGGTGACGTGCGGCTTGCGGCGCAGGAGAGCGCGGCGCTCGCGCTCGGTCATCCCGCCCCAGACCCCCCACTCGATGCGATGGTCGAGGGCCTCTGCGAGGCATTCGGCCTTCACCACGCAGCTATTGCACAGCTGCTTGGCGCGATTCTGCTCCGCACCCTGGACGAAGAGATCGTCCGGACGGCCGAGGCACGCGGCCTCCTGAGCCCACTGGGTATTCCACATGGTCGAACCCTTCCCGAGAGATCGGTCGCGAGCGACCGAAGTGATTCGTCCGGTTCAGACTAAGGGGAGAGCGCTGTCCAGTTCAGATGCGGGTGGGTCATTCGTGATAGTCCGAATGGGCCATCTTTGATGTCACATACCCGGCGGGGGGGGGGGGGGGGGGGGGGGGGGGGGGGCCCCCCAAACGGGCCCGGGGGGGGGCCCCCCCGCGCCGCCGAACTGCCAACGCAGACCAACCGTCACCGCTTGGTGCGTGTAATCGGCTTCCGCATCGGCCGGCAGATCGGCGAACGAGTCGCTGATGTCGAGATTCGGCGCGTGGAAATAGCGATAGCCGATGTCGAGATCGAGACGCTCGCTCAGGCCGATGGCGACGCCGGCGAGGCCTTGATAGGCGACGACGGTGTCTTCGGAATCAGCCGGCGTGAACCACGGCACGCCCGTGCCTTCGACGCCGACTTCAACTTGCGCAGCGCCGACGCCGACGCCGACATACGGCTCAAAGCGGCCGCCGCGATTGAAATCATAATAGAGGTTGAGCATCGCCGCCCAGCTGGTGACGTCGCCGTTCAGCTCGTCATCGATGGCGCCGGTATCGATGTACGGACCCCATTCGTTGTCGCGATACGAGATTTCACCTTCGGCGCGGAAGCCGTTCATGAAGGCGTAGCCGAGCCCAACCGACCCCATCCAATCTTCTTCGAGATCGACGCTGAACTCGGCGACATCGTCGTCAATTTCGCCATCGAGTTCGCCATCGACCGTGTAGCCGGCGTCGATGCGTCCGTACCAACCTTCTGTGGCGTTCGCGGCCGTCGTCACCCCCGATACACCGGTGAGCAACGCCGCCATCGCGAGCGTGGATTTCAGCTTATTCAACATGACCGTCCCCGTTTCTTAGGAAAACTGGCCCCCTGGCCGCTGCAGCACGGCGTGGTAGTATTTTAGGGCGCGAGGGGAGCGGCGTTAACCATTTTCTGCCCGCAGGGGATAAGATTCTCGGCCTGTGGCTATTGGGCCGCGAAATCCTCCGGATTCGGCCTATTCGGAGCGCCCAGCAGTGCTGAGCCGCGCTCAGAGCATCGAGGGGATAACGCGGTCCGGCGGCTTGTGGCCGTCGGCGAAGGTCTTGATGTTGATGATGACCTTCTCGCCCATGTCGATGCGGCCTTCGAGCGTGCCCGAGCCCATGTGCGGCAGCAGCACGACATTGCTCAGCTTCTTCAGCTTTGGGTTGATCGCCGGCTCGTGCTCGAACACGTCAAGCCCAGCGCCCGCCAACTCGCCCTTCTCCAGCATGCGCGCCAGCGCGGCTTCGTCGATCACCTCGCCGCGCGCGGTGTTGACGATGTAAGCGTGCGGCTTGAGCAGCGCGAGGCGGCGCGCGGACAGCAAATGATAAGTCGCTGGCGTGTGCGGGCAGTTCACGGAGACGATGTCCATCCGCGACAGCATCTGGTCGAGGCTATCCCAATAGGTCGCCTCCAGCTCCTGCTCAATATGCGGGCTGACGCGGCGGCGGTTGTGATAGTGGATCTGCAGCCCGAACGCGCGCGCCCGGCGCGCCACGGCCTGGCCAATGCGGCCCATGCCGATGATGCCAAGCCGCTTGCCCCAGATGCGACGGCCCATCATCCAGGTCGGCGACCAGCCGACAAACTTGTCCTCTTCAACGATCTTCACGCCTTCGACGATGCGGCGCGGCACCGCGAGGATCAGCGCCATGGTCATGTCGGCGGTGTCCTCGGTGAGAACGCCCGGCGTATTCGTCACGGTGATGCCGCGCTGCACGGCCGTCTGTACGTCGATATTGTCCACGCCCGCGCCAAATTGGGCGATCAGCCGGAGCTGCTCGCCCGCGCGCGAAAGCACCCGGGAATCCACACGGTCGGTCACCGTCGGCACCAGCACGTCGGCGCGCTGCACCGCGGCGACGAGATCGTCCGCCGTGAAGGGCTTGTCCTCATGATTGAGCTCGGCGTCGAACAATTCCTTGAGCCGCGTCTCCACCGGATCGGGGAGACGGCGCGTGACGACGACCTTGAGTTTCTGCGACGGCATTCAGCCTCCTTAAACCACGCCGCGCGTCGCTCCAAGGCAAGTCGAGGCGCCTCGGTTAAACCTGCTTTCACGCAACGGGCGCATGATCCCGTTTCCCCGCCGTCAGGCGGGTAAAAATGAAGGTTGGGTGTGATGCGCCAAGGGGTGATCGCCGCTTTGCTCGCGGCCGCATGTCTATCGCTGGGATCGGCCGCCGCCGACGGCCCGCGCATCGGCGCAGACTCCAACCTGCCCGTTCCACGCTATGTCAGCCTCAAGACTGAGGGCGCCAACGGCCGCCGCGGCCCCGGCCTGGAGCATCGCATCGACTGGATCTACGGCCGCAGCGGCTTGCCGCTGCAGGTGACCGCCGAGAGCGGCCCATGGCGGCGCGTCATCGACCCCGACGGCGATAGCGCCTGGATCCACGCGCAGAACCTCGAACAGCGCCGCACCGTCTATGTGCGCGAACAGGCGGCCTTGCGGCGCGCCGCGCGCCTCAACGCCCAGCCGTTGGCTTATCTCGAGCCGGGCGTCATCGCCGCCATTACCGGCTGCGAAGGCGACTGGCGGCGGGTCGCCGTGCGCGGCCGCGTCGGCTGGGTCCAGGACGGCGCCCTCTGGGGCGGCGACTGCGCCGGCCTCTAAGGGCGCCCCACTCCACCGCCTTGCCCCTGCCCCGTCCGGCCTGTAAGCCGACCGGTATTTCCGTTTATTTGCAGAGACAAGCATGGCCGAGCGTCCCTCGTCTTATTC
>JAEZEJ010000146.1 GCA_023417775.1 Actinomycetes bacterium | reverse complement strand
GGGCGGCGCCCCCCGAGGCGGAGGACTCGTCGGAGTCCTCCGACGATGCGGACGACTCCGATGATTCCGATGACTCCGAGAACAGCTCTCCCAGCCGTCGTCGCCGTCGTCGCTCCCGCGCGGGCGAGGGCGCCGACAGCTCCCCGGACGATCCCGAGAACACGGTCGTCAAGGTGCGTGAGGGACGCAGCGCCGAGGACGAGATCACCGGTGTGAGCGGCTCGACCCGCCTGGAGGCCAAGAAGCAGCGCCGCCGCGAGGGCCGCGAAGCCGGCCGCCGCCGGGCTCCGATCGTCTCCGAGGCCGAGTTCCTGGCCCGGCGGGAGTCGGTCACCCGCGAGATGGTCGTCCGGCAGCGCGAGGACTACACGCAGATCGCCGTCCTGGAGGACCGGGTTCTCGTCGAGCACTATGTGGCCCGCGAGTCCCAGGTCTCGATCATCGGCAATGTCTACCTCGGCCGCGTCCAGAACGTTCTGCCGAGCATGGAGGCCGCCTTCGTCGACATCGGCGCCGGCCGCAATGCGGTGATCTACGCGGGCGAGGTCGACTGGTCCGGCGTGGAGAACGGCAAGCAGCGCAAGATCGAGGACGCGCTCCAGCCCGGGCAGACGATCCTCGTGCAGGCCACCAAGGACCCGATCGGGCAGAAGGGTGCTCGGCTGACCAGCCAGATCAGCCTCGCCGGCCGATTCCTGGTCTATGTGCCCGGGGGCGGTAGCAATGGCATCAGCCGCAAGCTGCCCGATGCCGAGCGCTCGCGGCTGAAGGGGCTGCTCAAGGAGGTCCTGCCCGAGAACGCGAGTGTCATCGTGCGCACGGCCGCGGAGGGCGCCACCGAGGATCAGCTCACCCGCGACGTGCAGGCCCTCAGCGCCCGTTGGGAGGACATCGAGCGCAAGTCCAAGGGCGGCGGTTCGGCCCCGACGCTGCTGTACTCCGAGCCCGATCTGATGATCAAGGTCGTCCGCGACCTGTTCAACGAGGACTTCGCCAAGCTGGTCGTGCAGGGTGATGAGGCCTGGGACATGGTCCAGGGCTATATCGCGCACGTGGCGCCCGATCTCGAGGACCGCCTCGAGCGATGGACCCGCGAGGGTGATGTCTTCAGCGAGTACCGGCTCGACGAACAGATCCACAAGGCCCTCGACCGCAAGGTGCACCTGCCGTCAGGCGGGTCGCTGGTCATCGACCGCACCGAGGCGATGACGGTCGTCGACGTCAACACCGGCAAGTTCACCGGTTCGGGCGGCAATCTCGAGGAGACCGTCACCAAGAACAACCTCGAGGCGGCCGAGGAGATCGTGCGTCAGCTGCGGCTGCGCGATATCGGCGGCATCATCGTGGTCGACTTCATCGACATGGTGCTGGAGAGCAACCGGGATCTGGTGCTGCGCCGGCTCGTGGAGTGCCTCGGGCGCGATCGCACCCGCCATCAGGTCGCCGAGGTGACCTCGCTCGGACTGGTGCAGATGACGCGCAAGCGCATCGGCACGGGACTGCTCGAGTCGTTCAGCCATGAATGCGAGCACTGCAAGGGCCGCGGGGTCGTCATCGCCGATGAGCCGATCGAGGCCAAGAAGGACGACTCGCGTCGCCGGCGTGGCAATCGCGGCGGCAAGGGCCGCGGCAACTCCACCGGCAACGACCAGCAGGACAAGGGTCAGCAGGACGACAAGCAGGACACCTCCGAAGGCGCGGGCACCGGCGTCGAGCAGTCCGGCGATGGCGGGTCGCAGGAGGCGCGTCCGGCGGGCCGGGCCAAGCGCGGCAGGTCCGCGGCCAAGACGACCGAGTCGCAGGGCGATGCCGAGGCGTCGAGCGAACCCGTGGCGCCGGCAGAGCCCGAGGCCGCCGAGCCGCCGAAGAAGTCTCCCGCCAAGAGCAGGTCCCGCAAGCCGCGGGCATCCGCCCCTGCGGAGGACACACCTGCGGAGGAACCGAGCGGGGCTGCGCCGGCGGAGACCGGGCAGACCGAGTCGCCCGCGCAGGAGCAGGCTCCGGCACCGGTCACGGTGACCACGAGCCGCTCACGTGGACGACGGGGCGCCTCGCGCCCGCAGGCCGAGCCGTTGCCTCTGGACGTGCCCAAGACCGAGGACGCCGAACAGGTCGCCGAGGTCGTGGAGGAGTCCGCCGAGGCGGCTGCGGCGGAGACCGCCGAGGTCGCCCCGCCGGCCAAGCCCGTGGTCAAGAGCACGACTCGTCGGCGCGCGGCCACCCGGCCGGCGTCGGCCCCCGACCCGGTGGATCCGCCCGCGGATCCCGCCGAATCAGGACCCGTTTTGACCGAGGGTGGATCGGGTCAGTAAACTAGACAGTCGGTGCGCCCGGCGCGCCGGTTCGTGCGCGTCTCGCGCACCCCAGACAGACATTTTGAGTGAGGATTCCGTGGTGTACGCAATCGTGCGCAATGGCGGCGGCCAGGCCAAGGTCGCGGTCGGCGACGTCATCGAGATCGACAAGGTCCAGGCGACTGAGGGTGACAGCGTCACGCTCCCCGCGGTGCTGCTGGTCGACGGCGACGATGTGACGTCGGCTGCCGACGCGCTCGCCAAGGTCACCGTGAACGCCGAGGTGCTCGGTGCCACCAAGGGCCCCAAGATCGTCATCCAGAAGTACAAGAACAAGACCGGTTACAAGAAGCGCCAGGGTCACCGTCAGAAGTACACCCAGGTCAAGATCACCGGTATCGAGAAGTAAGGGGCTCGCGAGATGGCATCAAAGAAGGGCGTTTCGTCCACTAAGAACGGCCGCGACTCCAATGCGCAACGCCTCGGCGTGAAGCGCTTCGGCGGCCAGCAGGTCAACGCCGGCGAGATCATCGTCCGGCAGCGCGGCACCCACTTCCACCCCGGCGTCAACGTCGGCCGTGGCGGCGACGACACGCTGTTCGCCCTCTCGGCCGGTGCGGTCGAGTTCGGCACCAAGCGTGGTCGCAAGGTCGTCAATATCGTGACGGCTGAGTGACCTTCCACCACTCACGTCGACAAGGGGTAGTCCGCGCACGCGGGCTGCCCCTTGTCTCATTCATCACCCGCTGAGGAGCATCGATGGCCATCCCCACCTTCGTCGACCACGTGACGCTGCACGTCCAGGCCGGGAACGGTGGTCACGGCGTCGCCTCGGTGCACCGCGAGAAGTTCAAGCCGCTGGGCGGGCCCGATGGCGGCAACGGCGGCCACGGCGGCGATGTCGTCATCCGTGTCGAGCCGGATGTCACGACCCTCATCGACTATCACCACGAGCCGCACCGACGCGCCACCAACGGCGCCCCGGGCGCCGGCTCGAATCGCAGCGGGGCCAACGGCGAGGATCTCGTGCTGAGCGTCCCCGACGGCACCGTGGTGCGTGACGAGGAGGGCGAGGTCATCGCCGATCTCGTCGGCGCCGGCACCGAGCTGGTGATCGCGGCGGGCGGTCGCGGTGGCCTGGGCAATGCCGCCCTCGCCTCGTCGAAGCGCAAGGCCCCCGGATTCGCGCTCAAGGGCGAGCCCGGTGAGCAGCGCACGGTCCGTCTCGAGCTGAAGGTCGTGGCCGATATCGGCCTCATCGGCTTTCCCTCGGCGGGCAAGTCCAGTCTCATCGCGGCGCTCTCCCGAGCCCGCCCGAAGATCGCGGACTACCCCTTCACGACCCTGGTGCCGAATCTCGGCGTCGTGCGCGCCGGGTCGACCACGTTCACCGTGGCCGACGTGCCCGGCTTGATCGAGGGGGCGAGCGACGGCCGTGGCCTCGGACACGACTTCCTGCGCCATGTCGAGCGCTGTGCGGCGCTCGTTCACGTCATCGACTGCGCCACGGTGGAGCCCGGGCGCGATCCGCTCACCGACCTCGATGTCATCGAGAACGAGCTCGCGCGGTACGGCGAGCTCGCGGGGGTCGACCTATCGGATCGTCCCCGGCTGGTCGCGTTGAACAAGGTCGACGTGCCCGATGCCCAGCACATCGCGGACTTCGTGCGCGCCGATCTGCAAGGGCGGGACCTGGAGGTCTTCGAGATCTCCGCTGCCAGTCATGCCGGTTTGAAGGAGTTGTCCTTCGCGATGGCAGAGATCGTGCAGGCGCGGCGCGCCGCGGCTCCCGAGGTGGAGGCGACGCGGATCGTGCTGCGGCCGCCGTCCCCGCAGGGGGTCGACCAGGACTTCACGATCGTCGAGCAGGGCGGCCAGTGGTTCGTCCACGGCGACAAGCCGACCCGCTGGGTCCGGCAGACCGATTTCTCCAATGATGAGGCGGTGGGCTTCCTGGCCGATCGTCTCAACCGGCTCGGCGTCGAGCGGGAGCTGCTCGCCCGGGGCGCCGAGCCCGGAGACGATGTGGTCATCGGCGATGTCGACGATGCGGTGGTGTTCGACTTCGATCCCACGGTCGCCGCCGGCGCGGAGGTGCTGGGCAGGCGTGGCGAGGACCTGCGCATCGACCCGAGCACCCGTCGTACCACTAAGGAGCGCCGGGAGCAGCTGGCGGCCAAGCGCGCGTGGGAGATCGACGCGCGGGAGGCGCGAGCGCGCGGTGAGCAGCCGCCGCCCAAGCCCGAGCTCGACGACGATCTGGCGTGGTCGGCCGATGAGGAGTACGACCTCGACGAGGAGCAGTCCTCATGAGCGAGCGCAGCGAGGTGTCCTTCGAGGCGGTGCCGGCATGAGTCGTGTCGTGGTGAAGGTGGGCTCCTCCTCGCTGACGACCACGGACGGACACCTCGATCCGGCGCTGATCGGCCCTCTCGTCGACGCGATCGCCGTGGCGCGGGCGCGCGGAGACGAGATCGTCCTGGTCAGTTCCGGCGCGATCGCGGCCGGTCTCGGGCCGCTCGGTTTGGGGGCCCGCCCCCGGGACCTCGCCACGCAGCAGGCCGCGGCGAGCGTCGGTCAGGGCGCGCTGCTGGAGTTCTACGCGCGGAGCTTCGCCGAGCACGGCCTGCGGATCGGGCAGGTGCTGCTCACGATCGACGATGTCACCCGACGGAGCCACTACCGCAACGCCCATCAGACCTTCGCCAAGCTGCTGGAGCTGGGGGTGGTCCCGGTCGTGAACGAGAACGACACGGTCGCCACCTCGGAGATCCGATTCGGCGACAACGACCGGCTCGCGGCCTTGGTGGCCCACCTGGTGCAGGCCGACCGGCTGGTGCTCCTCTCGGATGTGGATGCGCTCTACACCGGCCATCCGTCGGCGCCGGGTTCGGCGCGGATCGAGCGGGTGCGCGGCGAGGCCGACCTGGCGGGCGTGGACGTCACCCGGGTCGGCTCCGCGGTGGGGACCGGAGGCATGGTCACGAAGATCGAGGCCGCACGCATCGCCACGGCCGCCGGTGTGCCCGTGCTGCTGACGAATGCCGGGCAGGCCCGGGAGGCGCTGGCGGACGGTGCGGTGGGCACGCGCTTCGACGCGACCGGCAAGCGACGCCCCGCTCGGCTGCTGTGGTTGGCCCACGCCAGCGAGACCAAGGGGAGCCTGGTGCTCGACGACGGCGCCGTCCGGGCGATCACCGAGGGCAAGGCCTCGTTGCTGGCGGCCGGGGTCAGCGGTGTCGAGGGGACCTTCAGCGCCGGCGACCCGGTGGATCTGGTGGGCCTCGGCGGCGCCGTCGTCGCCCGGGGCCTCGTCAACTTCGACGCAGGGGAGCTGCCGACGATGATCGGTCGTTCCTCGCGGGAGCTGGCGGCGGACCTCGGCCCCGAGTACGAGCGCGAGGTCGTCCACCGCGATGATCTCATCGTGCTGTCGTGAACGCCCTGCGATTCCAGGGCTGATCACGAAAGGGGGGACCCCCCTGTCGGAGGCCTTTGCGGGGGTGTGTAATGTTCTTCTTGTTGCTGAGAGCGACGGAGCGCAAGGCCGGAAGGCCGGGGGCTCGGCCTCACAACCACCTCAACCGAAACGGTTAACGCCAGGAGCCCTGCGGGGGTCCGGAAACTAGCCGCTGACAACGGGGGGTGAGATCACAAGAAGGCGATTTGGTTCGCCGGAGATGATGGTCTAGACTAGATAAGCTGCTTTCGACAGCCTTCACAGAGAAGGTCGCTCGTTGGTGTGCGTCTGATGTTTGATAACTCAACAGTGTGTCATTTAGTCGACGAGATTATGAATTAATTAGGCACTCATGGCTTTTTGTTGTGGGTGTTTCGATTCCGAGACAGTTTACTGCCAGTTTTT
>JAEZEJ010000130.1 GCA_023417775.1 Actinomycetes bacterium | reverse complement strand
GGCCGGGGGGGCCCCCGAGCGCGCGCGCCCCCCCCGGCGGCTCAGGCGCGGCGCCGGCGACCGGGGGCGATCGCTCCGAGCGCCAGGCCCACGATCAGCCCGCCGAAGCCGACGAGGAGCGCGGTGGCAGTGCCACCGTCCTCGGAGAGCTCAGGACGCCCGGAGATGCCCGCGGCCGAGAAGTCCGGCACGTCCCCGGTGTCGCCGTACTCACCCTGACGGTCGAGGGTCGAGCCATCGGCCCAGCCGCCGCCGAGATCGCAGTTCATCCGATCCCGCGAGCTGGCGGTCTCACCATGCGCTCCCAGCACCATCGACTGCGATCGCGCCGACCCGGTGGTTCCGTCGGGGACCTCGATGTCCGGTGCGCGGAGACCGCCGTCCTCCCGCGACCGAGCGAGGATGTCGTCGAGCAGGTGATTGCCCAGCGCGAGGCCCTCGAGGGCGTTGTCGGTCGTGTAATCGGTGAGCACGGACGAGGGGTCGTCGCCGTCCTCGACGAGGCCGACGGCCTCCTCCTGGACCTCGGACCACTCGTCCAGCGCGCCGGCCTCGAAGCCCTCGAAGGCCGCGGTCACCTCGCCGAGGTACTCCTCCGGACGCGCGCAGGTGGCGTACATGAGCCGCTTGTAGGTCTGGGTCGCGTACTCGGTGGCCTCCTGCTCCGCGAAGGCCGGGTCCAGGTAGGTGCCGCTCGCCTCGGCGGTGAGGTACCGATGCTGGGTCAGCTCCTCGGGCAGCGACTCGGTGCCGATGGCGATGGGCGTGTAGGGCGCGGTGACGGCGGCGGTGGGGGCGAGCCAGAGCGTCGCGAGGCGCGGATCGGCGAGGTCCGAGCGCAGCTCGGCGACCTGTCCGTAGCCGGAGCGATCATCCGACCACCGCGGGTCCCGCACGAGCCGCATCATGTCCTGCAGCGACACCGGGGCCAGCTCCTCGAGCTCGGCTCCGAGGGAGACGGGGTTGCGGTAGGGGGCGGGGTCCTCCGGGTCGGCCACCTCGCCGACCTCGAAGAGATCGGTCGGGAAGGGCTGCTGGTAGACCTCCTGGAGATCGAAGACCTCATCGGCCTCCGCGTCGTACCAGCCCTGCTCCTCGGCGAAGGAGACGAGATTGTCCGAGCCGAGGTAGTCCGGGTCGTCGCCGCCGACGGCCTCGGTCGGGAACTCCTGGATGTAGCCGGGATAGGACACCCGGACCTCATCGGCGCCGAGGCGCTCGGCCGCCCAGAGGCCTTCGCCGCCGGAGTACTCGATGACGATCCAGCCCTCGTCCTCGTCGGCGAACATGTGCGAGTTGCCGCCATAGGTGCTGTAGCCGTGCTCGTCGATCAGGTCGCCGAGGATCTCCACCGCCTCGCGGGCGGTGCTGGCGCGTTCCATCGCGATGCGCGAGAGATCGGAGTACTGGGGTCCGGTCTGGTCCTCGGGGGTCATGTCCCAGAGCTCTTCGCGGGAGTTGGACCAGACATCGCGCGCCGCGACATTCTTCTCGTTGAGCCCGCCGTTCATCAAGGGTGCGGGCAGGCCGGTGAACTCGGAGTAGTTCGAGGTGATGTAGCTGAAGGTGTGCTCGACCTGCGGGATCTCGGTCAGCTCACCGGGCATGTCGGCGTCCTCGGTGACGCCGACGGTGATCGTGGAGCCCTCGGGATGATCCTGAGCCGGGACGACCTCGACCCAGTGGCTCGAGGGTTCGTGGCCGAAGCCGCCGATGAGCGGGTGGCCGTCCTCGGTGAGGTCCTTGCCGACATAGAAGGCGATCGACTTGTCGGGTCCGAGCTCGGGGCGCTCACCCGGGACATCGGCCGTGGCGGGCAATGCGGTGATCGCGACGGTGGCCACGACACCGGTCACGAGGACGCCGGCCAGTCGGCGGCGTCGAGCGGGATGGGAGGGGGCTGGTGAGGGGAACACATCTCTCCTGGATCGACATGGTGGACGCCCGGCGCACAGCCCGCCGGGATCGCTCCGATCGTAGGAAGGCCCGGACTCGACCGAGCCCGTCACCGGCCAGGTGTCCGCGGGAGCCGGCGGGCTATCCGCGCGGGCGCGGATAGCAGAACCTCGACGAGCATTCGGAGGCTGTTCCCGGCACGATGGAGCGATGAGTCCGGATCGACGTTCGCGCCGCCGCCACGACATGTGGCCGTTCGGGTGGATCGGTTCACCCTGGTTCACGCTGCCCGTGATGACCCTCGTCTTCGGCTGGTTCGCCTGGGGCATCGCCCGAGGGCCCTATCCGTGGGCGGCGATCGCACCGGGACTCGTGATCGCCGGGCTCTGGTGGCAGGATGCCTGGCGGCTGCGGGGATACCGGATGTTCGAGTTGTCCGAGAGACCGATCCGGTGGGCGCCGACCGCAGTCGCCTTTCTGCTGGTCGCACCCTCCATCGCCGTGGCGGCTCTCGCCACGGGAGAGTCGGGCTATTGGCGCTTCCTGGGGAGCGTGATGACCTCGCCCTGGACGCTGGTCGGGGCACTTCTCCTCGGCATCCACCTGCACCCCAAGGGCCGGGCCAGGATGCTCGCCGGGGTGACGCGCGAACGCGAATACGAACAGGAGCGGCAAGGCCACTGGGAGTCCGACCGCGCCTGGGAGGAACGCCTGGCCCGCAGATATCCCGAGGCGAAGGGCTGAGGATCGTCAGGCGGGGATGCGGCGGCCGAGCAGTCGAGCCGTCGTGACCGTCACGGCGGCGATGCCGAGGACCGCGATGCCGAGGCCGGTCGCCTCGATCCCCGACAGCCGCCGATCGCGGTAGGAGATGATCCGCCCCTCGGATCGCACGGAGAGGATCGACCCGGCAGAGCCGATCGATGCGATCGAGCCGGCGGAGCCGATCGAGAGGATCGACCCGCTCGAGGCGATGGAGAGCAGCGAGCCGGAGGAGGTGACCGATGCGGCGGAGAGGAAGGAGCCGGCCGAACGCCACGAGCCGAAGGACGCGAAGCAGTGCCGTGAGAATGCCGACAGGCCAGCTGTCTGCATCGGACCCCCTCAACCGTCGCCGCGACGAAGTCGGGATGACAGGATTTGAACCTGCGACCCTCCGCTCCCAAAGCGGATGCGCTACCAAGCTGCGCTACATCCCGTCGGCACTCAGTGAGCACCGGCTACACAGCCTATCGCCCGGAACGTCCGACGGGACGGGTGGCATGAGGGAGCGTGGCACGATCGAGGAGTGACCGATGCCCTCGACCACGTCGCAGAGACCCTGTTCCGCCGCGAACCCGCGTGCGGGCGCACCAGAGTGATCGCGATCGACGGTCGCAGCGGGGCCGGCAAGACCGAGTTCGCGCATCAGCTCGCCCATCGGTTCGACGCTCCCGTCCTCGCCCTGGAGGATCTCTACACCGGGTGGCGCGGGCTGGAGCCGGCGGTGAACGCGCTGCGCGACATCCTCGCCGATCTCGCCGTCGACGAGGTCGGCTCGGCATCTCGTTGGGACTGGGAGCACGACCGCCCCGGCGCACCGCTCACCGTGACACCCGGACCGCTGCTCATCGTCGATGGCGTCGGTTCCGGTGCCACGGCCGTTCGCCCCTTCCTCAGCCTGCTCGTCTGGCTCGACGCCGACGAGAGCACGCGCCGTCGCCGTGCCCTCGCCCGCGATGGTGAGACCTACCGCCCCTGGTGGGACATCTGGGCGGAGGAGGAGAGCCGGCACCTCGACCGTGAGCACACCCCGGCCGCCGCCGACATCGTCGTCCGCACCGGCTGACGGCCCGGGGAGGGACAGGAGAGACGCTCGGCGCTCCATGCGGCCCCTGCCGCGGCCTGCGCGCCGACCCGCTGGACGACTATGGCAGAATGAGGGCGCTGCCTCGGCAGCATGCGGAAGTAGCTCAATTGGCTAGAGTCTCTGCCTTCCAAGCAGAATGTTGCGGGTTCGAGTCCCGTCTTCCGCTCTCAGGACCACCGCCGCTCGGCGGCTGGTCATCCATCCAGCCGAGAAACCACTGACGTGGGACTCCGCTGATCTCCTCAAGCTTCTCCGCGATCGCGACGACGCTCCGAGGCTTATTGCGACCCGACTCCCACGCGCTGTAGGTCTGTCGGTCGATACCGAGCAGTTCCGCCATCTTCCCCTGGTCGATCCCCATGTCCCGGCGCACGCGGCGGATCCGGTCATCGAATCCGAAGCGGGGAAGGTGCCCGAGCGGGGTGACGTCTGCACTCATGGTGTGAATGTACCCATACCTACCCAAACCTGTCAATTGTTGGTCAACACGCCGATAGCTGCTTGACAGCAAAATGTAGCTATGGCTACCTTTCACCGCATGGAAGATACCTATAGCGACGAAGCATCACTATCCATTGGTGACGCCGCTCGTGCGCTCGGCGTCTCGGTCGGCACCATCCGCCGATGGGAGAGCGGCGGCAAGATCACCGCCGTTCGCACCCTCGGCGGACAGCGCCGGTTCCACCGCGCGGAGATCGAGCGAGTGCGTACCGAGATGGCGGGCAAGGCATGAGCGCCCCAGACTCCCGGCTTAAGCGCCGGAACTACGGACGCGGCCACGGCTACACGATCGACGGCCAGAAGGTCCGCGGCGTCACCAGCATCCTCAACGCGCTCCCCAAGCCGGCGCTCGTGAACTGGGCGGCCAACGTCACCGCGGAGTCCGCCGTCGACCGGTGGGACGAGCTCGCTGACCTGCCGCCGTCGAAGCGGCTCAAGGAGCTGCAGGACGCCCGCTGGAACACCACCAAGGCGGCCGCGTTGCGCGGAACCCAGATTCACGATCTCGGCGAGAAGCTGTCGCACGGCCAGGAGGTCGAGGTCTCCGATGAGCTGCGCGGCCCGGTCGAGGCCTATGCCCGGTTCCTCGACGAGTGGGACGTCACCGTCACCGCGACCGAGGCGCCCTGTGGGAGCACGACGCGGGCATACGCCGGGACGCTCGACTCGATCGCACGGATCGGGCGGATCGGTGACGAGTCCGTGATGTTGGACCTCAAGACCGGCAAGGGCGTGTACGACGACGCGGCGCTGCAGCTCGAGGCGTATGCCCGCTGTGACATCTGGCAGCCGGACGGGCCGGAGTCGGAGCAGCCGATGCCGGAGATCTCGGCGCTCTACATCGCTCACATCATGCCGGACGCGGTGCGTTTGGTGCCGGTGATCGAGGACCGTGACCAGCTGTGGCGGCAGTTCCAGTATCTGCAGGCGACGGCGTGGTGGATGGACAGCGTGAAGGAGCAGCCTGCGCTTGGCGCGGCGCTACAGCTCGATGACTTCGAGGCGGTGGCCTGATGAGCGAGATCGAACGCTACGAAGGGCAGCCGTCGCGCGAGGTGGTCAGGGTCGACGGCGATCTCGTCACCCGCGCGGATCTGCGGAACGCCGCGACGGACTCGTGGACGTCGGTGCTCGCCGAGATCGGGGAGCTGTCGAGCGTCATCTCGCAGTCCGACATGGTGCCGAAGCAGATCCAGGGGAACACGCCAGCGACGGCGGCACGCATCCTGTACGGCCGCGAGGTCGGGCTCGGGCCGATGAACGCTCTCACGCAGCTGCACAACGTCGAAGGTCGCGTCGGTATGAGCGCGGAGGCGATGCGTGCGCTGGTGCTGCAGCACGGCCATGACATCGGCATCCCCGAGTCGACGTCGGCCAAGGTCACGGTGACTGGTCGCCGCAAGGGTTCGGACATCTGGTCGGCGGTCACGTGGACGCTCGATGACGCGAAGCGGGCGAAGCTGAGCGGCAAGTTCAACTGGCAGGCGTACCCCCGACAGATGCTGCTCGCCCGCGCGACGGCCGAGCTGTGCCGGATGATCTTCCCCGATGTGATCCACGGTCTCGCCGCGACCGAAGAGTTCGACGACGTGATCGTGGTGCCCGGTCAGGCGCCCGTTGTCGAGGGCGGCGAGGCGTCTGCTGTGACGCCCAAGAAGACCGTGAGCCGTGCGAAGAAGAAGGCTGCGGCGGCCGTCGAGCCGCCCGCGCCTGAGGCTCCCGAGCCACCCAGGAACGTCTCGGCGGACCCCGCCGAGCCGCCGGCCCCGGAGCCACCGCCGGTTCCGGAGCCGAGGGGTGGCGGTGCTGGTAGTGGGGAAGCTGCCGCGCCGCCACCCGACCCCGAGCCCGAGCCCGAGGTCGACGAGCCTGCTCCTGAGGAGGACGAACCCGAGGAGCCGAAGGCCACGAAGCCTCAGGTGACGTCGCTCGTCGCGAAGTTCAACGGTCTCGGCATCAGGGATCGCGGGGAGCGGCTGTGGATCGTGCAGCAGCTCATTGGTCGCGACGTGCCGTCGTCGAAGGAGATGACGAAGCGCGAGGCATCCGGCGTGATCGACACGCTTGTGCCGTGTGAGTCGCGCGAAGACCTCGAGAACGTCCTCAAGGCGGCCGAGGCGCACCGTGCGCAGTCCGGTGGTGATGAGTCATGACTCCGCTGGCAACGTGGCTGCTGCTGGGCGTGCTCGCGTCGCTCGCGGTGACGATCGGTTGGGCGGGCGGTGAGGGTCGATGAGCGCGCTCATGTACCTGCTGCTCGGTGTCTGTCTCGGGTTCGCCACCGCGGTGATCGTCATGTTGGTGCTCGCGCTCGGCGCAGACGACCGCCCGAGCGAGAAGTACGCCGGCCACTGCGAGTGCGGTGATCCCGATGGCTACTGAGACGCCGACCGTCGTGCCGTCGTCGGATTCCTCGACGGACGCCGAGCTGATCGAACATCTCGACTGGGCACCGATCTGTGAGTACAGGCTTCCGCGCTATCGCTGCGAGGAGCCCGCGACGCACCGCTTCGTCGCGCACCACACGTGTTGTGGCCACCGATACGACCGTCTCGCCTGCAGGGCGCACCTCGATCGCACGCTCGATGAACAGAATCAGCTACTGGCGGAGATCGTGTGTGCCGAGTGCGGACACATCTTCAAGATGGTGCTGTTCAAGGACATCGTGGTGCTCGACTCGGTGACTCCGCTGAGTGGTGAGAGCTGATGGCCGCCTGCAAGAAGTGCCGCAACCCGATCAAGTTCGTCACCAACATCGAGACCGGCCGGCGCATCCCCGTCGACGCCGTGCCCGACGAGGACGGCAACGTCGCCGCGACCATGAGCGACCTCCGCGAGCTCGTCGGCCGCGTCCTCCACAAGAACGAGAAGCCGCCGGACGAGTGGGTGGTCTACATGCCGCACCACGCGACCTGTCGATTCTCCGACCGCCGGGGCCGGAAGAACACGCGGCCGGAGCCCCCTCCCACCTTGTTCGAGTACGAGACACCCAACCCAGAGAGGCATACCCGATGAGCAACACCGTGAAGCTGTCCGCCGCCCTGCCTGCCAATGAGGACTTCAACGGCCTCGACGACGAGCACGACGAGCTGCTGAAAGATCCGACTCAGCTCCGCGCGGCGATCGTGGTCTACGACGTCCCGAAGATCGTCACCAACACGGACACCGGCCTGGTCCAGCCGCACGTGCGGCTGCGGAAGTTCGAGCCGATGGGCCCGATCCAGGACACCGACCCACGGGTGCGAGATCTGGTGGAGAAGGCGATCACTCAGCGGACGGGGCGGACGCCCCTGCCGCTCGAAGACGTCGAGAGCGATGACGAGGAGCCCGAGCTGTGAACGCCGCCGAGGCCAAGGCACGCGCCGTCGGCGCGATCGCGAAGACCGAGCAGGGAAAGAGCCTCGCGGAGCTTGAGGCAGTTCTGCTGACATCGCTGATCGACGAGAACATCGAGGACGTCGAGCTCGCGGACAACATGAAGCAGCTCGTGGAGCATCTCCGTTCCAACGTCGTCGGATTGTCCGACGCCTTCCTCTCCGTGCTCAAGAGGATCGCGTGATCGAGTTCGTCGTCTACGGCACACCGGTGACGCAGGGCAGTAAGAAGATCGCGCGGGGTCGCCTGATCGACGACGACCCCGCCGCCCTGCGTCGCTGGCGCGCCAACATCGTCCAGACCGCCCGCGAGCACTACCAGGGCGAACCGCTCGGCGGACCGATCAGGCTCACCGTCACGTTCTTCCTCAAGCGGCCGAAACGGCACTACCGCACAGGCCGGTTCGCTGACCAGCTCCGCGACGACGCGCCGCCGGTCTACTGCGACGCCAAGCCGGACGCCGACAAGCTCGTCCGCGCAGTCGGTGACGCGCTCACTGATGCCGGCGTCTGGCGCGACGACGCTCAGGCCGCCGTGCTGAACGTCCGGAAGCGGTATGCGCCGGACGGCCGCACCGAGGGCGCCGCGATCCGCATCGCGCCCCTCCCCACCACCGAATAGCCACCTCTGTCCGAAAGGGCCACCCATGAAGCCTCTCGCTCGCGTAGACGAGCTCGTCGCGCTACTCGACGGCCACTCCCCCACCAGCCGCATCGGAATCGTCGGGTGCCGCGCCTGCGGCGTGTGGGGGCGTGACCCCTACGTCGCGCATCTGCGCGAGCTGATGCGTGACGTGGTGGAGTCGTGGGCCGTCACGGACGCCGCGGTGTTCAACAGCGCGATGGAGCAGGTGGCCGAGGATGCCGACCTGGCCGCGACGGCGCGGACGGCGAGTGCATGTGCCGCGGCGACCGCTGTGCTTCTCAATGATCTGTCACCGTTGACGCTGCCGGATCTCGGCCGACGCTCTTTGTTCCCCACGCCAGCATGAAAGCCTCATCCGAGTTCACCGTCACCGATCTATTCGCCGGTGCCGGCGGCGCCACGGTCGGCATGGTCCACCTCGGTGGTGTGACGGTGAAGATCGCCGCGAACCACTGGCAGCTCGCCGTCGAGACCCATAACGAGAACCACCCCAACACCGACCACGCCTGCGTCGACCTTCACCTGGAAGACCCTCGCTACTTCCCCCGCACGACGATGCTGTGGGCGTCGCCGGAATGCACGAAGTGGTCCCAGGGCAACGGCAAGCAGCTCCCCGCGATCGAGGAAGGGCTGTTCGAGGACCCGCTGTCGGACGACGCCGCGACCCGCTCGCGGTTGCTGATGTTCGACGTGCTGCGGTTCGTCGAGCACCACCGCTACGAGTACGTGATCGTCGAGAACGTCGTCGACATCGCGATGCAGGCCAAGTACCGGCTCGCCTGGCACGTGTGGCGGCAGGATCTCCGCAAGCTCGGCTACCGGTTCCGCGTCGTCTCGCTCAACTCGATGCACGCGCAGCTCGGCGGCGACCCGGCGCCCCAGTCCCGCGACCGGCTCTACATCGTGGCCTGGCGCGAGGACGTCCGCGCCCCCGACCTGGACAAGGCGCTGCGCCCGCGCGCCTACTGCACCCGCTGTGACGAGCTGATCGAGGCGGCTCAGGCGTTCAAGCCCGGCCGCACGGTGGGCCGCTACCGGGCCCAGTACGTCTACGTCCACGGCTCGTGCGGGACCGAGGTGGAGCCGGCGTGGCTGCCCGCCGCGACCGCGATCGACTGGTCTATCCCGGGCACCAGGATCGGGGACCGGCCCAAGCCACTGGCGGAGAAGACGCGCCGCCGGATCGCCGCGGGGATCGCCCGCTACTGGCGTCCCACTGTCGTCGAGGCGGCCGGCAACACCTATGACGCTGCCGACCCGAAGCACCCTGCCCACGGCCGCCCGGATGGCTATTACCGCGTCCGGCCGGCCGAGGAGGTCCTGACGACGCTGCACACCACGGAGGCTAAGGCGCTCGCGGTGCCCGTGGAGGGCCGCGACGGGAAGACAGCGCGGCCGGTCGACGAGCCCATGCGGACCCAGACGACCCGCTCGGAGACCGCTCTCATCACTCGCCACTACGGCATCGAGGGCGGCGCGCCGGGACGGCACACGACGACGCCGGACGAGCCCCTGCGGACGATGACGGCCAACGGCGGCAACATGTCGCTGACAACGCTCCCGTTCATACTCGATCGCCGGTTCGAGTACCGCACGCGAGGTCTCGACGAACCCATGTCGACGCTCACGGCCAACGACACCGGCAAGGCTCTCGTCCAGCCGTTCGTCGCCGAACTGCGCGGCGGATCCTCTGACGCCCGCTCGACCACCGACCCGATGAGCACCGTCACCGCTGGCGGCAACCACCACGGCCTCGTCACCCCTGCCGGCGGCACCTGGAATGACGACGCCCGCTCCACCGACGAGGCGCTGCGATCACTCACCACCCGCGACGCCTACGGCCTCGTGACCCCGTACTACTCGGGCAGCACTCACGCCAAGCCGACCACCGAACCGCTCGGCACGGTCACCACGATCGACAAGCACGCCCTCGTGATGCGGAACAACAACGGCGGCGCCGAGATGTCCACCCCCGTCCACGAGCCGCTGCGCACCCTCACGACGGCCGGACACCAGTCGCTCATCACCCCCGGTGACATCGCGGCCGCCGAGGCGCTGGTTGACGACTGTCTCTTTCGCATGTTCGAGCCGCACGAGATCGCCGCGGGGATGGCGTTCCCTCGGCGCTACCTGTGGCGCGGCACGCGCCGACAGCGAGTGCGCATGGCCGGCAACGCCGTCACGCCGCCATCGTCCCGCGACCTCACCATCGTCGTCTTTGAAGCATGGGCGGGAGCCGCATGAAGATCTACATCGCCGGGCCAATGACGGGTATCCCGGAGTACAACTCGCCGGCATTCCACAAGGCAGCCGAGCAGTTGCTCGCCGAGGGCCACGAGCCGATCAACCCGGCCCGTCACGGCCTCATCGACGGCTACGAGTGGTCCGACTACATGCGTCTCGCGCTGCGTGACCTCGCCGACGCCGAGGTGGTTCTCATGCTTCCCGGCTGGACCGGCTCGCGTGGTGCACGGATCGAGGCCGCGATCGCTGGGCATCTCGGCATCCCGGTGCGAGGAGCAATCCGATGAGCCTCGTTGGGCGGCCGGCCGAGGCGCACCCGCAGCAGACGCAGAATCGACGCTGGGACAAGACCGACGCGATCGATGATCGAGCCACGCACCCGATCGACTTCGCGCGCTTCGCCGAGCGCTGGCCGTTCACGATCGATGTTGCCGCTGCTGCCCACAACACGAAGTGCGAGCGCTACTACGACCGCCAGAGCAACGGACTAGCCGAGTCGTGGTCCGGCGAGACCGTCTGGTGCAACCCGCCTTATTCCGATATCGCACCTTGGGTCCGCAAAGCATGGGCTGAGCACGTCGACGCCACCGTGGTGATGCTCCTCCCCGCGAACCGCACTGAGCAACAGTGGTGGCAGCTGTACATCGAGCCCTACCGTGACCAGCCCGGATCACCTCTCCGCGTCGAATTCCTGCCCGGCCGGATGCGGTTCCTCAAGCCAGGGCAGACCGCCATCGGCCCCAACAACCGCCCACCCTTCGGATGCGTTCTCGCGATCTGGGAACGCAAGACCTGGACCGTGGGCGCTGTGCCACCCGGCGGCTTGTTCGGGGGCGGTAAGTCGTGATGCGCTCTCACGCGATCACCGCGGGTGATGTCCTCGAAGCGACCGGCGCCAGCCACCGACAGCTCTACTACTGGACCGCCGCCGGATACGTCCACGCCCTCAACGACCGCGCCGGCACCGGGCACCGCCTCGTCTATTCGACCGACGAGGTGCGCGTCATCGCCGTGCTCGTGCTGCTCGTCCGCGAAGGCATACAGCTGCAGACCGCCGTCCGTGCCGCCCGGGTGCTGGCCGAGGCCAACTCGGCCGAGCTCGGCCCGTTCACGATCGGCTGGCGCGAGAGACCCGAGGACACGCCAGCATGACCGCCCCCGCTCGCAGTAGAGGACATCTGACCGCCGTGCCGAAGACCACCGGAGAACTGACCCCCGCGGGGAACCTCATCGTGGACCGGTTCACGTGGGAGCGGATGCTGCGGCGCGCTCCGCTGTCGACGCCGCTGCGGCTGCTGGCGATGACGCTCGGCACCTACGCCGACCAGGACGGCACCGAGGTCCGGCCCGGGGACAAGCGGGTGGCGCGGGTGCTGCGGTGCAGCACGCGGACAGTCGAGCGGAACCGGAAGCAGCTGATCGAGCTGGGGCTGCTCGAGCGGACCCATGCGCAGCGGTCCCGCGAGAAGGCGGACACCTATCGGCTGACGGTGCCGCCTGACTTCCTCGAGTGGCCTGGGCTGCTCGATCCCGATGAGAGACCAACGAAGGAGAACCCCGATGACCGTCCCTGACCGCCTTACCGACATCGTGCTCGTGCTGACCATCGCGGCCGGCGTGCTCACGCTGATGAACGCCGCGATGCTGCTCGCGGCCCAGCGGGCGAACGTGGCCCGACAGCTGCCGGTCCTCCGATGGCTGCTTATCACCGTCGCGCTGGCCGTCGCGTGGGTGCTGATCCGATGACCACGTACACGATCCGTCCCCTCGATGACCTCACGATCTTCCACACACCGAAGTTCCAGCGCGGCGGCAACCCATTCCGGTCCTCCTGGTCAGACACGCTCAAGCTGCTGAACCGCGAGCTCGGCCACCTGGACGGGAAAGACATCGTCCTCGAACTGGCAGTCACAGCGGGCGATCTGCGTCGTGACGGGATGCTCAGGTCCCGCGCCCGTGTGGAGCATCCCGGAGTGCGGCTCTCGTTCCTGTCAAAGCACGGTCCGATGTCGTACACCTGCGACCAATACGTCGGCATCTACTCCGACGATCCCCCGGACTGGCAGATCAACGTACGCGCGATCGCGAAGACTTTGGAGTCGCTTCGGGCGGTCGATCGGTACGGGGCCACGGCCGGCAAGCAGTACGCGGGCTTCAAGGAGCTCGGCGCCGGATCTGGTGCGACTCCGATGGGCGGCATGACGCGCGAGCAGGCCGTATACGTCATCGACGACTACCAGCCGAGCGATTGGAGCTCGCGGGACCGCGAGAGCGCGCAGCTCGCGTATCGCCGAGCCCGCGCGGCCGCGCACCCTGACCGCCACGGCGGCGACCGCACCGCGTGGGACGCCGTGGAAGAAGCCGCCCGAGTTTTGGGGATCGGTCGATGAGCGAAGACCGCGAGCCCCGCCGAGTCTCACTCAGCGTCGAGGTCCCTTCCGACGCTGACCTGCTGCGCGTGATGGAAACCCTCGCGCGCACCGGCGCCGGCCTGATCCTCGAAGGTCTCGAAGCATCCATCTACTCGTTCGAAGGAGAACCCCGGTGAAGACCGTCACCAAGATCTCGATCCCCATCGACGGCCACGAGCACGAGATCATCGTCGCCGGCCGAGTCCTCCACACCGAGCGCGCGAACTGGGCACTGCTCGTGTGGATCGAGGAGTGCGACGAGACCGAGCCGACAACCACGCGGGTGACCGCGTTCCAGGCGGGCGAGCAGATCCCGTCCGGCGCGGAGCATCTGGCGACGTCGCCTGGCCCGGACGGGTTCGTGTGGCACCTGTACGCGCTCCCCGTGCAGGCGACGCCGGGTGGCGATGAAGGAGCCGAGCAGTGAGCGGCGCGGAGGATCTACGCCTCGCCATCATGTTCTTGGCCGTGATCGCGATCGGTTGGCTCGTGGTCCTCGTGCCCGACAGGCTTCGCCGGCACCGCGCCCGGCGACGAGACGTCGTGTTCGAGCCGATCCCCGCCCCGCCGTCGTCCACCGACAACCCTCCGTTCGCCGTCGAGAACATCACCATCGACCACCCTCGCGGCCGCGTCATCATCGACGACCTCGTGCTGCCGTTCAACATCCTCGCCGAGTACGACATCGACACGATCTTGTCCGGCCTCTTCTCCACCGTGTCCATCACGATCCCGACGAGGAACGCGCGCGTGCTCCGCACCCTCGACGAAGACCTCGAACACATGCGAGCCGTCGCCGACGACGCACGCCGCGACCTCGGCCTGCCGATCCCCGACCGGAGTGCGTCATGAGCGGCCCGGTCTGCGGATGGTGTGCGGACGGGCTCTGCGACGGCAGCGGCGACGATTGCGCGTTCCGTGGCACACCGATCCCGTGCACATGTGAGCGGTGCGGCGTCTCGAACGATGAGGCCGCCGACGTCAAGGAGCAGTTGCGCCGCTGGTTCCGTGACGCGCTCGGAGGGAAGCCGTGAACCTCCTCTGCCACCTGTTCGGTCACACGCCGGACGGGGCACCGCCATCCATGTCGCGGTGCGCTCGTTGCGGCGAGCCCGGCCCACGCTACCGACCCCTCGCGCGCTTTCAGGTGCCCCCGCCGCCGGGGCTCCCCGTTGCCCCACTCAAACCGAAGGAGACCACCATGCACGTCCTCATCCAGATCGGCTACCTCGACCGGAACGTCGAACTCGAGGAAGACGAACCCACCACGGTGCGGGCCGCCCCCCCCCCCCCCGCCCCCCCCCCCCCCCCCCCGGGGG
>JAEZEJ010000073.1 GCA_023417775.1 Actinomycetes bacterium | reverse complement strand
GCTGCCCGCCGTGCTCGGCGACTTCCTCGCACCGGCGGCAGCCCGATGAGCGGGCCGGCGGCGGCCGAGCTGGTCGTCGATCTCGACGCCTACCGCGAGAACCTGCGGGTGCTGCGCGGACTCGCGCCCGGTGCCCAGCAGCTGGCCGTCGTCAAGGCCAACGGCTATGGGCACGGCATGCAGCCGATCGCGCGGGCGGCCCGTGAGGCCGGGGCGGACTGGCTCGGTGTCGCCACCCCCGAGGAGGCGCTGACCCTGCGCCGCGCCGGTGACGAGGGACCGTTGCTGTGCTGGCTGGCCACTCCCGGTGCTCCCTTCGGCGAGCTGGCCGAGGCCGGAGTCGAGGTCACGGCCTCCTCGGACGAACAGCTCGAGGAGATCCTCGCGGCGGCTCCCTCACGCCCGCGGGTACAGCTCAAGGTGGACACCGGTCTGTCCCGCAACGGGGCACGCTTCGGAGCGGACTGGACAGCCCTCGTGAGGGCCGCCGCCCGGGCCCAGAGCGCGGGACGGGTCGAGATCACCGGGGTGTGGTCCCATTTCGCCTGCGCCGACGAGCCGGACCACCCCGCCACCGCCGAGCAGGAGGCCGTGTTCCTGGCGGCTGTGGAGGAGCTGCGGCCCGCGGGCATCGAGCCGGGCCTGCGGCATCTGTCGAACTCGGCCGGCATCCTGACCCGGCCGAGCGCCCACCTCGACCTCGTGCGGGTGGGCATCGCGTCCTATGGCATCGACCCGGATCCCGCCGTGCGATTCAGCGGACTCCGACCGGTGCTCACCGCGCGAGCACGCCTCGCGCACGTCAAGGAGGTCCCCGCCGGGGCGCGGGTCTCCTACGGTTTCCGCTGGACCGCCCCCGAGCCCACGCGGCTCGGCCTGGTGCCGGTCGGCTATGGCGAGGGCATCCACCGGACCGCGTCGAACCGCGCCGAGATGGGGTACGCGGGTCGGCGGGTGCCGGTGCGTGGAACCATCTGTATGGACCAGTGTGTGATCGACCTGGGGGAGCTGCCCGCTCGCCGGGGAGATCTGGTGACGGTCTTCGGGCCCGGGGACGACGGCGAGCCCACGGCGGGGGAGTGGGCGCAGGCCGCGGGAACGATCGGCTACGAGATCGTCACCCGGCTGGCCGGCCGATGGACCCGCATCTATCGAGGAGAGCGATGAGAAAGCACGTGACACGCGCCGCGGCGACGGCGGGTGCCTTCGCCGCCGCCGGCGTCGCGGCCACCGTCTTCAAGAACCTGTCGGCGCAGCGCAGACTGGAGCGGCGGGGTGATGAGACGCCCTTCGGCTCGGTGCACGCCGGCTCGCACTACCTGGCGGCCCACGATGACGTCCCGCTGCACGTCGAGGTCGATCCCGGCCCGGAGCCGACGATCGTCTTCCTGCACGGCTGGATGTGCGATCTCGACACCTGGCACTATCAGCGGCTCGCGCTCCGCGGACGGGCCCGCATGATCTTCTGCGATCTGCGTTCCCACGGCCGCTCCGGGGTGACGACGGCGGCCAATTCGTCCCTCGACGATCTCGCGGACGATCTCCTGACGGTGCTGGAGAGCCTCGCGGCGGACTCCCGCGTCGTACTGGTGGGGCACTCGATGGGCGGGATGGCGATCATGCGCTTCGCGGCGCGCTACCGCGAGACCTTCGATGAGCGGGTCGCCGGGGTCGTCCTCATCGGGACGAGCGGCGGCAAGCTGATGCGCAAGAGTCCGGCACTGCGCTACATCGCGGCGCTCATGCGGGTGACCACGCCGGTGCTCGACTGGGGCCGCGAGTTCAACAGCTTCTCGGTGATCAAGCGCTGGGCTCTCGGGCCGAATGCCTCGGAGACCGCTGCCGATGTCTCCAATGAGATGATCCTGCGCGCGCCGTCGCGGGTCATCGTGAACTTCTACCCCAACTTCCTCGATCTGGACCTCGGCGAGGGATTCTCGGCCCTCGCGCAGGTTCCGACCGTCGTGGTGGGCGGCACGCGCGATGTGCTCACGCCGTTCTCGCACAGCCGCTGGCTCGCGCGTCATATCGACGGCGCCGAGCTGGTCACCATCGAGGACGCCGGGCACATGATGATGTTCGAGGACCCGGCCACGGTCACGGAGGCGATCGAGCACGTCCTCAAGGAGGCCTCGTGACCGAGCGGAGCGAGGGAGCGATGTGGCGGGTGCCGGCATGACCGAGCGCGCGGCACTGGATCTGGTGGAGGCCGGGCCGGAGCACGCCGAGGTCATCGTCGACGTGATCCACCGGTCCTTCGCCGCCCGTCCGGCGCTGGATCCGCCGACCACCGCCTTCGACGAGACCGTCGAGACGGTCGCGGCGACCCTCCGCGACTACGGCGGCCTGCTGGCCTTGCGACGAGACCGTCCGATGGGCGCGATCCTCTTCGACGAGTCGCGTCCCGGACAGCTGGGTCTGCGACGTGTGAGCGTGCACCCGCAGGGCCGCGATCGCGGGGTCGCCTCGGCGATGGTCGGCGTGGCCGAGGACATCGCCGAGGAGCGCGGCAAGGACGGCATCTGGCTCGACGTGCGCGAGGAGCTGCCGGACACGGTGCGCTTCTGGACCCGCAAGCTCTACGTGCCGATGGGGCAGACCGGTCCGATGATCCATCTGGGCAAGACGCTCTGGCTCTCACGCGAGGTGCCCGATGCGCCGTCGATGCACGAGCTGGCATCGGATGTCGCGCAGCTGCTGGGGCCCGGTGACCTGCTGGTCCTCACCGGCGACCTCGGGGCCGGCAAGACCACCTTCACGCAGGGACTCGGCGAGGCTCTCGGCGTGCGCGGACCGATCACCTCGCCGACCTTCGTCATCGCCCGCACGCACCCCTCACTGCAGGACGGCCCGCCGCTGGTGCATGTGGACGCCTACCGGCTGGGCGAGGCCGCCGAGATCGACGATCTCGATCTCGACGCCTCCACCGAGGAGTCGGTGACGGTCGTCGAGTGGGGTGAGGGCAAGGCGGAGCAGCTGGCCGAGAGCTGGCTCGCGATCCGGATCGAGGCTCGCGATGCCGATGACTCGGATCCGGCGGGCACCGACTCCGGCGTGGAGTCGCCCGACATGCGGGTGGTCACCATCCGCCCGCGCGGGCCGCGCTGGATCGACGTGCCGTTGCGGTCCACCCTCCTGCGCTGATCCCGCCCGCGAGCGCGGGTATGCGGTGATCGTGCCCGCCGCGCCGCGTAGGCTGGGAGGGTGCTGCTTCTCGCCCTCGACACCGCCACACCCGCCATCACCGCGGCCGTGCACGACGGATCGACGGTCATCGGCGAGACGACGGCCCACGGGGCGATGGCGCACGGAGAGCTCCTCGCGACCCAGATCCGCGCGGCTCTCCACCAGGCCGGAGCCGCACCGGGCGACCTCACCGATGTCGCCGTGGGCGTGGGCCCCGGCCCCTACACCGGCCTCCGGGTCGGCGTCGTCACGGCGCTGACGTTGAGCCAGACCCTCGGTCTGGTGCCGCACGGAGTCTGCACGCTGGACATCCTCGCCGCGGAGACCGACGAGCCCGAGGTGATCGTGGCGACGGACGCCCGCCGCAAGGAGGTCTACTGGGCCCGCTACCGGGACGGCCGGCGGATCAGCGGCCCCTCCGTCGACAAGCCGGTCGCGGTCGCCGAGCTCGGACTGCCGGTGATCGGTCGCGGTGCGGAACTGTACGGCGATGTCCTCACCCGCGCACGCGGGCCGCTCGACCCGTCGGCGGCCGCCCTCGCGCGTCTGGTGGCCTCCGGCCGCGCCATCGAGCTGCCCCTCGAACCGCTCTACCTCCGGCGTCCCGATGCGACGGCGCCGGCCACCGCGGCGCGGGTGTGAGATGACCCTGCGGCCCGCATCGGGTGTCGACCTGCCGCGCCTGGTCGCCATAGAGGCGACCTGTTTCGGTCCGGACGCCTGGAGCCGTGCTCAGCTGCTCGGCGAGTTCGACGCCGGCCGGACCGTCCTGGTCGCCGAGGAGGACGACGAGGTCATCGGTTATGCCTCGGTCTCGGTGGTCGGCCCGGATGCCGAGCTGATGCGGATCGCGGTCCTGCCCGCCCGCCGTCGCCGGGGGACGGCGCGGCGGCTGTTCGACGAGGCCTGGACCCGCGCCACCGGACAGGGCGCTGGGCGGATGCTGCTGGAGGTGGAGGCGACCAATGAGCCGGCGATCGGGCTGTACCGGGAGCTCGGTTTCGTCGACCTCGCCGTGCGCCGCGGCTACTACCGGGGCCGCGACGCCCTGGTGATGGAGCTCGGCGGATGAGCGGCGTCATCGAGGCGATGCGCTCCTGGCCCTGGGTCTGGGCATGGTGCGGATTCTTCCTGGTCGCCTTCCTGCGGGCGGGCGCGACCTACCTGATCGGTCGGGGTGTCACGGCCGGTGTCATCCGCTGGAGAGCCCCGAACCCCCGGACGCGGGCCGCGATGGAGCGTGTCGGAACCTGGGGTGCCCCGGTCGTCGCGCTGAGCTTCCTGACGGTCGGCTTCCAGACGATCGTCAACCTCTCGGCCGGGCTCATCGAGATGCGCTGGCCCCGGTATCTGCTGGGCCTCGTGCCGGGTGCCGCCGCGTGGGCGACCGTCTGGTCGACGATCGGGATGGCGGCCTTCTACGCCCTGCTCGGCGGCCTGCGAGGCGAGCCATGGGCCGCGCTCGCCGGGATCGCGGTCGTTCTCGTCGCCGGGGTGATCTATCTCGCCCTCCGCAGACGGGCCGCTCGACTTGTGAGCGGCGGCGACAGTGGCAGGCTGAATCCATGAGCAACAGACCGGACGAGACGCCCGCCGACTCACAGTTCCTCAGCCAGGATCCCCCGGAGGACACACTCGTCGATCGAGGTGTCGACGATCCGCTGGACGAGGGGTTCTCGGCCCCGGAGCGGTGGTCCGCGGGCGAGAGCTTCGGCACGACGCCCGAGGAGGAGATGCAGGGCGAGTCCCTCGACCAGCGTCTCGCCCAGGAGGTCCCCGAGCCCGATCCCTATGCGCTGGCGGACGAGGAGGACCTCGACGACGGTGAGGTCGGTCGGGAGCGTTCGGGACGTCTGGTCGATCCCAACGCGGGCATCGGCGAGGATGTCGATGCGGAGCTGCTCGGCGACGATGCCGGGATCGACGGGGCAGCCGCGAGCGCGGAGGAAGCGGCGGTGCACACGATCGATGACGAGGAGTGAGCCCACGGTCGTGGTCGGCTTCGACCTCGACATGACCCTCATCGACTCCCGGCCGGGCATCGCGGCCACGTACCGCGAGGTGATGAGCCGCACCGGAGTACAGATCGATGTGGACCTGGCGGTGTCCCGGCTGGGGCCTCCGCTCGAGGTCGAGCTCGCGCATTGGTTCGCCGATACCGAGGTCGACAAGGCGGCGCAGATCTATCGGGAGCTGTATCCCGGTCTCGCGATCGAGCCGGTGGAGCCGCTGCCGGGAGCGCGCGCCGCGCTGGAGGCGGCCGCGGAGCGCGGCGAGACGATGGTCGTCACCGCCAAGAACGAGCGCGATGCCCGGCTGCATGTCGAGCATCTCGGGCTGGCGGTCGATCATGTGGCCGGCGGGGTCTGGCGAGGTGGCAAGTCCGACGTGCTGGTGCGGCACCGCGCGGGGCTCTATGTGGGCGATCATGTGCACGACATGGAGGCTGCTCGGATCGCCGATGTGCCCGGTCTCGGGGTCTCGACCGGGCCGTGCACGCAGGAGGAGCTGTCGGCGGCGGGCGCCGCCGGCACGCTGCCGGACCTCACGGGTTTCGCGCAGTGGTTCAGTGAACACGTGTAACGCCAGTGGTCTGTCGCGGCTAAAGTGCGGTCCTGGCAACGCGCGCGCACGCACCTCGCCGCGTTGGCGTCGCTCGAAAGGCGCCCAGCCTGCCATCGCTCCGCCGCCTCGCGATGCACGCACGCGCACGCCGCCATACCTCGCACATCAGCCACGACAGACCACTAGTCTGGGCGAATGCGCGACGTCACGTACCCGCCGATCATCCTGACGGCGAAGACCCTCTTCAAGCTGCTGGGCATGAGGTTCCAGATGTCCGGCACCGAGCACATCCCCCGCGACGGCGGGGCGATCCTCGCCGCCAATCACATCGGGTATGTCGACTTCATCTTCGACGGCCTCGCCGCCCAGCCCAGCAAGCGGCTGGTGCGCTTCATGGCGAAGAAGGAGGCCTTCGAGCACACCGTCTCGGGGCCGGTGATGCGATCGCTGCACCACATCCCCGTGGACCGCGAGAGCGGGGAGGCGTCCTTCCGCGATGCGGTGGAGTACGCCCGGTCCGGCGAGATCGTGGGCATCTTCCCCGAGGCGACGATCAGCCGGTCGATGGAGATCAAGGAGCTCAAGACGGGAGCGGTACGTATCGCCGCCGAGGCAGGCGTTCCGCTGATCCCGATGGTCACCTGGGGCACCCAGCTGCTCAAGACCAAGGACCATGACAGCGATCTGCTCGGCCGGGGCAAGACGATCGCCCTGCACGTCGGCGCTCCGCTGGAGGTCACCGGTGAGGATCCGGTGGCCGAGACCGCACGGTTGCGCGAGTCGATGACCGCGCTGCTGGACAAGGCGATCACCGAGTATCCGGTGAGCCCGGAGGGTCAGTGGTGGGCGCCCGCGCGCTACGGCGGCCAGGCGCCCACGCCGGAGGATGCCGAGCGCCTCGACGCGGAGGAGAAGGCGGCGCGTGCCGCCCGCCGCGACGCCCGCGAGGACTGAGCCGGCTGGGGTGCGCGGGCCCGGCTGGTGGCGGTAGCTCGTCAACCCTTCGGTCTCCGCAGCGGTAGAGCATCAACTGGATGGTGGGGGGGATGAGGTTGATGGCCTACCGCTCCCTGGCGGGTGGGGGGTGTGAGTCGGGCGCGGGCCGGCCCCGCTGACGGGCCACTAGACTGGCGCGGTGGGTGAACCGTTGGTCCTGGGCATCGAGTCGTCGTGCGACGAGACGGGCGTCGGCATCGTGCGGGGCACGGAACTGCTCGCCCATGCGGTCGCTTCCAGCGTCGAGGAGCATGTGCGCTTCGGCGGTGTCGTGCCCGAGGTCGCCAGCCGTGCCCACCTCGAGGCGATGGTGCCCACGCTCGAACAGGCCTATGCCCAGGCCGGTGTCGATGTCCGCGAGGTCGACGCGATCGCCGTCACCTGCGGACCCGGGCTGACCGGAGCTCTGCTGGTCGGCGTCGCCGCCGCCAAGGCCCTCGCGCTCGCCCACGACAAGCCGCTCTACGGCGTCAACCACCTCGCCGCGCATGTGGCCGTGGATCAGCTGGAGCACGGCCGGTTCGGCGAACGGGTGGTCGCGCTGCTGGTCAGCGGCGGCCACACCGAGCTATTGCTCGTCGACGACATCGCCACCGACATCACGATGCTCGGCTCGACCATCGACGATGCCGCCGGTGAGGCCTTCGACAAGGTCGCCCGCCTGCTCGGCCTGCCGTATCCGGGCGGGCCGGAGATCGACCGGACGGCGCGCGACGGAGATCCCACGGCGGTCGCCTTCCCTCGCGGGCTCACCACCGGGCGCGATCTGGAGCGCTACCGCTGGGACTTCTCCTTCTCCGGGCTCAAGAGCGCGGTCTCGCGACATGTGCAGCACGAGCAGCGCATGGGACGTCCGGTGCCGGTCCCGGACATCGCGGCCTCCTTCCAGGACGCGGTGTGCGATGTACTCAGCAAGAAGGCGATCGCCGCGTGCGTCGCCCACGGGGTGCCGCGGCTCGTCCTCGGCGGGGGAGTCGCGGCCAATGGGCGCCTGCGCGCATATGTGCTGGAGCGTGCCGAGGCCGCCGGGGTGGAGGTGCGCATCCCGCCGCCCTCGCTGTGCACTGACAACGGCGCCATGGTGGCGGCACTGGGTGCCGAGCTGGTCGCCCGTGGTGTGACTCCGTCATCGCTGGATCTGCCGGTCGACTCGGGCATGCCGGTCGCCCAGATCGTCGCCGGCTGACCTCCGCGCTACCGCCGCTGTCGTCGGCTCATTCCTGGATCCGGGGCTGCGGCGCCTGGCGGCCTTCGGCCTCGGTGAGCAGGCGGTCGAGCAGGAGATCGGCCGAGATGCCCTGGGCCGCGGCGAGGCGGCGCAGCCGGGTGGACCTGCCCACGTCCAGCACATAGGGAGCAGGCGAGCGCCGGTCGGTCGGGGCGCGTCCGCCGAAGACCCGCAGGGCGATGAGCGTGATGCTGCCCAGCGCATCCAGGATCGCCAGGACCCCGAGGACCCGCATGACGTCATCGCCGATGCTGCCGTCGCTGAGCAGCAGCACGATGACGACCGCCGCCACGGCCGAGGCGATCAGGGCCGTCGTCGTGAGCAGCCACCGCTGCCGGCGTCGCGCATCGCCGGTGAGTCCGGCGAGCAGGCTGATCTGGGCGAGGGTGATCGCCACGGTCATGCTGATGCCGTAGGTCCGCCACCAGCCGTCCGAGAGCGAGGTATCGCCCCACACGAGGACCAGCGAGATCGCGACGGGGACGATCGCGATGACGGCACCGGCTGCTCCCACCGGCCACCACCGACTCGCGCTGGACGCCAGATAACACAGCGCGGCCAGCGCCGCGGCTCCGACGATCGTGGTCGTCAGCAGCACATCGCCCTCGACCTCGCCGAGGGGCCCGGGCTTCACCAGGGCGTAGATCCCGAGGGCCGCGGCCAGCGCGAATGTGCCGATGACGAACCGCGCGACGACCCTGCGGAGAGCTTCCATGGCCGAAGCATGGCACAGCTCACGAGCCTCCCGTGCCGGTACGCGTCAACGGGTCGGACGCACCCAGAAGGCTCGCCCCTGGCCGTCCACCCGGGTCAGCAGCAGGGTGGCGGGGATGGAGCCGGCCGCCTTCAGCTGCGCGATGAGCCGCTCGGGTACCACCTCGACCCCGCGCTTCTTGATCGTCAGCGTGCCGAGATCGCGCTCCCGGAGCGCCGCCCGGAGACCCTTGGTCCGGAACGGCAACTCCTCGACGACCTCGAACCACCGGCCGAGATCCCCGCTCGGAGGAGCGTCGCAGGTCAGATAGGCGATCTTCGCGTCGAGCAGGGCGCCGTCGATCCGATCGCCGAGCTCGGCCACGAGTCCGGCGCGGATCACGGCATCATCGGGCTCGACGATGAAGCGCCGCGGCTGGTCCACGTGGGGCACCGCCTCGTGCGCCGCGATCGTCTCGCCACCGGGCAGCACGGTCGCGCGGCGCCCGGGCACGTCCAGTCCCGCGCCCCATAGGCACGCCTCCACCAGGTCGCCGCGCTCGCTGACCCACTCGGCGCCGACTCCTGGCGGGATCGCGTCGTGGGCGATCCCGGGCATCATCTTGGCGACGGCCCGTCCCGCCAGCATCCGCTCGGTCCACTCCCACGAGGGGGTGAGCTGGTCCAGCCGGGTGAGACGCCCGCTGCCGTCACGACGGGCCGGATCGATGAAGGCGACCTCGTCGTGGCCGATCGGGCTCGCGAGCGCATCGCCGAGGTCGATCCGCGCGTCGAGGCCGAGCGCCGCCAGATTGGCGCGGGCGATGGCGACGCGGACCGGATCGATCTCGATGCCGCGGACGGAGAGCCCCGCACGGGCGAAGGCGATGAGGTCCGCGCCGATACCGCAGCCGAGGTCGACGACCTGCTCGGCGCCCAGCGCACGCAGCTGACCGGCACGATGGGCGGCCACCGATGCGCGCGTGGCCTGCTCCAGCGCGTCGTGGGTGAAGTACATCCCGGCCGCGTCCGCGCCGAACTTCGCCGCGGCCTTCTCGCGGAGCCGGTACTGGGTGATGGCGGCGGAGACGAGCTCGGCCGGGTGGTCGCGCCGCAGGCGGGTCCCGAGGGCGAGATCGGAGATCGAGGGGGCCTCCTCGGTCACGACGTCGAGTAGGCGCTGGCCGGAGGGGGCCCGGAGTCCTTCGAAGGTCGGGAGATCCACCCGGACATTGTGACGTGGACGCGGCGGGTCGGCCGAGGGCGGTCAGCGGCGGTGTTCGAGCAGCCAGTGGTTGGCACCGTCGTAGCGGTGCTCGACCCGGTCCACGACGGCGCGGGCCAGAGCCAGCCCGCGCCCGGCCTCGGCGTCCACGGACGGCATCGTGGCCTGCTCGAGGTCGACGCCGGCCGACTCGTCGTGGTCGGTGAACTCGGCGAGGAGGCGATCGTCATGGGCGCTGAAGCGCACATCGAAGCGTCGGGCACCACCACCGGGGCGTCGGCCGTGGGCGATGATATTTCCGGCGACCTCGGCGAGGGCCGTGGTGAAGGCATCGCGCACGGGTGTGTCGACCTGACCGTCGAGGTCGTCCCACCACTGCTCGGCGGCGTCGAGGACCAGATCGACGCTCTCCGCGGTGGCCGGAGCGTCGAAGACCCGGCGGACCACCGGCCGGCTATCGGACATCGAGGGCCGCGTCCACGGTGGCGTAGGGCTGGAGCAGGTGATCGAGATTGGTCAGCTCCATGGCCATGCGCACCTGGGCCTGCGCTCCGCAGACGCGCAGCGGCACGTCGCCGGCGCGCGCGATGCGTTGCGCCCCGGTGAGCGCGCCGAGACCGGAGGAGTCGATGAAGGCGACATCGGCGAGATCGATGACGACGAGGTGATCGCCGGCATGCAGCGCGGTCGTGACCGCATCGCGGAAGCTGCCGGCGGAGGCCATCGTCAGACGGCCGTGCGGGCGCAGGACGGTGGCCCCGTCGACGCGATCGACGTCGATCTCGAACACGCTCTACCCCGTTCGGTCAGTGCTGGCGGTGGACGATGACGACCGTAACGTCATCGAGCGGAGGACGCTCGGTGGCGAGACCGAGGATCGCGTCGACCGCTTCGTCGTCCGTCAGAGGGCGGACGATCGCATCGAGGGCCGCCATCCAGTCCAGCGGATCGTCGAGCAGATCCAGGATGCCGTCGCTGGCACAGACGATGCGGTCGCCGGGGAGGAGATCGACCGTGTGCTCGCTCCGGGTCCCGCTGGACAGGCCCAGGGGAGGATCGTCGCCGGCCAGCCGTTCGCAGCCGCCGTCGGCTCGCAACAGCAGCGCCAGGCCGAAGCCGGCGTCGGCATAGCGCACCCGGTGGGTCGTCGTGTCGACCGCCAGCTGGAAGAGCGTGACGAAGGCGCCCGACCGGTCGAGCTCGTCGGCCAGCTGGCTCTCGGCGCGCTGCAGATAGCGACCGAGGTCCATGCCCTCGGTGACCGCCTGGATGCCTCCGCGCAGGGCCCCGTGGACCGATGATCCGAGGAGCGCCGCCGCCGTTCCCTTGCCCATGACATCGGCGAGGCCGGCGTGCAGGACGGTCCCTTCGCCGCCGTAGTCGAAGTAGTCCCCACCGACATTGAGCGCCGCGACGCAGCGACCGGTGACCGCCCAGTCGCCGACATGCACGGGGCGGTCCGGGACCAGCGCGGTCTGTGCGGCGCGGGCCCGGCTCGACTCGGCCTCCGCGAGCAGCTCGCGTTGCGCCCAGGCGGCCAGATCGCTGAACTCTGCCACTTGGACCTCGTCGAACTCGCGGGTGCGGGTGTCGAAGACGCAGAAGGCGCCGATGACGGTGCCGCCCGGCTCGACCAGCGGGTGGCCGAGATAGAAGCGGATGGCCGGATCGGCACGCACCGCCGGGAGGTCGCGGAACCGGGGATCGGTCGTGGCGTCCGAGGTCGTCACGACCGCGCACGAGTCGACGACCTGCTGGCAGAAGGTGTGCTCGCGGGGGACCCAGGGCGGCAGGTCGTCCCCGGAGGCCCCGGAGAGGAAGGCCCGTTCGGCATCGAAGACGGTGACCGCGGAGCTCGGAACGTCGAACATGCGACGGGCGATGCGGGTGATGCGATCGAGGACCGGGACGGAACCGCGTTCGGGGAGCTCGAGGCTCTCGACCACCCGCTGACGCCGCTCATCGGCTGCCAGGATCGACACGCGGGGCTCCTCTCGATGCGAGGGGGCCGGACCGGGCGATTCGCGGTCCAGCGAACTCGTGCAATCAGTCTAACGACGCTGCCGTCCCCGAGCGGCGGTTATCGCGAAAAGATGGTGGCACGAGCCGGCGGAGCGGAGGATTTAGCACTCGCTTGGGGTGAGTGCCAGGGTTTGCTATCGTCCTACTTAGCACTCGGGTAGTCTGAGTGCCAGTTCCATCGGTGGCCCCGACCCCCGCGACGGCGTGGCCACCGGACACCTGAATTCGTAGCAGTAACCGTCGAAAGGGGAGGTCGACCAGTGTCGGTCACCATCAAGCCGCTCGAGGATCGCGTCGTCGTCAAGGCGCTCGAAGCCGAGCAGACCACCGCGTCCGGTCTCGTGATTCCGGACACCGCCAAGGAGAAGCCCCAGGAGGGCGAGGTCGTGGCCGTCGGCCCCGGCCGCGTCAGCGACAACGGCGAGCGCGTCCCGGTCGATGTCGCCACCGGCGACAAGGTCATCTTCAGCAAGTACGGCGGCACCGAGGTCAAGTACGACGGACAGGACTACCTGATCCTCTCCGCTCGCGACATCCTCGCTGTCGTCTCCTGATCCAGTGCTCCGGCGTCGTCCCTCGGGGCGGCGCCGGAGCCGCTCTCGCCCCCTGAATCCTTCAGTAGAAGAGGTCTGATCCTTCTATGCCCAAGATCCTGGAGTTCGACGAGGACGCCCGCCGCGCGCTCGAGCGCGGCGTCGACAAGCTCGCCGACACCGTCAAAGTCACCCTCGGCCCCAAGGGCCGCTATGTCGTGCTCGACAAGAAGTGGGGCGCCCCCACGATCACGAACGACGGTGTGTCCGTCGCCCGTGAGATCGAGCTCGACGATCCCTTCGAGAACCTCGGCGCACAGCTCGCCAAGGAGGTCGCCACCAAGACCAATGACATCGCCGGCGATGGCACCACCACCGCCACGGTGCTGGCCCAGGCCATGGTCCACGAGGGCCTGCGCGCCGTCGCGGCCGGTGCCAACCCGGTCGGCCTGAAGCGCGGCATCGAGGCCGCCGTCGAGGCCGTCACCGCCGAGCTGCGCGACCGTGCCCGCGATGTCGACGATGTCGCTGACATGACCGCCGTCGCCACGGTCTCCAGCCGTGACGGGCACATCGGCGAGCTCATCGCCGATGCCTTCGACAAGGTCGGCAAGGACGGTGTCATCACCGTCGAGGAGTCCAACACCATGGGCACCGACCTCGAGTTCACCGAGGGCATGCAGTTCGACAAGGGCTATCTGTCGCCCTACATGGTGACCGACACCGAGCGCATGGAAGCCGTGCTCGATGATCCGTACATCCTGGTCAACCAGGGCAAGATCTCCGCGGTGCAGGAGCTGCTGCCGCTGCTGGAGAAGGTCGTCCAGGCCGGCAAGCCGCTGTTCATCATCGCCGAGGACATCGAGGGCGAGGCGCTCTCGACCATCGTCGTCAACAAGATCCGCGGCACGTTCACCTCGGTCGCGGTCAAGGCCCCGGCCTTCGGTGACCGCCGCAAGGCGATCCTGCAGGACATCGCGACCCTCACGGGCGCCACCGTCGTGACCCCCGATGTCGGCCTCAAGCTCGATCAGGTCGGCCTCGAGGTGCTCGGCACCGCGCGTCGGGTCGTGGTGACCAAGGACAACACCACGATCGTCGACGGTGGTGGCGATCAGACTGAGGTCGACGGCCGCGTGGCCCAGATCAAGGCCGAGATCGAGAACACCGATTCGGAGTGGGACCGCGAGAAGCTCTCGGAGCGTCTGGCGAAGCTCGCCGGCGGCGTCTGCGTCATCCGTGTGGGCGCGGCCACCGAGGTCGAGCTCAAGGAGAAGAAGCACCGCATCGAGGACGCCGTCTCCGCGACGCGTGCCGCGATCGAGGAGGGCATCGTCCCCGGCGGTGGTTCGGCGCTGGTGCACGCGGTCGGCGTGCTCGACGACGACCTCGGCCTGAGCGGCGACGAGGCCGTGGGCGTGCGGATCGTCCGCAAGGGCGCCGACGCCCCGCTGGAGTGGATCGCCCGTAACGGCGGCGCCTCCGGCGAGGTCGTGGTCTCCAAGGTCCGCGAGAGCGGTGACGGCTACAACGCGGCCTCGGACGAGTACGGTGACCTGCTCGCGCAGGGCATCCTCGACCCGGTCAAGGTCACGCGTTCGGCGCTGGCCAATGCGGCCTCGATCACCGCGATGCTGCTGACGACCGAGACCCTGGTCGTCGACAAGCCGGCCGAGGACGACAGCGAGCTGCCCGCGCACGCTCACTGATCCCCTCTCCCGCGACAGGGCCCGGAGCTTCGGCTCCGGGCCCTGTCCGCGTCCATCACCAGCCCGGGGGGAGGGTCCCGCACCGCGCATCGGTCGGCACGCGCACCGGCCCGGGCGTGGGTACTGTGCCGCCATGACCACCGAGCCTGCCGGCGTCATCCGCGTGACGGGTGCCGCCACCCACAATCTGCGTGATGTCACGGTCGAGGTGCCCAAGAAGGCGCTGACGGTCGTGACGGGGGTCTCCGGATCGGGGAAGTCGTCCCTCGTGCTCCATACGATCGCCGCCGAGGCGCAACGGCTGGTCAACGAGTCGTATCCGAGTTTCGTACGCAATCGGCTGCCGCAGTTCCCGGCGGCCGAGGTACAGGCGATGGACGGTCTCACCTTCACCGCGCTGATCGACCAGCGGCGCTTCACCGGCAATGCCCGGTCGACCGTCGCGACGGCCACGGACCTCGCGCCGCTGCTGCGGCTCGTCTTCTCCCGGATCGGCGAGCCCTCGGCCGGCTACTCCCCGGCGTACTCCTTCAACGATCCCTCGGGCATGTGCCCGGTCTGCGAGGGGATCGGCACGGTCGTCGACATCGACGTCGACGAGCTGATCGACCCCGAGAAGAGCATCAACGAGGGGCCGGTGCGGTTCAGCCAGTTCCGTCCGGGTGTCTACCGGTGGAAGCGCTTCGCCTACTGCGGTCTGTTCGATCGCGACAAGCCGCTCAAGGAGTACACCGCCGAGGAGATGGATCTCTTCCTCTACGCCGACCAGCTCAGGCTCCCCGACCCGGACCCGCGGTTCCCCCAGTCGGCGCGCTTCGACGGTGTCATCACCCGGATGCGCGATGTCTACGTCAAGAACCAGCCGTCGAAGGTCTCGCGGCAGGTCGCGGAGGAGCTGCACCGGCTCATGGCCCGCCGTGTCTGCCAGGAATGCGGCGGCGCACGGCTCAACGAGGCCGCGCGGTCGAGTCTCATCGACGGACGGTCGATCGTGGACTGGATGGCGATGTCGGTGTCCGATCTCGGTGCGCTGCTCGACCGCACCCGCGATGCTCGCGTCGAGCCGGCACTCGCCGGGGTCCGCCGGACGATCGATGCCCTGCTGTCGGTGGGCCTCGGCTATCTGCCACTGGATCGCGAGTCCTCCACGCTATCGGGAGGCGAGGCGCAACGCGTCAAGATCGTGCGCCATCTGGGCAGCGCGCTCACCGATGTCACCTATGTCTTCGACGAGCCGTCCACCGGTCTGCACCCGGCCGATGTCCATCGGCTCAACCAGCTCCTGCTGCGTCTGCGGGATGCGGGCAACACGGTGCTCGTGGTGGAGCATCACCAGCAGGTCATCAGGGTGGCCGATCACGTCATCGACATGGGCCCCGGGGCAGGATCGGACGGAGGGCTGGTCCAGTTCGAGGGGACCCCGGCGGAGTTGCGAGCAGGTGACACCCTCACCGGCCGACTGCTCGCCCAGCCGCTGCGGATCGCCGACGACGTGCGCGAGCCGAGCTCACGGGTGCGGATCGTGAACGCGAGGACCCACAATCTCACCGGTTTCGAGGTCTCCGTGCCCATCGGGGTGCTGACCGTCGTCACGGGGGTCGCGGGGTCGGGCAAGAGCTCGCTGGCGACCGTCGAGCTGCCGCGACAGCACCCGCACTTCACCGTCGTGGGACAGGAGCCGCTGCACGGGGGAGTCAGGTCGACCTCGCTCAGCATCCTCGGCGTGGCCGACGAGGTGCGCAGGGCCTTCGCGGCGGGGTCCGAGCTCGCGCCGCAGTGGTTCAGCTTCAACTCCAAGGGCGCGTGTCCCGCCTGCAAGGGCAAGGGCTACATCACCACCGAGCTGGCCTTCCTTGATGATGTCTCGACACCCTGCGATGCCTGCGGGGGCCGACGCTTCAACGAGACGGCGCTCTCGGTGACGATCGCCGGCCACACGATCGCCGATGTCCTGGCGATGACGGCGGGGCAGGTCGCGGCGACCTTCGAGGATCACCCGGAGATCGTGGGGGCGATGAGCTGGATGGAGCGTGTCGGGCTCGGGTACACGGCTGTCGGACAGTCCCTCGACACCCTGTCGGGAGGAGAGAAGCAGCGGCTGCTGCTGGCGCGCCATCTGAGCGAGACGGACGACCTGTCCGGTGAGTGGATTGTGCTCGATGAGCCGACCACGGGTCTCCATCCCAGCGATGTCGATCGTCTGGACCGGCTCTTCGGCGAGCTGGTCGATGCCGGGGCGACCCTCGTGGTGGTGGAGCACCATCTCCGGGTGATCGCGGCAGCCGACCACGTGATCGACATCGGGCCGGGTGCGGGCGGCGACGGTGGCCGGTTGCTGTTCGAGGGGCCGCCGGGGCAGCTGTGCGGCCGCGCCGACTCGTTGACCGGGCAGGCGCTGGCGATCGCCTCGGGTGCCGCGGCCCTGCCGTCGGAGGGGTGACGGCGCTCACGGGTGACGGCTGTCATTTTTGATGTTACATTGACAGTGTCATATCGAGAGGATGATACGCGATGACCGCAACGGCAGTGGATTTCCGCCAGCAGATCGATCCCGACGGCACCCTCGAGCGGCTGCTCGAGTCCTCGGCGAAGCTGTCGTACGACCCTGATCAAGAGGTCGACTGGGAGGCGCCGCTCGACCCCGCCAAGTACGGGCTCAATCCCGAGTGGTCGACCCTCTACGGCACGCGGCTGTGGGAGGAGATGAGCGAGGAGCAGCGCATCGCGCTGACCCGCCACGAGGTCGGCTCGATCATGAGCACGGGCATCTGGTTCGAGATGATCTTGCAGCAGATGATCCTGCGCGACCAGTACTGCGGCGTCTACGCGGGCTCGGAGTTCCAGTTCGCGCTGACCGAGATCGCCGACGAGTGCCGTCATTCGCTGATGTTCGCCAAGACCTGCACCAAGATGGGCGTCCCGCACTATAAGCCCAAGCGCTACGTCCAGGAGCTCGCGCGCGGTCTCAAGACCGTCGCCGGCGGCGAGGTCGCCTACGGCGCGATCCTGGTCGCCGAGGAGATCCTCGATGTCATGCAGCGCGACTGGATGCGCGGCGAGAATGTCCTCGACGAGGTCCGCACCACCAGCAAGATCCACGTGGTCGAGGAAGCCCGTCACATGAAGTTCGCGCGTCACGAGATCCGCGAGCACCTCGCCGGTGCGAGCCCGATGCGCCGCAAGACCAGCGCGGCGGTCATCGCCGCCGGGGCGAAGTTCGTCGTCGAGTCGATGGTGAGCGAGAAGGTCTACGGCGATGTCGGCCTCGACGCGAAGCGCGCGGTGCGCGAGGCGAAGGCCAATCTGCACCACCAGAACCTCATGCGGATGAGCTGCGTGCACCTCATGGACTTCCTGTCCGAGGCCGGCCTGCTGACCCCCTACGCGATGAGGCTCTACCGCAGCGTCCACATGCTCTGAGGGTGATCGCCGACACGTGACGGCGACCACTGAAGATGTTACATTGTCGGTGTCATATTGCTGCGAGGGAGGCACACCATGACCATCGCTCCTGAGAGTTTCCGCGCCACGCTCAACGACGCCGAGCTGGAGCGTCTGCTCGAGTCGTCCGAGCAGCTGTCCTATCAGCCCGATGACGAGATCGACTGGGAGGCCCCGCTCGACCCCACCAAGTACGGGCTCAATCCCGAGTGGTCGACCCTCTACGGCACGCGGCTGTGGGAGGAGATGAGCGAGGAGCAGCGCATCGCGCTGACCCGCCACGAGGTCGCGTCCGTCATGAGCACGGGCATCTGGTTCGAGACGCTCCTGCAGCACCTGATCCTGCGCAGCCAGTACTCGGCCCCCTATGGCGGCTCGGAGTTCCGCTGGGCGCTGACCGAGATCGCCGACGAGTGCCGCCACTCGCTGATGTTCTCCAAGACCTGCGCCAAGCTGGGTGCCTCGGACTACCGTCCGCAGCGCTACGTCCACGAGCTGGCTCGTCTGCTCAAGAACATCGCGAACGGCGAGATCTCCTATGGCTGCATCCTGGTGGCCGAGGAGATCCTCGATGTCATGCAGCGCGACTGGCTGCGCGGCGAGAATGTCCTCGACGAGGTCCGCACCACCAGCAAGATCCACGTGGTCGAGGAAGCCCGTCACATGAAGTTCGCGCGGATGGAGATCGTCGACTACCTCAAGGGCGTCTCCCCGCGCCGTCGTCGCATGAGCGCCTATGTCATCGCCGGAGCGGCCACGTTCATCGTCCGCGAGATGGTGAGCAAGGACGTGTACGCCAATGTCGGGCTGCCGCGTGAGCGGGCGATCGCCGAGGCGAAGGCCAACACCCACCATCACAACCTCATGCGGATGAGCTGCGTGCACCTCATGGACTTCCTGTCCGAGGCCGGCCTGCTGACCCCGGCGGCGATGCGGATGTACCGCAGCGTCCACATGCTCTGAACCGGAAAGTCCCCCATGGCCTACGCGATCACCCAGAGCTGCTGCAACGACGCCTCGTGTGTGTCGGTGTGCCCGGTCGACTGCATCCATCCCACGCCCGACGAGCCGGACTTCGGCACGACCGACATCCTCTATGTCGACCCGAAGGTCTGCATCGACTGCGGGGCCTGCGCGGATGCCTGCCCGGTCTCGGCGATCAAGCCCGTCGACGTGTTGCGGGGCGGCGAGGAGGTCTTCGCCCAGCTCAATGCCGAGTTCTACGCCGAGCGTCCCACGCGGGTCGGGCCCGCCACCCATACCTGGGAGGAGATGGGGGCGACCGTCGGCCGTCCGCTGCGCGTCGCGATCGTGGGCACCGGGCCGGCCGCCTCCTATGCGGCGCGGCATCTGCTGCTCTCGACCGATGCGCGGGTGACGATGCTCGACAAGTCGCCGGTCCCCGGTGGTCTGGTGCGTGGGGGAGTCGCCCCGGACCACGCCGAGACCAAGGCCTTCGCGAATCTCTTCGACTGGGCCTATCGGCACCCGCGCACCTCGATGTACATGAACGTCGAGGCCGGCGTCGATGTCACGCACGAGGAGCTGCTGCAGTACCACGATGCCGTCATCTACGGCGTCGGCGCCCGCTTGGACCGCGCCCTCGGCGTCCCCGGCGAGGACCTCTCGGGTGTCTTCGGCGCGCCGGACGTTGTCGGCTGGTACAACGGCGCGATCGATGTGCCCGGCGAGTCGATCCGCCTCGGCGGCGAGCGGATGATCGTCGTCGGCAACGGCAATGTGGCGCTGGACATCGCCCGCATCGTGCTCTCCCAGCCCGCGACCCTGCGGCGCACGGACATGGCCGACCATGCGATCGACGAGGTCGAGCGGTCGAGGATCCGCGAGGTCGTCCTCCTGGGTCGCCGCGGTCCCGATGTCGCGGCCTTCACGCGACCGGAGCTGCTGATGATGCCCGAGGGCATCGACGTGGTGGTGGCGCGCGATGAGGCCACCGATGCCGCCCTGGATGCGGCCGAGCCCGGGTCCAAGGCGGCGCTGCTGGCCGCTCTGCCGCGAGCCGAGGTGGATCTCACCGAGGCGCCGCCGACCGGCAAGCGCCTGGTCTTCGCCTTCGGCGCGCAGGTGGCCTCGATCGAGGGAGCCGAGACGGTCGAGGCGGTGCAGATCGCTCCGACGGGCCGACCTGATGAGGCCGTCAAGGTGCCTGCCGGCACGGTGGTGCGGTCCACTGGCCATCGGGGCCGACCCGTCACCGGCCTGCCCTTCGACGACGTGACCGCGACCGTGCCCAATGTCGACGGCCGGGTCATCGATCCGGCGACCGGGGACACGATCCCCGGGGCCTATGTGACCGGATGGATCAAGCGCGGAGCGACCGGCGGTATCGGCACGAACCGCACCTGTGCACAGGAGACCGTGGCGACCCTGCTCCAGGATGCCGCCGACGGCGGCCTGCGGATGCCCGGAGGCTCGCGACGCTCCTTCGGTCGTCTGCTGCGGCGCCGCGTCCCCGGCCTGGTGAGCCGCCGGCGGATGTTCGCGATCGAGAGCGCCGAGCGCGACCGGGGCCTGCCCACGGGGCGTCCGCGGGTCAAGTTCACCTCGGCGCAGCAGATGCTCGAGGCCGTTCGCCGCTGAGGCGTGCGGCACGCCGGTCGCGCGCGCTCGCGGCTCAGATGGCGATGCCGCCGTCCACAGGCAGGACGGTGCCGGTGATGTAGCCGGCCTCCTCCGAGGCGAGGAAGGAGACGGCGGCCGCCATCTCGCTCGGCGCACCGAAACGCCCCATCGGGATGGTCGCGGCGAGTTCGGCCTTCTTGTCGTCGGGGATCGATGCGATCATGCGGGTCTCGGCATTGGGGGAGATGGCGTTGACCGTGATGCCGAAGCGCGCCAGTTCCTTGGCGGTCGTCTTGGTGAAGCCGATGATGCCGCTCTTGGCGGCCGAGTAGTTCGACTGGCCGGTGTTGCCGCGCAGGCCGGTATAGGACGTGACGTTGACGATGCGTCCGTACTGCTGCTCGCGGAACTGCGGCACCGCGGCGCGCGTGAACCGGAAGGTTCCGCCGAGATGGGTGGATAGCACCTGGTCCCAGTCCTCGTCCGTGAGCTTCCAGACGACGCGATCGCGCAGGATGCCGGCATTGTTGACGACGATGTCCAGGCGCCCGGTCTCGCCGATCGCCTGCTGGACGGCGGCCTCGACCTGTTCGGTGTCGGCGACATCGGCGGCGACCGGTACGGCGCCGATCTCACCGGCGGCCTCGGACAGCGCGTCCGCATCGAGATCGACGATGTAGACATCGGCACCGGCCGAGCGGAGGTGACGTGAGAGCTCCAGTCCGATGCCGCGGGCGGCGCCGGTGACGATGGCCGTGCGGCCGGTGAAGTCGAAGCTGAGATTGCTCATCGAGGGGTCCTTGTCGGTGGCGGAATCTAAGCAAGCGCTTAGTCAATCTCGATTGAATCGCCCGCGGGAGGCGTCGTCAAGTGGTCCGGGGCTGACCGACGACGAAATCCGGAGCGGCCGAGATGGCGGCCCACCGTGGACGGGATCCACGCCCACGGTGGGCCGGACGGCGCCTTCACGCCTGCCGGGGGCGACCGGGAATGGCGATGAGGGCGACGACGGCGGCGATGATCGCGCCGATGGAGACGACGAGGAATGCCTCCCGGAAGCCGGTGTCGCCACCGTCGGCGAGGCTGACCACGGCGATGCTCGAGACGGTGGCCACGCCGACGGAGGCGCCGATCTCGTGGAAGGTGCTCAACAGACCCGAGGCGATGCCTGCCTCCTCGGGAGCGACCTGCCCCAGTGCGGTGACGGATGCGACGACGAACAGCATCCCGATGCCGAGCGCACCGAAGCTGATCCCGGCGGTGGCGCTCGCCGTGGTGGACCACAGCGCCGGTACGAGGAGTCCGGCGGCGCCGACGATCATGCCGAGGACGCCCAGGAGACGTGCGCCGAGCGCGCCGACGAGGCGGCCGGCGAGTTGCGCTCCGGCCATGGTGGCCAGGGCGATGGGGAGGAACAGCAGTCCCGTGGCGAGAGGCCCGTGTCCGGCGAACTGCTGGAAGTAGAAGGTGCCGAGGAAGAAGACCGCGACCATCAGTGCCGTGGCGATCCCCAGCACGAAGACGCCGGAGAAGACCGGGCGCCGGCCCAGGAGGGAGAGATCCATCAACGGGGAACGCGTGGTCTTCTGCCACCAGCCGAACGACAGATAGAGCATGATCGCGACTGCCGCGATGGCGAGGGTCCGGGGAGCGGTCCAGCCGTGTTCGCCGGCGATGGTCAGCGCATAGATCGCCAGGCCCGTCGCGCCGGTCACCAGGACGGCGCCGAGCACATCCAGGCGGGCGCGGGGGGTGGCCTGGGGCGGCAGCGGCGGGAGTGTGCGCAGCAGGCCGAGTAGAACGATCGCGCCGACAGGAACGTTGATGAAGAAGACCCAAGGCCAGCCCGGTCCGGCGGAGATGAGCCCGCCGAGCAGCACGCCGGCCGAGGCGCCGCCGCCTCCGAGCGCGGACCAGATGCCCAGGGCACGGTTGCGCTCGTCGCCCTCGAACAGCCGCACCACGACCGAGAGCGCTGCGGGGGAGAGCATCGCCGCTCCGATGCCCTGGGCGATGCGGCCGCCGAGCAGGACCGTGCCGTCATCGGCCAGCCCGGCGGCCAAGGAGCCCGCGATGAAGGTCGACAGGCCGGCGTAGACGATCGGCTTCGCGCCGAACAGGTCGGCGCTGCGGCCTCCGAGCAGCATCAGCCCGCCGAAGGCGACCGTGTAGGCCGCGACGACCCAGGTCAGCGCCTCACGCGATAACGCGAGGTCGGCCTCCATCTGCGGTAGGGCGATGGCCACGACGGTCACGTCGAGGATCAGCATGAACTGGGCCGTGCCCAGCAGCGCCAGTGCCAGCCAGCGCCGGGGGTGAGCCGTTACTGCGCTCACGGGTGATGACGGGGTGGTCATGATGCTCTCCTAAGTCAATCAAGTGTGTACGAGTTTCTAACCGGTAGAATAACTCAAGCATTCCCGTACGAGTTGTGAGGTGGATCATGGCGACCGGTCAGACGCGGCCCCGGCGGGCAGACGCCCAGCGGAATCGGGCGAAGATCCTCACCGCCACCCCGGTGGCGCTGAGCAGAGACCCCGATGCGTCGATCGCCGACATCGCCACCCAGGCGGGGGTGGGGCGCATGACCCTCTACGGGCACTTCGCCACTCGCGCCGAACTCATCGAGGCTGCTCTGGTGGAGAGCCTGGAGCGCGGTGAGGACGTGCTGCGCGAGGTGCCGCTCGACGGCGATGCGGGGGAGGCGTTCAGCCGCCTCATCGCGTCGAGCTGGACGCTGCTGAATGATGCGCGCGCTCTGCTGCTCGCGGCGCAGAAGGAGCTTCCGGCCGCCCGGATCCGTGAACTCCACGAGGCCGCCGAGGCGCGCATGCGCGACCTGCTCGAACGCGGTCGGCGCGAAGGCGTCTTCCGCACGGACTTGCCCGTGAGCTGGCTGCTGACCACCACCCACGTCGTCCTGCACGGCGCCGCTGACGAGATCAGCGCCGGACGGCTCACCCCCGATGATGCCGCCCGCTTCATCCAGGCGACCCTCCGTCCGGCCTTCGCAGTGCAGGGGTAGGGACTCGCCCCGTCCGCGACGATGGGGCGCAGGTAGCGTCACGGGGGTGAGCGCACAGGAAGGCCACCGGCCCGGGACACCGGGATATCGGCGGCTCAACTGGGCGATGCTCATGGCGGGGATCGCCGGTTTCGGCATGCTCTACAGCACTCAGCCGCTCCTGCCGCAGATCGGCGCCGCTTTCGACGTCTCCGCCACGGCGGCCGCCCTCACCGTGTCGGCGGGCACCGGGGGACTCGCGATCACCGTCGTCCTGGCGACCTGGCTGGGGCAGCGGGTGGGGCGAGCGAGCGTCATGCGGGTCGGTCTCGTCATCGCGGTGGCGGCACAGTTGATCAGCACGGTGATGCCGACCTTCGAGCTCCTCCTCGGGGCGCGCGTGGTGCTGGGGCTGGCGCTCGCCGGGGTCGTCGGTGTCGCGATGGGCCATGTCGGTGCCGAGGTGCATCCGGCCGGTCTCGGCCAGGCCATGGGACTCTATGTCGCCGGCAACACCCTCGGCGGGGTGTTCGGGCGGCTCGTCACCTCCGCCGTCTCGGAGTTCGCCCCGTGGCGGGTGGCCGATGCGGTCCTCGGAGCGGGTGCCGCCGCGGCCGCTGTCGCGTTCATGATCCTGCTGCCCTCGAGCGACCAGGTGCCCCGTCGCGAGCAGGCCGAGCGAGTGCGCGCCGACCCGCGCGCCTGGCTGCGGGTGGACGTCTGGGCGCTGGCCGCGATCCCCTTCCTGCTCATGGGCGGCTTCGTCGGCCTCTACAACTTCCTCACCTACCGGCTCGTGGCCCCTCCCTTCTCGCTCTCGCCCGGCCTCGTGGGGTTGGTCTTCCTGGCCTATCTCGCGGGGACGGTGGCCTCGGTCGTGGCCGGCCGGGCCGCCGACCGCTTCGGCCGCCCGGTCAGCATCGTCGTCGGCCTGGCGCTGATGGCCGCCGGCGTCGCGGTGACCCTCGTCGACCGGCTGTGGCTCATCGTGTTCGGCCTCGTCCTGCTGACCGCGGGATTCTTCGCCGCGCACGCGGTCGCCAGTGGCTGGATGCCGGTGGTCGCACGCGATCTCGGCCCGGCGGCCAGCGGTCTCTATGTCTCGGGCTACTACGCCGGATCGAGTGTGCTCGGGGCCGCGCTCGGCCTCGCCTGGAGCGGTGGAGGATGGCCCGCGACCGCCTGGGCTGTGCTCGGGCTCACAGCGCTGGCGGCCGGGTGTGTCGCGGTGGTCGCCCGCCGTAGACTTGGGACATGAGCGAGCGCAGAGCCGAGATTTGCTCCATCTTCGTCAACGCAGACCGTGCAGGGTTGACGAATACCCAGCAAATCTCGGTCCAGGTGGGGGTGACGGCATGAGCGAGGTCGGTATCCCGGAGAAGTTCGCGAGCCTGGGGCTCACCTACGACGATGTGCTGCTGTTGCCGGGGGAGACCGATGTCATCCCCAGCGATGTCGACACCACGGCGCGGCTGACCCGCGACATCACCCTGCGCATCCCGCTGTTGTCCAGCGCGATGGACACCGTCACCGAGTCGCGGATGGCGATCGCGATGGCCCGCGAGGGCGGCATCGGCATCCTCCACCGCAATCTCTCGATCGAGGATCAGGCCTACCAGGTCGACCTCGTCAAGCGCACCCAGACCGGCATGATCCCCAATCCGGTCACCACCCACCCCAAGGCCACCCTCGAGGAGCTCGACGAGATCTGCGGTCAGTACCGCGTCTCGGGCCTCCCGGTCGTCGATTCCGACAACACGCTGCTCGGCATCATCACCAATCGCGATCTGCGCTTCGTGCCGGTCGCGGAATGGTCGCAGAAGACGGTCGGCGAGATCATGACCCCGATGCCGCTCATCACCGGGCCGGTGGGCATCAGCCGCGAGGACGCCGCCGAGCTGCTGCGCGCGCACAAGCGCGAGCGCCTGCCCATCGTCGATGCCGACGGTCGCCTCGCGGGCCTCATCACCGTCAAGGACTTCGTCAAGTCCGAGCAGTTCCCCCTGGCCACCAAGGACAGCGAGGGCCGACTGCTCGTGGGCGCCGCCGTCGGTTTCTTCGGCGACTCCTATGACCGCGCCGGCCGCCTGATGGAGGCGGGGGTCGACGTGCTCGTCGTCGACACCGCGCACGGGCACGCCAGCGCGCTCCTCGAGATGGTGCGCCGGCTGAAGGCCGACCCTGCCTTCGACGGCGTTCAGATCGTCGGCGGCAATATCGCCACCCGTGCGGGCGCCCAGGCGCTGGTCGACGCAGGCGTCGATGCCGTGAAGGTCGGCGTCGGTCCGGGCTCGATCTGCACCACGCGTGTCGTCGCCGGTGTCGGCGTCCCCCAGGTCTCGGCCGTCTACGAGGCATCGCTCGCTACCAAGCCGGCGGGCGTCCCGCTCATCGCGGACGGCGGCCTGCAGTACTCCGGGGACATCGCCAAGGCGCTCGTGGCCGGTGCCGACTCGGTCATGGTGGGCTCGCTGCTCGCCGGCTGCGAGGAGAGCCCGGGAGAGCTGATCTTCGTCAACGGCAAGCAGTACAAGGCCTATCGGGGCATGGGCTCGGTCGGCGCGATGGCTTCACGCGGCAAGAAGTCCTACTCCAAGGACCGCTACTTCCAGGCCGATGTGACCAGCGACGACAAGATCGTCCCCGAGGGGATCGAGGGCCGGGTCGCCTATCGCGGTCCGCTGTCGACGGTCGCGCACCAGCTCGTCGGCGGCCTGCACCAGTCGATGTTCTACGTCGGCTCGCGCAATGTGCCCGAGCTGCAGGAGAAGGGGCGCTTCGTGCGGATCACCGCGGCCGGCCTGAAGGAATCGCACCCGCACGACATCCAGATGACCGTCGAGGCTCCCAACTACACCGTCCTCTAGGTTCTCGCCACTCGACGGTCCCCTGCCTCGCGTCGGGGTTTCCGTATGCCGCTCCCGCGTTACCTGGCCGAAACCGTTGAAATGACGGTGAAATCTACGTGCGCGGTATCACGTCGCGGTCCGGCGGGAATCCTCCGCTTCGGGTGATCCGAGGGGTCTCCGATCACCCTGGGATGCCAGGGAAAAAGTTGAAGTTCCCCGCCGGAAACGAAATCTGCCTGAAATTTCCCTGAGTTTTTGGCAGTAACCCACCATGACCGCTCGACTCGTTAGACGCTGCAATGTTCTCACCTTGTGGCGTAGGTCATACCGACCCGCCCTGATCGAGAGGAGCGTCCATGTTCCGGTGGACCCGAGTGGTGAGTGTGACGGCAGCAGCGGTGGCGATGACGCTCCTGGCCGCCTGCGGCGGAGAGTCCGGCGGCGGAGACGAGGTGAGCGTCGCGGGCATCTTCTCGGGCCCGACGACCGATGCCGACTACAACGCCCTGGGGCTCAAGGCCCTCGAAGCGGCCGAGGCCGACGGTGCTCGCACCGGACACTCCGAGAGCGTGCCCGTCCCCGATATCGAGCGGGTCCTGAACGAGTACGTCGCCGACGGCTTCTCCGTGGTCTGGACGCACGGCTCGCAGTTCTACGATGCGACCGCCAAGATCGCCGAGCAGAACCCGGACGTCACCTTCATCGCGGAGTTCGACGGCGAGCCGGAGAACCAGCCCGACAATGTCTGGGTCATCGACCGGAACTTCCACACCGTCTTCTACCCGATCGGCACCCTCGCCGCGAACCTCACCTCGAGCGGCCAGGTCGGCTACCTCGGTGGCCTGTCGCTCCCGTTCTCCTATTCGGAGGTGCACGCGGTCGAGCAGGCCATCGCCGACAGCGGCAAGGATGTCACCCTGAATCCCGTCTGGTCGGGCGACTTCAACGAGACCGTCAAGGCCCAGCAGCTCACCACCCAGCTCCTCTCCGGCGGCAATGACGTCATCGTGACCTCCCTCAACCTCGGCGTCGTCGGTGCCTTCAAGGCCGTCACCCAGAAGCCGGCGGGCGAGGCGTGGCTGACCGTCAAGTACACCGATAAGTCCAAGAACGGGCCCGACCACTACGCCGCGACGGTGCTCTACGACTTCGAGCAGCCGCTGCAGGAGATCCTCGAGTCGATCGAGTCCGGTGAGCGCTCCGGCTACTACCAGATGGGCTTCGGCAAGGGGGCCAGCGTCGAGGTCAGCGACGCGGTGCCCGCCGAGGTGCGCACCGCGGTCGACGAGGCCGTCGAGGGCATCAAGGACGGGTCCATCACCGTCGAGCTCGATCAGACGGAGCCCAAGTGAGCGACGTGACTCCACGGCTCGCCATGCGCGGGATCGTCAAGGAGTTCGGCCCCGTCAGGGCGCTCGATGAAGCCGAGCTGGAGGTGGCTCCGCGCGAGATCCACGGCCTCCTGGGCGGCAACGGCGCGGGCAAGACGACCTTGATGAACGTGCTCTACGGCCTCTACCGGGCCGATGCCGGCAGCATCGCGATCGACGGTAGCGAGGTCTCCATCGCCTCGCCCAAGGATGCGATCGACGCCGGGGTCGGCATGGTGCACCAGAGCTTCCTGCAGATCGACAGCTACACCGTCACGGAGAACATCGTGCTGGGGACCAAGCTTCCCGGCCCGGCGTGGCGACTGGATCTGTCCGATCCGCGTGAGCAGGTAGCCGAGCTGAGCAGCCGCTTCGGCCTGCACGTCGATCCGGATGCGATCGTGGAGGACCTTCCCGTCGGCGTGCGTCAGCGGGTCGAGATCCTCAAGGCGCTGTACCGCGGGGTCGGCACGCTCATCCTCGACGAGCCGACCACCAATCTCACGCCCGGCGAGGTCGACGAGCTGTTCGGCTCCATGCGGACGATGGTCGACGAGGGACTCAGCGTCATCCTCATCACCCACAAGATCCGCGAGACGATGGCCGCCTGCGACCGGATGACGGTCATGCGCGACGGGCAGCGGATCGCGACGGTCCGTCGTGAGGAGACGGATGCCGAGGCGCTCGCGGGCATCATGGTCGGCCGTGACCTCGACGACGGCGTCCCGGAGGCGGCGGTCATCGCGACCGGCGTGGTCGAGGACGTGGAGGATGTCGCCGAGGTGGTCGAATCGGTCGAGCCCTCGCACCATCAGCCCACCGAGGCCGGCGCGATCCGAGTCGAGGGCCTGCGGGTCCGCAACGATCACGGGGTCGAGGCGGTCCGCGGACTGTCCTTCTCGATGGCGCGTGGTGAGATCCTCGGGGTCGCCGGGGTCGCCGGCAACGGGCAGGTCGAGTTCGCCGAGGCGGTCGCGGGCGTGCGCGCCCCCGAGTCGGGTGGAGTCTGGATCCGGGGCACCGATCTCGTCGGCCGTCCCACCCGGGAATGGCTCGCCGCCAAGGTCGCCTATGTGCCGGAGGACCGCGACGGCGACGGGGTGCTGCCCACCATGACGGTGGCCGAGAACCTGGTCCTGGGCTCGCAGCGATCCTCCGATATCCGTCGGGGCGGGCTCATCGACTGGAAGGCGGCGCGACAGAAGGCCGCCGAGGCGATCGACACGTACTCGATCCGTGCGAACGGGCCCAATGCCCTCGCCGGCGATCTATCCGGCGGCAATATCCAGCGCGTCATCCTGGCACGTGCCTTCGCGCACCAGCCGAGCCTGCTGATCCTGCACAACCCCACCCGGGGCCTGGACCTGCGGTCGACGCAGTTCGTCTACGAGCAGGTGCGCAAGGCGACGGATGCCGGCTGTTCGGTGCTGCTGCTCTCGGAGGACCTGGACGAGCTGGTGGCGCTGTCGGACCGGTTGGTGACGATCTACAACGGCGAGTTCGCCGGCGAATGGGCGCGAGGTGCCGTCGACCAGACGGCGGTGGGCCAGAGCATGGCCGGAGTGGGAGTGCAGCGATGAGCGAGCGAAGCGAGCGAACCATGAACACCTCCTCATGCCGGCATCGGCCTGTCGTGTTCGTTGTCCAGGCGGTGGCGGCATGAGTGTCCAGACGACCGAACCGGCTCCGTCGCCCGCACCCGTGGCCGCGGAGAAGAAGGCGAACGGTCTGCTGTGGATGGCCGGCAGCTATCTCTTCTCGATCCTGGCGGCATTCGTCGTGGGAGCGATCATCATCGTCGCGCTCGGGTACGACCCGGTGCGTGCGATCGAGTCGATCCTCACCACCTCGTTCTCGACTCCCTTCGGGCTCGTGGAGACGCTGCACAAGTGGGTGCCGATCGTGCTCTGCGCGTATGCCTTCGCGATCCCGCTGGCGACCGGAAAGTTCAACATCGGTGCCGAAGGTCAGCTGCTCGTCGGCGCGACCGGCGGTGTCGCGATGGGCATCCTGCTGTCGGACCTTCCGCTGCCGGTGCTCCTGCCCATGGTCCTGATCGCGGGCATCCTCGCCGGCGCCGTCTGGGCCGGCATCGCCGCGGTCCTCATGGTGAGGTTCGGGGTCAACGAGATCCTCAGCACCGTGCTGTTGAACTTCGTCTCCTTCCAGCTGATCGACTATGTGGCCTCGCATGTGTGGCCGGATGCCGGCGCGGGACACCCCGCGACCGTCCCGGTCGGGGACGGAGCCCGGCTGCCCGGCATCGGCGGACCACCGCCGATCCATCTGGGCGTCGTCCTCACCCTCGTGGTCTGCGTGGCGGTGTGGCTGTGGGTGCGCCGTACCCCGTCGGGCTTCGAGATGCGGGCGGTGGGAGCCAATCCCCGTGCCTCGCTCGTGCACGGACTGCGAACCTCTCGGCTCGCCGGTCTCGGCATCGTCGTCGGCGGTGGCATCGGCGGTCTCGCCGGCGCCATCGAGGTCGCCGGTGTCCACGGCAAGATGCTCGAGGGGATGCAGTCGAACTTCCTCATCCTCGGCATCATCGTCGGGCTCATGGCCCGCGGATCGATGGCGGCGATCCCCGTCGTCGCCTTCGGCATCGCGGTGCTGGAGGTCGGCGCGAGCTCCATGCAGCGCACGGCCCAGGTGCCGGTCGAGCTGGTGCTGATCGTGCAGGCCCTGATCCTGCTGTTCCTGTTGCTGTCCGATGTGGTGCGTCGGCGTTTCGAGAGGCGAGTGCGATGAACGAGATCGCGGAGTTCGTGGCGCTGGTGCTTCCGGCGATGGTGCCCTTCGTGCTGGCGGCCCAAGGTACGGTGCTCAGCGGCCGGGCGGGCGTCTTCAATGTCAGCCAGGAGGGCCTGATGGTCCTCGGCGCGGCGGTCGGCTTCCTGGTGAGCTACTCGGTCGGCAGCAATGCGGTCGGCGTGTTCGTCGCGGCGGCGGTGGCCGGGCTGTTCGGTCTGATCCTGGGTGTCATGACGACCACCTGGCGTCTCGACCAGTTCATCGTCGGCCTCGCGCTGTACTTCGCGGCGCTGGGTCTGGCGAGCCTGCTGTACCGCGTGGCGGTCGGCACCACCCTGGAGCCGCCGCTCATCCCGACGCTGGAGTCCTATCCGATCCCGCTGCTGTCGAAGATCCCGTACCTGGGGGAGATGTTCTTCGACCACGATCTGCTCGTCTACACGGCGTTCATCCTGTCCGGCCTGCTGTTCTGGTTCATGTACCGGACGAATGCGGGCCTGCGGTTCCGCGCCTGCGGTGAGAACCCGCGGTCGGCGGACAGCCTGGGCGTCAATGTGGCGCGCACGCGGATCGTCGCCTCGGTGCTGGGGGCCTGTCTGGTGGGTGTGGCTGGGGCGTACCTGCCGATGGTCTACACCGGCACGTTCACCGAGGGCATGGTCGCCGGACGCGGCTGGCTGGTGATCGCGCTGGCCTTCCTCGGCGGCTGGCGTCCGCAGTACATCCTCGCGGGTGCGGCCTTCTTCGCCGGCATGGAGGTGCTGGCGCTGCGTGCCCAGGTGGCCGGTATCGGCATCCCGCACCAGTTCGTGCTGATGCTGCCCTATGTCGCGACCCTCGTGGTGATGATGTTCGCCTTCCGTTGGGCGCGTCAGCCGCGCTTCCTCGGTCAGAACTACGACCGGGAGAGTCGCCTGGCGGGATAGCGGGAATGCGGTGACGTGGTGCGCCCGGTGGCCTGGTGGCCGCC
>JAEZEJ010000053.1 GCA_023417775.1 Actinomycetes bacterium | reverse complement strand
CTTTTCCAGGTTCGGAAAGGGCCCCAACCCGGCAAAAGTGGTGAGGCTCGGCCAGAGCGTCTCGGAAACTGAGATGGCCCCGGCGTGAGCTCGGCCGAGTTCGTGATCTCACCAGCCGGCAAGCCGGCACCGGGCTGAGCCCGTGGGGGTCAGATTTGAGGGGTTCTCACTTCACGAGAAGGCCGGCCTGGATGGGGCTCAGCCGTGGGTGCTTGCGCCGCGTGGTCGCCTCGCTCTGCGGGGTGCCTCGCTTTTGCGGTGCCGGGTGCGGGACTCGAACCCGCACGCCCTTTCGGACAATGGTTTTTGAGACCATCGCGTCTACCATTCCGCCAACCCGGCCGCTGCGACTACGCGCCCGATAACCTTACGGGGTGACCTCTTCGACCCCGAGCCCGACCCCGCGCGTCGTCATCGCCGAGGACGAGGCCCTGATCCGCATGGATCTGGCCGAGATGCTGGGTGAAGCCGGCTACGACGTCGTGGCCCAGGCCGCCGACGGTGAACAGGCGGTCGCCCTGACCACCGAGCACCGTCCCGATCTCGTCGTCATGGACGTCAAGATGCCCCGGCTCGACGGGATCGCCGCCGCCTCCCAGATCGCCCGGGCACGTCTCGCCCCGGTGGTCATGCTGACGGCCTTCAGCCAGCGCGAGCTCGTCGAACGCGCCCGCGAGGCCGGCGCGATGGCCTACCTCGTCAAGCCCTTCACCGCGGCCGACCTCGTGCCGGCGATCGAGATGGCCCGCAGTCGCTTCGCCGAGATCCGTGTGCTCGAAGGAGAGATCGACGATCTCTCCGAGCAGCTGGCGACCCGCAAGGCCGTCGAACGGGCTAAATCGGTGCTGCAGGAGGCGCTGTCCATCAGCGAGCCCGAGGCCTTCCGGTGGATCCAGAAGACGGCCATGGACGTGCGGCGGTCGATGCGCCAGGTGGCCGAGGCCGTCATCGAGAACGGGCCCTCGCTGCGCGGTTGAGCGCGAGTTACAACTTGGCTACGAAACACCTGAAATACCTCACAGTGCGCCGAACGTCACATTTGGCGATTAGAGTCCTCTGCAATCACGTCCCGGGGTCACCCCGGGTGACGGACGATCTATCGGAGGATTGATGAAGCGCACGAGCAAGACACTCCGCTTCGCGGCAGTGGCATCAGCAGGCGCCCTCGTACTAGCAGCCTGTGGAGGCGGCGGGGACGATGACGACGCGGACGGTGGCGGCGGCTCCTCGGTCGAGGCGGACGGCGTCCTCACCATCGGATCACTGCTTCCCCAGACCGGCAGCCTCTCGTTCCTCGGCCCCCCGGAGTTCGCTGGTGTCGATCTCGCGGTCCAGGAGATCAACGAGGCCGGTGGCGTCCTCGGCGAAGAGGTCGTCCACGAGCGCGCCGATTCCGGCGACGGCGAGCCCAATATCGCCCCCGGCGAGGTCGACAACCTGCTGAGCAAGAATGCCGATGTCATCATCGGTGCGGCAGCGTCCGGTGTCTCGATGACGGTCATCGACCAGATCACGGGCGCCGGTGTCGTGCAGTTCTCGCCGGCCAACACCTCGCCGGAGTTCGACGAATACGACGATGGCGGACTCTACTTCCGCACGGCGCCGTCCGATGTCCTGCAGGGCAATGTGCTGGCCAATCTGGCCGCCAGCGACGGGCACAGCAATCTGGCGATCCTCTCTCGACAGGACGACTACGGCGACGCGCTCTCCAATGTCGTCACGGAGGTCTTCGAGCAGAGCGGCGGCACCGTCGACGCGGCCGTGCCCTATGACCCGAATGCCACGACCTTCGGCACCGAGATCCAGCAGATCGCCGACGCGGGTGCGGACGCGGTCGCCCTGATCGCCTTCGACGAGACCAAGCGCATCATCCCCGAGATGGTCTCCGCCGGTGTCGGTCCGGCCGATGTCCAGATCTACTTCGTGGACGGCAATATCGCCAACTACGAGGGCGAGTTCCCCGAGGGCACCCTCGAGGGCGTCAAGGCGACCATGCCCGGTCCGGAGCTCTCGGACGATTTCCGCAACCGCTTGCTGGAGATCGATCCCGAGCTGAACGACTTCACCTACTCGGCGGAGTCCTATGACGCGGTCATCGTCTCGGCGCTCGCGGCGATCGCCGCGGACTCCGATGCCGGCACAGACGTCGCGGAGCACATCGTCGAGGTGACCAAGGAGGGCACCAAGTGCGAGACCTTCGCCGACTGCAAGGAGTTGCTGGAGAGTGGCGAGGACATCGACTACGACGGTGCCTCCGGCCCGATCGAACTCGGTGACACCGGCAGCCCGACGGCCGCCACCATCGGCGTCTATGAGTACGGCGCCAACAACAACCACAGCCCGCTGGACTACATCCTCGGAGAGATCTGAGGCACCCGGCACCGTCTGAGGTAGCGAGAGCCCCGGCCTCTTCGGCCGGGGCTCTCGTGTGTCCCCCGAGTCGAGGGGATCGGAGACACGACAGAGGGGCTGGACCACTGCGGTCCAGCCCCTCTGCCGGTGCTCTCAGTCGGCCTTGGCGCCGAGGGTGCCGAGGTAGAGCTCGATCACCTTCGGATCATTCGCCAACTCGCGACCGCGTCCGCTATAGGCATTGCGGCCCTGATCGAGCACATAGCCCCGGTCGCAGATCTGCAGGCATCGGCGAGCGTTCTGCTCGACCATGATGACCGAGACACCGGCCTTGTTGATGGTGCGCGTCTGCACGAAGACCTCGTCCTGCAGCACGGGGGAGAGGCCCGCCGAGGGCTCGTCGAGGAGGAGCACCGACGGATCCATCATCAGGGCGCGACCCATCGCCACCATCTGCCGCTCGCCGCCGGAGAGCGATCCCGCCCGTTGCTTGCGGCGTTCGCCGAGCCGGGGGAACAGATCGGTCACGAACTCGAAGCGTTCCGTGAACTGACGGGGCGCCTGGTAGCACCCCATCTCGAGGTTCTCCTCGATCGTCAGGCTCGGGAACACGTTATTCGTCTGAGGGACGAAGCCGATTCCCTTGGCGACCAGCTGGTCGGCGCGCTGATTGGTGATGTCCTGACCCTCCAGCTTGACCGTTCCACTGTGCACCTTGACCAGACCGAAGAGCGACTTCAGCAAGGTCGACTTGCCCGCTCCGTTCGGACCGATGATGCCGACGAGCTCCCCGCGCTGGCAGTACAGGTCCGCTCCGTTGAGGATGTTGACGCCCGGCAGGTAGCCGGCGATGAGATCATCGGCGCGCAGTACGGCGTCCTCGGCGCCGGTCAGATGCTTCTCACGTTCGATGGCGAGAGCGTCGGTGTCAGTCATCCTTCTTCACCTCCTCTTCCTGATCGAGCTCTGCCTCAGCCTCGGCCTGCACGGCCTCCTCGTCGAGCTCGGTCAGGTCGGTGTCGTGGTGGGCGCCGAGGTAGGCGTCGATGACGCGTTCGTCGGCCATCACCTGAGCGGGTGTGCCCTCGGCGACGATCTCTCCCTGGGCCATCACGATGACCCAGTCGGAGATGTCGCGGACCATGTCCATGTCGTGTTCGACGAAGAGCACCGTCCTGCCGTCCTCGCGCAGCGACTTCACATGTCCGAGAAGCGACTGCTTGAGCGCCGGGTTGACCCCGGCCATCGGCTCGTCGAGCATGACCAGCTCGGGATCGACCATCAGCGCACGCGCCATCTCCAGCAGTTTGCGCTGGCCGCCCGACAGCGAGCCGGCGAAGTCTTCGCGCTTCGTGTCGAGCTTGAACCGGGCGAGCAGATCATCGGCCCGTCGGGTGATGTCGTCCTCCTGGCCCTTCCACAGGGGGCGGAAGAGCGCACTGAGGAACTTCTCACCGCGCTGTCCTGTGGCACCCAGCCGCATGTTCTCGATGACGGTGAGCTTCGCCAGGACCTTCGTCAGCTGGAAGGTGCGCACCATGCCCCGGCGAGCCACCTTGAAAGCCGGCACCCCGCTGAGGGACTGGTCGTTGAAGGACCACGAGCCCGAGTCCGGCTTGTCGAAGCCGGTCAGCAGGTTGAACAGCGTGGTCTTGCCGGCGCCATTGGGCCCGATGAGGGCCGTGATGGCGCCGCGCTGGACCTCGATGTGTCCCACGTCCACGGCGGTCAGACCGCCGAAGCTGCGCTTGATCTGGTCGCCGACCAGGATCGGATCGGGTTTCGCGACGCCCGGCTCGGTGGCCAGGCCCTGCAGGGCCGCCGGCCCGGTGGTGGCGTTGGTGTCAGCGGGCATCGATCGCCAGCTCCCTTCGGTCGCCGAAGATTCCCTGAGGCCGGAAGATCATCAAGAGCATGAGCCCCAGTCCCAGGATGATGAAACGGATGAGGCTCGCCTGGGTCTCGGTCATGAGCCAGGTCGGCAGAATCGGATCCGCGCCGCGCGTCATCTGCGAGAAGAGCTCGCCGAGGAAGTTCAGCAGGAACCAGAAGATGATCGCCCCGACCACGGGGCCCCAGACGCGAGCGGCTCCGCCGAGCAGGAGACACGCCCAGGCGAAGAAGGTCGTGTTGGTGGCGAAGTCGGTCGGGACGGCCGCCGACTGGCTCAGGATCAGCACGATGCCGCCCAGACCGCCGAACAGACCGCCCAGGATGAGTGCCTGCATCTTGTACCAGTACACGTTCTTGCCGAGCGATCGCACGGCGTCCTCATCCTCGCGGATCGACTTGAGGACTCGTCCCCACGGGCTCTTGGTGGCCGCCCACACGATGAGGCAGGACAGGAGCACGAGACCCCAGCCCACCGTCAGCACCCACGCCGTGGTGTTGCGGAAGCTGATGAAACCGAGGCTGACGGTGTCGGTGTACGGGTTCAGCGCGTAGAAGTCGCGGGCGAAGCCGCTGAGGCCGGTGCTGCCGCCGAAGGTGTCCGAGAAGGTCACCGACTGGAAGATCCGGCGCAGGATCTCCGCGGAGGCGATCGTCGCGATGGCCAGGTAGTCGGCTCGTAGGCGCAGGGTCGGAACTCCCAGGATGAGCGCGAGGACGACGGTGGCGAGCAGGCCGACCAGGAGTCCGGCCCACAGCGGGATGCCGAAGGTCACGACGCTCGCCGCGGTGCCGTAGGCGCCGACGGCCATGAAGCCGGCTTGGCCGAAGTTCAACAGGCCCGTGTATCCGAAGTGGATGTTCAGGCCGATCGCGGCCAGCGCGTACACCACCGCGGTGGGCCCGAGGGCCTGCGTGATGGCGAATTCGAAGATATATCCCCAGTTCATGGCGTCCCCTTATCCGATCCGCTCGGTGCGGCCGAGGATGCCTTGCGGTCTCAGCAGCAGGATGAGAATGAGCGCGATGAGAGCGCCCACCGGCTTGAGCTCTGCCGGCATGCCCAGCACCGGCGACACCTCGACGAGGATGCCGATGATGAGGCTGCCGAGCAGCGCTCCCCAGATGGTGCCGAGCCCACCGAGGCAGACCGCGGCGAAGACGAGCAGGAGCAGATTGAAGCCCATCCGGAACATGACCTGCTGATCCAGGGCGAGCATGACACCGGCGAGGCCGGTGAGTCCGGTGCCGAGGATCCAGACCGTCGTGACGACTCCGTCGACTCGCATGCCCGAGGAGGCCGCCAGTGCCGGATTGTCCGACACCGCCCGGGTGGCCTTGCCGAGCCGGGTCTTCATGAGGACGAGGCAGGTGAGCGCGATGACGGCGAAGGAGACGACGACGATGAAGATCTCCTTCGGGGTCATCGAGACCGGTCCGAGAGAGATGCGCGACTGCGTGACGTACTGGGTGAGCGGCTGCGTGCGGCCGCCGATCACGTACTGGAACAGATAGCGCAGCAGGATCGCGAAGCCGATGCTCACGATCATCATGGCGACGAGTCCGGTGCCGCGATTGCGCAATGGTCGCCAGAGCGCTCGGTCCTGCCCCCAGCCGAAGAGCCCGGCCAAGAGCACCGCGCCGAATCCGGCGACGATCACGGGAAGCCCGAGGCCACGGTTGAGGAAGAGCGTGAACACCGCACCGAGGGTGATGAGCTCGCCGTGTGCGAAGTTCGTCAGCCCCGTAGTGCCGAAGATGAGAGACAGTCCCAGTGCAGCGAGCCCGATGATGGCGCCGAACTTCACCCCCGAGGTGAGTCCGTTGACCAACTGCTGGCCCAGGCTCGGCCCGCTCTTGGCTTCGTCGCCGATGTTGAACTGCACGGCGCGATTGCCGCTGGTGAGGATCTGGACCTCCAGCGTGGACCGGCCGTCTTCGAGTTCCGCGCCCGACGGGAGCGTGTCCTCGTCGAGCTCGACCGTGTACTTGCCGTTGGCGGGGATCTCCACCACCCCTTGGCCCTGGGCATCGGTCGTGCCGGTCTCCTCGAAGCTGCCGTCATCCTTGGCCACGTCGAAGTCCACATCGGCGACCGGGTCGTTGTCGGCTTCATCGCGTGAGTCGACCACGCGGACGGTGATGGTGTTCTGTCCCTCCGATTCGCTGGAAAGCGTTGATAACGCAGATCCGCTCGCGGCGCCGGTGGCAAGGAAGAGCATCCCCCCTAGCAGCGCGAGCACAGACGTCAGACGTCGTTGCACACAGTTCTCCTGCTCGTCAGTTACGGACAGCGGGCTGTCCGCGTTCCGCATGAGCATAGGTGGATTCGGGGCGAGTGTGCAGCGGGCAGCGGTAACAGTTCGATTTCTTTGTTCGGACATACACGTCCGGTTGCCGTGGGGCAGCGGGGCTGTCCAGGCCGTGGATCGGGGCGTACGCTGAGGCCTTGTTCGGGGTGGTTGGGCGGAGGTCGCGGGTCGATGAGAAGTCGTGCGGTGGTCACGTTGCGGGACGCGACGGTCGAGGATGCGTCGAGCCTGGTGGAGCTGTGGAGCATCTGCGCCGAGGCCGGCCGCGGCGATGATCCCGAGGCGCAGCAGCTGCTCTGGCGCCGCCCCGACGAGGCGGAGGCGGCCGACGCCCTGCAGTACAACTTCCAGCACCGTGCTCGCCGGGTCATCGTGGCGCTCGACGGCGAGCGTGTCATCGGAGCAGTGGTCGGCGATCTCGCGACGGTGTCGCCCATCAGCCGCGCCGGCATGTTGATCGTCACCGATGTCCAGGTGCTGCCGGCCTATCGGCGCCGATCGGTCGCGCGCCTGCTGTTGTCGGCGATGGCCGCGCATGCCGAGGAGAACGACTGCGACATCGTCGTGGCGAGCGTGCCGACGCAGGCCCGGGAGACCAATCGGTACTTCACGAAGATGGGCTTCAACCAGCTCGCGGTGCTCCGGGCGGTGCCGACCAGCCGCCTACGCGCCCGGCTGGACGACCGGATCGCGCACGCGCGCGGCAACGGCCGGCTGCTGGCCGTCCGGCGCACCCTGCGGCGCCGCCAGGAGGCGGCCCTCAGCTGACCTCGGAGTGCTCTGTCGGCGCCGACCACTAGGGTGGCAGGCGTGGACCGACTGCTACTGATCGACGGCCATTCTGTCGCCTACCGGGCGTTCTTCGCGCTGCCGGTGGAGAACTTCTCCACCACGACGGGGCAGAGCACCAATGCCGTGTTCGGCTTCACCTCGATGCTGATCAACGTCCTACGCGATGAGCAGCCGACCCATGTCGGGGTCGCCTTCGATGTCTCGCGCACCTCGTTCCGCACCGAGGAGTACGCCGAGTACAAGGCGAACCGCTCCGCCTCGCCGCAGGAGTTCAAGGGCCAGGTCGAGCTCATCAAGGAGGTGCTCGACGCGCTGGGCATCATCTATCTGGAGAAGCCCGGTTTCGAGGCCGATGACATCATCGCCACGCTCTCGCGCGAGGCCGAGGAAGCCGGCATGGAGGTCCTCATCTGCACGGGCGACCGCGACTCGCTGCAGCTGGTGACCTCGCGGACCACCGTGCTCTATCCCAAGCGGGGGGTCTCCGATCTCTCGCGGATGACCCCGGAGGCGGTCGAGGAGAAGTACGGCGTGCCGCCGGCTCGGTATCCCGATCTGGCCGCGCTCGTGGGGGAGACGAGCGACAACCTCCCCGGCGTCCCGGGAGTCGGCCCCAAGACGGCCGCCAAGTGGATCACGGCCCACGACGGTCTCGACGGCATCATCGCCGATGTCGATTCGATCGGCGGCAAGGCGGGCCAGTCGCTGCGCGATCACCTCGACGATGTCGTGCGGAACCGTCGTCTCAACGCCCTGGTGCGCGATCTCGAGCTCTCGGCTGCCCCGGCCGAGCTGGGTTTCACCAATGAGTGGAACCGCGATGCGATCCACCGGGTCTTCGATGCCCTGGAGTTCTCGGCCCTGCGCGAGCGTCTCTTCGACTACCTCGGCGGGGGAGACGAGTCCGCCTCCGAGGCCACCGTGGCCCTCGGCATGACGCTGCCGGCCTCCGGTGAGGTGTCGGCCTGGCTGGATGAGTACGCGGCCCCTGGAGCGCTGGTGGGCGTCGATGTGGCGGGAGTGCTGCGGCCGGGTGGCGCCCGTGCGGATTCGATCGCGGTGGCGACCGGCGACGGCCACGGCATGTGGCTCTCGCTCGACTCCCTCGACGCCGATGACGATGCCGCCATCGCCCGCTGGCTGGCCGATCCCGAGCGCCCGATCGCGATGCACGATGCGAAGGGCCAGCTCCATGCCCTGATCGCCCAGGGCTGGGAGGTCGAGGGTCTGCGGGCCGATACGGCGCTCGCCGCCTATCTCGTACGTCCCGATCAGCGCTCCTACGATCTGGCCGATCTGGCGGTGCGTTACCTGCACCGGGAGATCCTGGCGGGCGATGACTCGGGGCAGCTCGCCTTCGATGACGACACCGCCGGCGCCGACAGTGCGGCGCAGCGGGCTCGGGCGGCGCTCGACCTGTGGGTGGAGCTGCGGCCGCAGGTCGAGCAGCACGGTGCGCTGGAGCTCTTCGAGACCGTCGAGCTTCCGCTCATCGAGGTGCTGCGACGGATGGAGTCGCGGGGTATCGCGATCGACGGTGCCCACCTCGACGCCCTGCACGCGGAGTTCACCGATCGAATGGTCGCGGCCGCCCAGGATGCGTACGCCGTCATCGGGCGCGAGGTCAACCTCGGTTCGCCGAAGCAGCTGCAGGTCGTGCTCTTCGATGAGCTCGGCATGCCCAAGACCAAGCGCACCAAGACCGGTTACACGACCGACGCCGATGCCCTGCAGTCGCTCTACGCCAAGACCGAGCACCCGTTCCTGGAGCATCTGCTCGCGCACCGGGACGTCACCCGGTTGCGGCAGACCGTCGAGGGCCTGCAGAAGACGGTGCAGCCCGATGGCCGGATCCACACCACCTACTACCAGACGATCGCGGCGACCGGTCGTCTCAGCTCGGCCGACCCCAATCTGCAGAACATCCCGATCCGCACCGAGTCGGGGCGTCGGATCCGTGAGGCCTTCGTGGTCGGCGAGGGGTACGAGTCCCTGCTGACCGCCGACTACAGCCAGATCGAGATGCGGATCATGGCGCACCTGTCGGAGGATGCCGATCTGATCGAGGCCTTCAAGTCCGGTCACGACTTCCACACCGTGATGGCCGCCAAGGTCTTCGACCGGGATCCGGCCGATATCGACGGCGGCCTGCGCGCGCGCATCAAGGCGATGAACTATGGACTCGCCTACGGCCTGTCGTCCTACGGCCTGGGCCAGCAGCTCGGCATCACGCCCGGCGAGGCGCAGGTCCTGATGGACGACTACTTCCAGACCTTCGGCGGGGTGCGGGACTACCTCGCGGGCATCGTCGACGAGGCCCGGCAGACGGGATTCACCGAGACGATCATGGGCCGGCGGCGTTATCTGCCGGATCTGCAGAGCGACAACCGCCAGCGCCGCGAGATGGCCGAGCGGATGGCGCTCAATGCGCCGATCCAGGGTTCGGCGGCGGACATCATCAAGGTGGCCATGCTGGGCGTCGAGTCCGCGTTGACGGGAGCCGGCCTGCGGTCGCGGATGCTGCTGCAGGTCCACGACGAGCTCGTATTGGACGTCGCTCGCGGCGAGGAGGAACGGGTCGAGCAGCTGGTGCGCGAGCAGATGGCCTCGGCAGCGAGTCTCTCGGTCCCCTTGGACGTCTCGGTGGGGCACGGGCGCAGCTGGCACGAGGCCGGGCACTGAGCACTATCGGCTGTCGTATTGCAGTTCGGTGAAGTACCGAGAAGGTGCCGTTCGGATGATTCCCAAACCCTGTTCGATGTGATCTGATTCACGTCGAGTAGAAGGGAGATCCGGATCGCCCCCTCATCCGCGGATCCGGAATCACAATATGAATAAGGGAGAATGGGTCGCCGGTGCCCTCTTGGCACTCGCAGCGGCCGTCTTCGTGATGTTGGGCGAGGGATTGGACCTCGGCATCACATTCGTCGCCATCCTCGGCATCGGTCTGGGCGCCGTCGTAGCGCTCGTGCCGGATCACGGCCTCGGCGCCCGTACCGCCGCCTTCGCGATCGGTGTCGCGGTGGCATGGGCCGGATACGCCGTACGGGTCGCCGTGCTGCCCGACACCGCCGTCGGCCGTGCGCTCATCATCGGGGTGGCGGTGCTGGCTTTGACCGCGGCCTCCGTCATCACTCGCGGAAAGCTGCCGTTCTGGGCGATCCTCCTCGGGGGAGCCGGGTTCGCGGGCGCCTATGAGCATGTCTTCGCAGAGAATCCTCCGCTCTTCGCCACCGAGTCGGTCTCCACGATGACCAGCCTGGTGCTGGCGGTCGTGGTGGGTCTGGTGGTCACGGCCCTGTGCGTCGATCGTCCCCAGCGCAGCCGTCACGCGGCCCATGAGAAGGAGCTCGTCTGATGAGGACTCGACGCAAGGCCGCGGTGGCGACGCTGGCGGCGGTGAGCGGTTGTCTCGTGCTGGCCACGCAGGTCCCGATGGTGGCCTCGGCGGCGGCCACCGGTGTGAAGGGCGATGTCTCGATCACGAATACCGAGACGGTCGATGCCAAGCTGTCGGCGACCGGCACGGTGTCGAGCCAGCGGATCTACGATCAGCTGATCGTCACGGGCGACGGATCGGTCGATATCGAGAATCCGGTCTCGACCGATGGATTGCGGAATCTCAACGGTTTCGGTGGTCCTTCCGTGCGTGACGGCAAGCAGCGCATCTCCACCTCGGTCAAGGGTGAGAAGGCCTATCGCAGCGTCGCGGACTACGACGGTGACCTGCCGGTCGATGTCCGTGTGGAGTATCGCCTCGACGGTGAGAAGGTGAAGCCTGGTGATGTCGTCGGCAAGGACGGCACCCTCGAGGTCACCTACTCGGTGCGGAACATGACCGGCGAGCAGCAGGAGGTCACCTATACCGACGGGGAGGGTAAGGAGCAGACCCGCACGATGGCGGTGGTCGTGCCGCTGGTCGGATCGATGTCGACGGTGCTGCCGTCGAACTTCACCGATGTGCAGAGCGAGCAGGCCAATGCGGCCGGCGATGGCAAGGGCGGCACGTTGCTGTCGTTCACGATGACGCTCTTCCCGCCGATCGGCTCGGACCGCACGACCTTCGGCTACACCGCTGAGATCACGGACGGGATCATCCCCGAGGCGAACATGTCGGTACTGCCGGTCAACCCGCTGGAGAGTCCGTCCTTCTCCGGAGGAGCGGAGAGCTACAAGGGAGGCGCCGATGCGGGTGTCGACCTCACCGAGGGTGCGACCACGATCGATCAGAATCTGCTGAAGATCCGCGATGGAGCCGAGGAGCTCGTCGCCGGCATCCTGCAGCTCGATGACGGCGCGGGCCAGCTTACGTCCGGTACGGGCGAGTTGACCGCCGGGGCCGACAAGCTGAGCGGCGGTGCCGGAGACCTGAACTCGGGTGCCCAGCAGCTCAACGCGGGCGCGGGTCAGTTGGCTGGCGGTGCCGGAGAGTTGAACTCCGGTGCGCAACAGCTCAACGCCGGAGCGAACCAGCTAGCTGGCGGCGCTGGAGCATTGAACACGGGCGCGCAGAAACTCGGTGTGGGTGCCAATACTCTGGCGGACAAGACCGGTGAACTAGCGACCGGTCTCGCGGCGCTGAGCGATGGACTTTCTGGCAACGGCACCCCGCAATCACCGGGGCTTGTTGCGGGACTTGATCAAGTGATCGCCGGGCTTGCAGGGGTGGATCAGAACCTCAACGAGAAACTGCGACCGCAGGTTGTCGGCACCGTTGGTCTCATGGTTCCCCAGATCGATGCGTCGGTGGAGGACCTTCAGAAGCTGGGAACGACGCCAGAGACCATCGGTGGTATCCAAGCCGCAGAACTCGCCCGCGACAGCGCACGGGGCGTGGCGCAGACACTTCCGGAGGGTGATCCCCGCAAGGCGGCGTTGACGACGGCAGCCGCGCTGAATGACGGGCTGGCAACGAAGCTCAGAGCAAGTGTGGGAACGCCCATTACGGGCTCTGATCCGAAAACGGGCTCAGGACTCCTCGGTCTGAAGTCTGGTCTCGAGTTGCTTTCTGGCGGAGTGAACGCAGGCATCGGCTCACCCGAGGACCCGCTTGGTGAGGATGGCCAGCCAACATCATTGCGATCAGCGCTCGCCGCGCTCACCGCAGGGATGCAGACGATCCGGCAGAAGTCGGAAGATGCGGTGAAGGGCGCCCAGCGCGCGAAAGCTGGTAGTGACCAACTCGCCGCTGGTTCTGGCGAGCTTGCGTCCAGGACAGGAGATCTGACCGCGGGAACTCGCCAACTTCTCGGCGGGGCGAATGAGCTCGCCGGCGGAACGGACAAGCTCGCTGCGGGGACTCGGGTGCTGGCGCCGGGTGCGGCGAAGCTTGCCGAGGGAGCGATCAGGCTCGCGGCGGGGACGGGTGAGTTGGCGCCGGGGGCTGTCAAGCTCGCGGAGGGCGCGGGCAAGCTGAACGAGGGCGCCGGGAAGCTCGCCGACGGGCTCGATCAGGCGGCCGAGAAGGCGCCCGCGCTGCCTGACGGAGCGCAGCAGCTCTCCGAGCAGGGCACCTCGCAGCTGGTGAATGTCGGCAACAGCACGGCGATGAGCTACGGCGAGAAGTACGCACTCATCGAAGCGGGTGCCGAGCGGGCATCGCAGCTGCAGCCCTATGGCAGTCCCGAGGGAGCGACCTCGCGCACGGCTTACAAGCTGACGCTGTCGGCCGAGGATGGTGAGGACCGGGCGAATCTCTTGCGCGCCGGGGCCGCCGCCGCGGTCGCCCTGCTCGGACTGGGAGGACTGGCGCTGCGCCGTCGTCTGCGCTGAGTCCGCGAATCCGACTGGCCGCCCGGCGACCCCCTCCGCCGGGCGGCCCCTCGCCGTCTCCGGCCCGTCGGGGACAGGGCGGCGTGGCCTAGGGTGACGATATGGTCACCGCCTCCGCCGCCGATCTGTGCCGATTCGTCGATGCCTCGCCGACCCCGTTCCATGCCGTGCGCACCGCGGCGGCCGAGTTGCTCGCGGCGGGATTCACCCAGGTCGAGGAACAGGACGCCTGGCCGACCTCACCCGGTGACTACTTCGTGGTCCGCGGCGGCTCGCTCGTCGCCTGGCGCGAGGCCGCCGGTACCCCCTCGCACGCGGGCTTCCGGGTGATCGGCGCCCACACCGACAGCCCCAATCTGCGCATCAAGCAGCACCATGACCGCACCTTCGAGGGTCTCGGAGTGCTGGCGCTGGAGCCTTACGGCGGGCCCATCCTGGAGAGCTGGTTCGACCGCGATCTGAAGGTCGCCGGGCGGCTCGCCCTGAAGTCCGGCGCATCCGTCCTCGTCGATACCGAGGCGCCCGTCGTGCGGGTGCCGCATCTGGCGATCCATCTCGACCGATCAGGCGGCGATGTCGACCGGCAGTTGCATCTCAACGCCATCTGGTCCCTCGGCCTGGGCGGTTTCCTCCCGTGGCTCGCGGATCGAGCCGGAGTCTCCGACGACGAGGTGCTCGGCTGGGAGGTCATGACCGCCGATGCCCAGCCCAGCGCGCTCTACGGGGCCGACGACGAGTTCATCGCCGCGCCGCGGCTCGACAACCTGGCCACCTGCTACGCGGGACTACGCGGATTCCTCGACGCAGGTGTGCCGACCGGGCCGTGCCGCACGGTGCTCGCTCTGTTCGACCACGAGGAGGTCGGCAGCACCTCCGAGCGGGGCGCCGCCTCCGATCTGCTGGCGACGACGGTCGAACGGATCGTGCTGGCCGCCGGCGGCGCCCGGGACGACTACCACCGCGCCATCGCCGGCTCGATCTGCGCCTCGGGCGACATGGCCCATGCCACGCATCCGAACCATGCCGACCGGCACGAGCCGCTGCACCACATCGGCATGGGCGGGGGACCGGTGCTCAAGGTCAACCAGAACCTGAGGTATGCGACCGATGCCGAGGGCGCCGCGGAGTTCGCGCGGGCGTGCGAGCGGGCGGACGTCCCCCTGCAGCGGTACATCCACCGCGCGGACCTGCCGTGCGGATCGACCATCGGCCCGATGTCCGCCGCACGCACCGGGATGCTGACGATCGACGTGGGCGCGCCGCAGCTCGCGATGCACGCCGCCCGCGAGACGATGGCCGCTCGCGATGTCGAGCTTTACGCCCGCGCCTTGGGCGCCTTCCTCACTCCTGTTCCCTGACCGGAGGGAATACCACACCCTCGCCCCGGGTTATGAACTGCTACCAGGGTGACGTATCCTGGTAGTTGCGCTAGTGGCCTGTGCGTGTCTCGGACCTAGCAGATCCGCAACTCGTGTTCGTGGGTAGTCCCGCGGGCCGCGATCCAAGGGCAGCGAGCGCATCGATAACTCTATCCACCATCCATCGGAGCCCATCCCTTATGACTTCTGGCCTCGCAACTCCTTCTGCGGCCCCGCAGGTTGCGGTCAACGACATCGGCAGCGAAGAAGACTTCCTCGCCGCGATCGACAAGACCATCAAGTACTTCAACGACGGCGACATCGTGGACGGCACGATCGTCAAGGTCGACCGCGATGAAGTTCTCCTCGACATCGGCTACAAGACCGAGGGCGTCATCCCCTCGCGTGAGCTGTCGATCAAGCACGACATCGACCCCAACGAGGTCGTCGCCGTGGGCGACAATGTCGAGGCCCTCGTCCTGCAGAAGGAGGACAAGGAAGGCCGCCTCATCCTGAGCAAGAAGCGTGCTCAGTACGAGCGCGCCTGGGGCGATATCGAGAAGATCAAGGCCGAAGAGGGCGTCGTCGAGGGCACCGTCATCGAGGTCGTCAAGGGCGGCCTCATCATGGACATCGGCCTGCGCGGCTTCCTGCCCGCCTCGCTGGTGGAGATGCGCCGCGTGCGCGACCTCGACCCGTACATCGGTCAGAAGCTCGAGGCCAAGATCATCGAGCTCGACAAGAACCGCAACAATGTCGTCCTGTCGCGCCGCGCGTGGCTGGAGGAGACGCAGTCCGCGGTCCGCCAGAACTTCCTGACCGAGCTCAAGAAGGGCCAGGTCCGCAAGGGCGTCATCAGCTCGATCGTCAACTTCGGTGCCTTCGTGGACCTGGGCGGCGTCGACGGCCTGGTGCACGTCTCGGAGCTGTCCTGGAAGCACATCGACCACCCGAACGAGGTCGTGCAGGTCGGCGACGAGGTCACCGTCGAGGTGCTCGAGGTCGACATGGAGCGCGAGCGCGTGTCGCTGTCGCTCAAGGCGACCCAGGAAGACCCCTGGCAGCACTTCGCCCGCACGCACCAGATCGGCCAGATCGTCCCGGGCCGGGTCACCAAGCTGGTCCCCTTCGGCGCCTTCGTCCGCGTCGAGGAGGGTATCGAGGGCCTGGTGCACATCTCCGAGCTCGCCGAGCGCCACGTCGAGATCCCCGAGCAGGTCGTGCAGATCGGCGACCGCGTCATGGTCAAGATCATCGACATCGACCTCGAGCGTCGCCGCATCTCGCTGTCCCTCAAGCAGGCGAACGAGACCGCTGTGGCCGAGGACGTCGAGGACTTCGATCCCACGCTCTACGGCATGGCGTCGTCCTACGACGATCAGGGCAACTACATCTACCCCGATGGTTTCGATCCCGAGACCGGCGAGTGGCAGGAGGGCTACGACGAGGCCCGCGCCACCTGGGAGAAGCAGTACGCCGAGGCGCACGATCGGTGGGAGGCGCACAAGAAGCAGATCGCCGACGCCGAGAAGGCCGGTGCCGAGGCACCCGAGGCCGCTCCGACCGGTGGCTACTCCTCGGAGCCCGTGGCTCCCGAGACCGGTGGCGGCGCGCTCGCCTCCGACGAGGCGCTGCAGGCGCTGCGTGAGAAGCTGACCGGCGGCGAGTGACCACTCGCTGACGAGCATCGCGAAGGGCCCCCGACGCCACGCTCGTCCCGGGCCCATCCGCGTGACGGTGGACACGTGGCTTGGGTCCTCAGGGTCATCCCCGTAAGCTGGACGGCGTTGTCGTCGACTGAACGAGGATCCTCTGTGCCGTCCGCAGGACATCGCAAGTCCCGTCGTGCCCCGTGGCGCGTCGGTCTGACAAGGACCGCGGCCGTTCCCGCGGTCGGAGTCACCGCCATCGCCGCCGCCGCGATCGCCACGCTGACCGCCGTCGCCGAGCAGCCGGAGGCTGCCACCGACGCGGCGAGCATGCGCTCGGACATCATCGGGACGTCGCTGGCCACGCGGGACACGCCACCGGTCAGCCGCAGCGCGGCACGCGCACCGTTGCCCGATGCGGCGGCGGCCGAGGAGGCCACGGCAGGGGCGATGTTCCTGATCGACGACACCGAGCTCCGGTCGTCGGCCGGTGAAGACGCCCCGGTGCTGGCCACCCTCGGGAAGGGCACCCAGATCACCGTCGGCGAAGCCGAGGAGAACGGCTTCCGACAGGTGATCCATCACGACCTGATCCGCTGGGTCCCGGCCGATCTGCTCTCGGAGACCGAGCCGGCTCCTGAGCCCGAACCCGAGCCCGAGCCCGAGGCGGCCCCGGCGGAGGCCGGCGTGGCGACGGGGGAGTGCCCGTCCGGATCGAGCGTGGAGAGCGGACTGCAGCCCGACACGATCGCCGTCCACCGCGCGGTGTGCGCCGCGTTCCCGGAGGTCAGCAGCTACGGGGGTGTCGCGGGACGCGGAGAGCACGCCACCGGTCACGCCCTGGACATCATGATCTCCGGGGAAGCAGGATGGCGGATCGCCGAGTACCTGCAGGCCAATGCGTCCCGTCTCGGCATCGACTACCTCATCTACGAGCAGAAGATCTGGTCCGTGGGTCGCTCCGGCGAGGGCTGGCGGCCGATGAGCAGCCGTGGCGGAGGTACCGCCGACCACTACGATCATGTGCACGTGACCACCCGCGGTGCGGCAGGCACCGGATGACTCGCCTGGGCCTGACGGGGGGCATCGGGTCGGGTAAGAGCACCGTCAGTGCCCTGCTGCGCGACCATGGCGCGATCATCATCGACTACGACCTTCTGGCCCGTGAGGTGGTCGAGCCGGGTGCTCCAGCGCTCGACGAGATCGCCCGGCGCTTCGGCCCGGAAGTGCTGACCTCGGACGGCGCGCTGGATCGCCCCGCTCTCGGGGCGATCGTGTTCGCCGACGCGACCGCGCGCCAGGACCTCGAGGCCATCACCCATCCGGCGATCCGCGACCGTGCCGTCGCGGTGGAGCGTGCGGCGGGCCCTGACGCGATCATCGTCCACGACAACCCGCTCCTGGTCGAGATGGGTGCCACCGCGAGCTTCGATGCGGTGCTGGTCGTCGATATCCCCGGCGATGTGCAGATCCGGCGTCTGGTGGAGGCTCGGGGGATGGACGAGGCCGATGCGCGCGCCCGTATCGCCGCGCAGGCCACCCGAGAGCAGCGGTTGGCCGTCGCCGACCATGTGATCGACAACAGCGGCAGTCGAGACGACCTGCGGGCCGCCGTCGATGCGGTGTGGGACAAGGTCGTCGCGGCCGCCTCCGCGTGAACTGAACGAGGAACGCCCCCACGGCCCTGTAGGGCGTGGGGGCGTTCCGTCGTTCAGGGAGCTTACGCAGCCAGCTCGGGGTCGGCGATGGTGCGCAGCTTCGCGAGGGCCTGGCGCTCCACCTGGCGCACACGCTCGGCCGAGATGCCGTGACGACGGCCGATATCGGCCAGCTTCTGCTGGCGGCCGTCGAGCAGGCCGTAGCGGGCCTTGACGATATCGGCCTCGCGCTCGTCGAGGTGGTCGACGAGGGTGAGCAGCTGGTCACGGGCGGCGTGGTCGAGTGCGGCGGCGTCCGGGCCGGGCATCGGATCGCGGGCGATCAGGTCGCCGAGCGAGGTGTCGCCCTCATCGTCGACGGGGGAGTCGAGGCTGACGTGGTCGCGGCCCCAGGAGAGCAGGTCGATCACGCGGTCAACGTCCATGCCGAGCTCCGCCGCGATCTCACCGGGCTCGGGATCGTAGCCGAGCTCGCGCTCGAGATTCCGGCGAGCGCCGGAGACCTGGTTGAGCTCCTCGACGACGTGCACGGGCAGGCGCACGACACGGGCCTGCTGCGCGACACCGCGAGTGATCGCCTGGCGGACCCACCACGTCGCATAGGTGGAGAACTTGAAGCCCTTGGCGTAGTCGAACTTCTCGACGGCGCGGATGAGGCCGGTGTTGCCCTCCTGGATGAGGTCCAGCATCGGCATCTGCGCGCGGCCGTACTTGCGGGCGATCGAGACGACCAGACGCAGGTTGGCCTGGATGAACTCCTGGAGAGCGCGCTCACCCTCGTCGGCGATCCACTCCAGCTCCTCGCGCGTCGCGCGCTTGGGGGCGCCGCCCTTGGCACGGCCGATCCGGCCGGTATCCAGAAGGTGACGTGCGAACAACCCGGCCTCGATGGTCTTGCTGAGATCGACCTCGCGTTCTGCGTCGAGCAGGGGCGTACGAGCGATCTCGGCCAGGTACATGCCGACGCTGTCCTTGCCTTCGATCTCGGTGCTGTGGTCCACGGGGGTCTCCCATCACTTGGTTGCACCTGGTACAACGCGACCGCCCTCCTGAGGATTCCGCTCTCAGGGGATTCTTGGCAATCTTGTGATGAGGGTGACAATCCCGGGGAACCCTGCCGCCCCGGCCCGCTGTTGATACGTTGCCAGGATGAGCGACTCGGAGGGGCCCGAGCTCCCGCGGTACCCGCAGGGCCAGGAGTCCACGCTGCCCTCGGACCGGCTGGGGCTCATCGCCCTGGCGGTCGTCATCGCCGGCACCGTCATCGCCTGTCTGCCCAAGGTCTTCGTCGTAGGCTGGATCCTTCTGGCGATCGGGCTCGGCATGGCGATCGTCGCGTTGCGACGGCCGTCTCGGAGTCATCGCGCGGCGGGCGCGGCCGTCATCGTCTCGATCGTCGGCGTGGTGATCGCCGCCTTCGCGTTCGTCGTCATGATGCTCTGGGCGTTCCAGAACGCCAAGGAAAGGAGTGAGGCCGTGGGCGAGCCCGGATCGAGGGTCGTGCTCGCGCACCACACCGATCAGGCGGCGCCGGCGGTATCGATGATCCAGGCGAGCTCCCAGGCGCGTTCCTTCCACGCGGCGTAGCGGCCGCTCACCCCGCCGTGGCCGGCGCTCATCTCGGTCTTGAGCAGAATGGGCCGTGACGTCTGGGCGATCGACCGCAGCTTGGCCACCCACTTGGCGGGCTCGACATAGAGCACGCGCGTGTCGTGCAGGCTGGTGACGGCGCAGATGGCCGGATAGGCATGAGGTCCGATGTTCTCGTAGGGGGCGTAGGACTTCATATAGGCGTAGACCTCGGGGTCGTGCAATGGATCGCCCCATTCGTCCCACTCGATGACCGTCAGCGGCAGCGACGGATCGAGGATCGAGGTGAGATTGTCGACGAAGGGCACCTCGGCGAGGATGCCCGTGAAGGACTCCGGGGCGAGGTTGGCGACGGCGCCCATGAGCAGGCCACCGGCGCTGCCTCCCTCGGCCACCAGGCGCTCGGGGGTCGTCCACCCTTCCGCGACCAGTTGGCGGGCGCAGGCGATGAAATCGGTGAAGGTATTGCGCTTGGCCAGCAACTTGCCGTCGTCGTACCAGTGGCGTCCCATCTCGCCGCCGCCGCGCACATGGGCCACGGCATAGACGAAGCCGCGGTCGAGCAGGCTCAGTCGCGGTATCGAGAAGCCCGGATCCATCGAGGCCTCGTAGGAGCCGTAGCCGTAGAGCAGCGCGGGTGCCGTGCCGTCGCGGGCGACATCCGCGCGATAGACCAGAGAGATCGGCACACGGGTACCGTCCTCGGCGGTGGCCCAGAGACGCTCCTGGCGGTAGTCGGCCGCGTCGTAGCCGCCGAGGACGGGCACCTGGCGTCGCAACAGCAACCGGCCGGTGGCCACCTCGTAGTCGTAGACCGAGCCCGGGGTCACGAACGAGGTGAAGCCGATGCGCAACAGCGGCGTCTCCCACTCGGCATTGGCCCCGACACCGCAGGCGAAGAGCGGTTCATCGAAGTCGATCTCCCGGAGTGCACCGAATCCATCGCCCTCGATGGGGAGGATCCCGATCCGGGTCAACGCCTCGCGTCGATAGCTGACCGCGACGAAGGAGGCGAAGACGTCGATGTCCTCGATGCGGGTGGTGTCGTCGGCCGGAAGCACCACCGTCCTCGCGTGCGGGTCCGCCGGGTCGATGAGAGCCAGCTCGAAGTTGGGGGCACCGTCGTTGTGCAGCAGCAGGAAACGGTCCTGGCCATCGAGGACGACATGCTCGATGCCGTATTCGACGCCTTCGCGCCGAGGCAGCACGACGGAGAACTCGCCGGTGGGATCGTCGGCGGGGAGCACGCGGGACTCGCTCGTGATCTTCGAGCCGACGCTGATGACGAGATATCTCTCGGACTGGGAGCGTCCGATCCCGACGAAATAGCGTTCATCGGGCTCGGCGAAGACCAGCACATCGTCTTCGTCGCCGCCGACCCGGTGACGCCAGACCTCGTGCGGGCGCCAAGCATCGTCGACCACCGTGTAGAAGAGGTAGTCGCCACCGGCGGACCAGGTGGCTCCGGCGGCCGCACCCTCGATGATGTCGACGTGGACCGCTCCGGTCCCCAGGTCCTTGACGCGGATCGTGTAGCGCTCGTCGCCGGTCGTGTCGACGGACCAAGCCAGCAGCGCATCGTCGTCGCTCAGGCTGAAGGCGCCGAGCGAGAAGAAGTCCTGACCCTCGGCCTCGACATTGCCGTCGAGCAGCACCTCCTCGCCGGGGATGGGCGCCGCGGAATCCAGCGACGGAGGAGTCCAGTCGTCCGGATCGGCGATGGGGCACCGGCAGCGGATCGCGTACTGCTGGCCCTCCTGGACTCGGGTGTAGTACCACCAGTCGCCGTGGCGGACCGGGACCGAGAGGTCCGTCTCCTGGATCCGGCCGGTGATCTCCCCGTAGATCCGCTCGCGGAGCGGTTCGAGGTGCGAGGTCTCCTGGTCGGTGTAGGCGTTCTCGGCCTCCAGATAGGCGAGCGTCGCAGGGTCCTCCTTGTCGCGGAGCCACTCGTACTCGTCGACCACCGCATCACCGTGGTGCACACGCGTCGTGGGGCGCCGCTCGGCCTGCGGGGGAGTCGAGGGCCGGATCCCGGCGGAGGGGGTGGAGGAGCTCGTCATGTCTCGACCGTACCGGCCGCCTCCGGGCCCGCGAGGCTCAGTGCCGGGTCGTCGGCGGCGAAGGTCAGGATCGGGCCGGCCGGGGTCTGCCGGGTCTCGAAGCGGACCGTCACCCGTCCCAGGCCCGATCCCCACACCCAGCCGTCCCCGTGCTCGGCGTGGTGGACGTCCATGCCGGGAGACCAGACACCGACGATGCGGCTGCGCCGAGCGTACCGAGCCGGGGGAGCGTCGTCCTCGGGCGTGCTCTCGGGGGTGAACAGGTCGTCCTGGACCCAGTCGGTCAGCCCCGAGACCCCGACGCCGAGCAGACGCAGACCGCCGGTGACGTCCGCGGCCTTCAGCAGGTCGAGGGCGGTCTCGGTGATGATGCGGGGGTGATCGGTGGGCGCCGCCAGCGTGGTGGATCGGGTGTGCGTCTCGAAGTCGTGCCGTCGCAGCTTCAGGGTGATGGTGCGTCCCGACTGGCCCGCACCTCGGAGTCGCCGGGCGACGGTGCGTGCCAGTGCGTCGGTGACGGCTTCGAGCTCGGCGCGGTCCGCGATGTCGACGGGGAAGGTGTCCTCCACGCTCACCGACTTGGCCTCCCGATGCGACTCGACCTCGCGATCGTCCTGGCCGCGCGCCAGCTGGTACAACGATCGGCCCGAGGCATTGCCGAGGCTGCCGCTGAGCTCGTCGAGGGAGATCGAGCGCAACTGCTCGATGGTCTCCACGCCGAGTCTCCGCAGTCGTTCGGTGGTGGCCGGGCCGACCCCGGGGATGGCGCTGACGCGCATCGGCGCGAGGAGCTGCTGCTCCGAGCCTGGAGCGACGATGAAATGGCCGTTCGGCTTGTTGAGCTCGCTGGCGATCTTGGCGAGGAACTTCGAGCTGGCGACCCCGACCGAGCAGGTGAGACCGTCGGTCAGCTCCTCGATATCGGCGCGCAGCGTCGTGACGAGATCCTCGACGGTCTCGGGGTCGAAGTCGTCGTGCGCGGCGAGATCCACGAAGGCCTCGTCGAGGGACAGCGGCTGCACCCGTGGCGAGAGATCGCGCAGTCGGTCCATGACGATGCGCGAGGCCGCGCGATAGGCCTCGAACCGACCGCCCAGGACGGCGGCGTGGGGGCAGCGGCTCCGTGCCTCGGCCATGCTCATGGCCGAGCGGACCCCGAAGCGCCGCGCCTCATAGGAGGCGGTCGAGACGACGCCACGCCCTCCCACACCACCGACGATCACCGCTTTGCCGCGGAGCGACGGCTTGTCGCGCTGCTCGACGGCAGCGAAGAAGGCATCGAGGTCCAGATGGAGGATCGATGCGGTCGTGCGCATGATCCTATTGTCACCTGGACCCCTGACAACCCGTCGTCCACATCAGATGGCCTGTCCACAGGGGCGACGCGCGCGCCCTGGTCAGATCGGGGCATCGCCCGCACGCTCCTGCCATGGACACGACGAACCCGTACCGCGCCCGCACCTTCGAGGATCTGCTCAACACCCTTCCCGCCGCCTTCGGCTTCGTGCCACGCGAGTCGATCATCGGGATCTGCGTCAGCGGTCCCCGACACCGTCTGGGCTTCAAGGCACGCCTCGACCTGCCGCACGAGGACGCGCACGCGGAGACGATCGCGCGGATGCTGGTACATCACCTCAGCCGCCAGGAGGGCGACGGCGTGATCCTCGTCGGGTTGTCGGAGGATCCCGCCCTGGCGGAGGACATGGTCCATCGGGTGCGCGAGCTGTTGCCCGAGCGCCTGCCCGAGGTGCTCGGCCTCTGGGCGACCCGCGACCGGCTCTGGACGGACCTGCCGGACTGTCCGGCGGCAGGGGAGCCCTATGCGCTGACCGCGACGCACGAGGTACGACTCAGGGCTGCCGCGGAGGGCGTGGTGGTTCTCGACGACCGCGAGGACCTGTGGCGTGAGATCGAGCCGATCGCACGACCACGCCGGGACTGGGTCGATCGATCCTTCGCGGACATCGTCGCCGAACGGCTCCCCGTCGGTCCGCACTGGGCGCGCGAGCACGCACAGGAGATGACGCGACTGCTCGACGGTGAGGCCTTCGACGACGGGACCCTGGTGCTGATGTCGGTGCTGTGCCAATGGCTCCCCGGCCGCGATGCGGCGTGGGCGAGGATCACGGCGGGCGATGCTCGACGCATGTACGACATCTGGGTCGCGGCGGCACGTCTCGTGGGCGGTGTGGAGGCTGTGCCGATGCTGTGCCTGGCCGGCTTCGCCGCGTGGCAGGCGAGCGACGGGGCCCGGGCGATCAATGCCCTGGACCGGGCGCGGTCGCTCGACCCCGAGTACACGCTCGCCGGACTGCTCGGACGCATGGTCGAATGCGGGCTCGACCCGCGCGTCTACGAGGCTCCGGAGACCGGGGCGTCGACGGAGCGATCCTTCGACCGACATCCGGCGTGAGACGCCACTACGCTGTCGGCTATGGGACAGGATGTCGCCCCGAGGGAGTTCAGCCGCGAGGACCGCACGCGGTATCGCCGTAAGGTCCGACGGTGTCTCGACGCCTTCGCCTCGATGCTCAGCGATCACGATTTCTCGGTCGCCGAACCGCAGATCGGCATCGAGGTCGAGTTCAATCTGGTCGACGCTCGAGGCATCCCGGCTCTGCGCAATGCGGAGGCACTCGAACAGATCGCCGATGACGACTTCCAGACCGAGCTCGGCCTGTTCAACCTGGAGGTGAACGTGCCGCCCGTGCCGATCGCCGGGCGGGGGATCGCGACCATCGCCGACACCTTGCGAGATGACCTCGCTCGCGCCGAGAGCCGGGCGAGCGAGGTCGACGCGCACCTGATGATGATCGGCATCCTGCCGACCCTCACCGCGGAACACTTCTCCGCGGACGCGATCTCGTCCAATCCCCGCTATCACCTGCTGTCCGAGCAGATCCTGGCGGCACGGGGCGAGGACATCGAGATCGAGATCGACGGCGTGGACCGGCTCGCCACCACCACGGACACGATCATCCCCGAGGCCGCCTGTACGAGCACCCAGCTGCACCTGCAGGTCGAGCCCGATGAGTTCGGCGCCGCGTGGAATGCCGCGCAGGCGGTGGCCGGCGTGCAGCTGGCGGTCGGCGCCAACTCGCCCTTCCTCCTGGGACGCCAGCTGTGGCACGAGACCCGGATCGCCCTCTTCGAGCAGGCCACGGACACCCGCAGCGAGGAGCTCAAGGCGCAGGGGGTCCGGCCGCGCGTGTGGTTCGGTGAGCGCTGGATCACCTCGGTCTTCGATCTCTTCGAGGAGAACTCCAAGTACTTCCCGGCGCTGCTTCCGGTCGTCGAGGACGAGGACCCGGTCGAGGAGCTGGCGGCCGGGCGCGTGCCGGACCTCGGCGAGCTCAAGCTGCACAATGGCACGGTGTACCGGTGGAACCGGCCGATCTACGATGTGGCCGGCGGACGGCCGCACCTGCGTATCGAGAACCGCCTGCTGCCCGCGGGTCCCACGGTGGTCGACACCTTGGCGAATGCGGCCTTCTTCTACGGCCTGGTCAAGGCTCTCGTGGTCGCGGACCGGCCGGTGTGGTCGCAGCTCTCCTTCCGGGCCGCCGAGGAGAACTTCCACGAGGCGGCCCGGACCGGTATCGAGACGGAGCTGTACTGGCCCGGTGTCGGCACCGTCCCGGCGCGCGAGCTCGTCGTGCGCCATCTGCTGCCGCGGGCGCGCGCCGGCCTGGACTCCAGCGATGTCGACGCCGATGTGGCCGAACGACTGCTCGGGATCATCGAGGAGCGGTGTCTGCGGGGTCGCAATGGCGCGACCTGGATGATCGAGGCCTTCGAGCGGCACGAGCACCGGCACACCGACCGGCTGACGGCGATGCGCGATCTGACGGTGGAATATCAGCAGAACATGCTCACCGGTGAGCCAGTGCACACCTGGTCATGAGGGGCAGAAGCGGCATCGCTCGCTTGGGCGGTTTCCCCCGCGTGGCACACTAGTGCCCAGAGGTTGACCACAGGGCTGTTTGTCGCGCCCTTCCACCGATGATGCGAGGTTGATGTCCCGGTGACTCCAGCAGCTGGCTCGACGAAGAAGACGGCCCCAGCGAAGGCACCCGCCAAGAAGACGGCCGCCAAGAAGTCGGCCACGGCGAAGAAGGGGTCCGCTGCGGACGCCGCCGAGGTGCTCGAGGGCACCATCGACCTCGCCGAGGCGCTCGAGGTCCCCGAGGCCGCCAAGGTCGATGCCAACGGCAAGAAGATCCTGCCCGATATCCCCGATGCGGAGTTCGAGAAGGATCTGGCCACCGATCCGACGCTGAAGGAGGACGAGGAGTCGTCCTTCACGCTGTCGACCTCCGATGACACGGACGAGCCCGCCCAGCAGGTGATGGTGGCCGGCGCGACCGCCGACCCGGTCAAGGACTATCTCAAGCAGATCGGCAAGGTCTCGCTGCTCACCGCCGGCGAGGAGGTCGAGCTGGCCAAGCGGATCGAGGCCGGCCTGTTCGCCGAGGAGAAGTTCGGCAAGGGCGGCCGGCTCTCGGCCAAGACCCGCGAAGAGCTCGAGTGGATCGTCATCGACGGCCGCCGCGCCAAGAACCACCTGCTCGAGGCCAACCTGCGCCTGGTCGTCTCGCTCGCCAAGCGCTACACGGGCCGCGGCATGCTCTTCCTGGACCTCATCCAGGAGGGCAACCTCGGTCTGATCCGTGCGGTCGAGAAGTTCGACTACACGAAGGGCTTCAAGTTCTCGACCTACGCCACCTGGTGGATCCGTCAGGCGATCACCCGCGCGATGGCCGATCAGGCCCGCACGATCCGTATCCCGGTCCACATGGTCGAGGTCATCAACAAGCTCGCCCGCGTCCAGCGTCAGATGCTGCAGGATCTCGGTCGCGAGCCCACGCCGGAGGAGCTGGCCCAAGAGCTGGACATGACGCCCGAGAAGGTCGTCGAGGTCCAGAAGTACGGCCGTGAGCCGATCAGCCTGCACACGCCCCTCGGCGAGGACGGCGACAGCGAGTTCGGCGACCTCATCGAGGACTCCGAGGCGATCGTCCCAGCCGATGCCGTCTCCTTCACTCTGCTGCAGGAGCAGCTGCACGCGGTGCTCGACACGCTCAGCGAGCGCGAGTCCGGTGTCGTCTCGATGCGCTTCGGCCTCACGGACGGTCAGCCCAAGACGCTCGATGAGATCGGCAAGGTCTACGGCGTGACGCGCGAGCGCATCCGTCAGATCGAGTCGAAGACGATGTCGAAGCTGCGCCACCCGTCGCGCTCGCAGGTCCTGCGCGACTACCTCGACTGACGCAGACGCCGCTGATGCGGTGCTACCGCAGGTCAGATCACCTTTTCGGGTGCCTGACACGCCGAAGGTAGCACCGCACAGCGTTGCTAGTCCAGATATCGGCTAGGGTGAATCCCGTGCCGAAGCTTCAGCAACCCCTCGACCTCGGGAGCCTCCTGCCGTCGTGGGAGTTGGCTCTGCGGGCCGAGCGGAAGTCCCCAGCGACCGTGAAGTCGTACACCGACGGCGTCCGCGCGTTCCTCTCCTACTGTGCCGAGGCCGGCGTGCCAGCCGTGCTCGATCGACCCACGGTCAACGGCTTCACGGCGGCACTGCTCGACGCAGGGCGCGAGGCCGCGACGGTGCGGTCACGCCAGCTGGGCGTGCGTCGGTTCGCTGCCTGGCTGCTCGAAGAGGGTGAACTTCCCGCCGACCCGTTGGTAGGGCTCAAGGCGCCGAAGCTCGACGCGAAGGTCATCGAGCCGTTGACGGATGACCAGATCAAGGCACTCATCAAGGCGTGCACCGGCCCCGAGCTCCGGGAGCGACGCGACGAGGCGATCGTGCGCCTGATGGTCGAGTCCGGGATGCGCGCGGGGGAGTGCGTCGCAATCGAGCTGCCCGACATCGACCTTTCGTCGGGCACTGCGGTCGTGCGTCGCGGCAAGGGCGGGAAGGGGCGCGTCGTGCCGTTCGGGCCACAGACCGCCCGTGCTCTCGACCGTTACATCCGAGTCCGCCGCACCCACCGCCTCGCTGACACCCCTGCTCTGTGGCTGGGCGACCGCGGCAAGGCGTTCTCCTACGACGCGCTGCACAAGGCGCTCGGCTACCGCGCCAAGATGGCCGGGATCTCGGGCTTTCACCCGCACCTCTTACGGCACACCGCCGCGCACCGATGGCTCGCGGCCGGCGGCTCTGAGGGTGGGTTGATGGCGGTCGCGGGCTGGTCTCAGCCCGACATGCTGATGAGGTACACGAGGGCGCGCGCTTCGGAGCGTGCCGCGGCAGAGGCGCGCTCGCTCAATCTGGGGGATCTGTAGCAACACCCTGGCGATGCGAGACAAGGGCGTCGTACACCGCTATTCTGGCTTCGGAGGTTCTCCTGCCGTCTACACTCCGGGCGGCCGCCGACGGGCGTAAACGGGCGGGCCCACGGGCTCGTAGACGGTAGCAAGCCGCGTTACGTCAGCGGCATTGGGTTGCTACGGAGAACCCCCATGGCTGCTAATGCTGCCGCTGAGCGTCGGCTTTCTGCCCAAATTGCCGCTCACGACTCGTGGGCGCGCACGACCGATCGGTCCGCGCGCACAGCCCCCGCGCGGGCCGCGCTGATGGCGAAGTTCGAGCGCCAGGTCGACCCCGACGATTCGCTGCCACCGGACGAGCGTGCACGTCGCGCGGAGCACGCGCGCAAGGCCTACTTTGCCCGTCTCGCCCTCAAGTCGGCGCGCGCTAGGCGTCGCGCCCGTGAGGAGACGGCGACCGCTGCCTCTGCTGAGGCGGAACTTGCCGCTCTCGCGGGCGGTGATGCTGCGTGATGGCACACGAAAGCCGCCCCCACAAGGTGGAAGCGGCTCCCGGCGGTCCGGCGGATGACCTGAGTCCCATTCTACCGACCACTTCTCACGGCTGGGACGACTTTGCCCGGCACATCGACGGCACGTTCGTCGTCGTGGTGCGGCTCAATGGCGGGAAGTATCGCCGGCGTGCCTACCTGACGGTGAAGTCGGCCGAGCTCGCGGCGCGGCGCGCGAAGGCTCGAGGCGAGAACGCCGTGGTGATCCTCGCTGAGCTGCGTCCCCTGTACCGGGTGATCGGTGGTGGCGCCGATGACTGATCCCCGATTCGTCTACGGCCACGAGGACACGCTGCACCTGGCGTCCTACGAGCTGGGCGTGGAGCACGGCATCTCGATCGGTCGAGAGCAGGCCGAGGACGAGTGGCGCGCCCGGCAGGCCGTCAGTGCCGCCGTTGCGCGGCACATCGCCGAGGCGGGGTCGCTCGTCGACCTGTGCGAGCGCCGTGGCGAGCGCGACCGTGCCGAGCGTCAGCGCTCGATCCTGCGAGAGCGGGGGGTGAGCGCGTGAGCGTCGACCCGTACATCGACCTTCCGTTCGCGGACTTCGAGCCGAACTACGACGACGCTCCGATCTCTTC
>JAEZEJ010000002.1 GCA_023417775.1 Actinomycetes bacterium | reverse complement strand
TATCTCCGAGGGATCTGCGGGCGACGCGCGGGAGTGAGAGCCGGCGACGCGTCTGTGCGCGACGGGGCAGCGATCTCCGGCGCCACCGCCGGCGCCGGGCGGTGAATGATCGCCCGGCGCCGGCGTGCGCGGGCTGAGCTCCACCCGGAACTGGCGCGGCACGATGGTGAGCCGCTCCTCGATCTTCAGCTCATAGTCGGGATCGCCGATGATCTCGTAGCGATGCAGGATCCGGGCCAGCACGAGGATCGCCTCGTGCAGCGCGAACTGCCGACCGATGCACGCGCGTTCGCCGGTACCGAAGGGCTTGTAGATGTTCTTCGCCCGGCCTCGGCTGTTCTCCGAGAGGAAGCGGTCGGGCTCGAACTCCTCCGCGTCCTCGCCCCACACCGCCGGATCGCGGTGCGTCAGCGGCAGGATGACGAGCGCCCAGTCCTCGGGCCGCATCCGGTACTTGCCCGCCAGCATCGTCTCCTCACGCGGGCTGCGCGCGAAGGCCGGTGCCGTCGGCCACAGTCGCAGCGCCTCGTCGAGGGACCGGCGCAGGTACCGGAACTTGGGCACCTGCTCGAAGGTCGGCTCGGCATCGCGGTCGGTCCCGAGGATGGCATCGGTCTCCGCATGCGCCTTGGCCAGCGCCTCCGGGTTCCGGGACAGGTAGTAGAGCACGAAGCTCAGTGCACCAGAGGTGGTCTCGTGTCCGGCCACGAGGAAGGTCAGGATCTGATGTCTGATGTTGAGATCGGACAGCCGCTCGCCCGACTCGGGATGCACCGTCTCCAGCATGAGATCCAGCAGATCGCCGCGCGGGTCGCCGCTCGCCCGACGGTCGACGATCAGTCCATCCACCAGCTCATCGACATAGGCGAGATGATCGGCATTCTCCTCGTCGATCTTGCGGGCGATCCGCTTGCCGCCGGGGATCGTGTCGAGGGAGGCCTTGCGCATCCCCGTGGTCAGCGCCGCGACCATCGCCGGCACGAAGGGGTGCACCTCACGGGAGGTGAAGGAGCCGAAGTCCCGGCTGAAGGCGCAGCGGCTGATCGTCTCCATCGTCAGCTTGGTCATGTCGGCCGTCACGTCGATGGGGCCGTCGAGATCGTCCCAGACCGCGAACATCTCGGCCGCGGTCTCGAGCATCGTGGCGTGATAGCCGCGCATCGAGTCGCGGGAGAACGCCGGCATCAGGATGTCGTGCGCCCGCTGCCAGTTCGGCTCCTCATCGTGAGCGGTGAAGAGGGCGTCGCCGACGAACTCGCGCAGCGCGCTCAACGCCGGGGACAGCGCCTTGTGGAAGCGCTTCTCATCGCACAGCTCCGCCGCCAGCTCCGCACTCTGAACGAAGACGAACTTCTGGCCGAAGACCTTGACCTCGAAGATCCCGCCGAACTGCGGGGCCAGCCTCATGACATTGCGCAGCGGCGTGCCATCGCGCAGGTGCCGCGCGTCCCCGGCGATCGGGAGACGACCGGGAGGATGCTCGAAGGTCTGCGACCATGCGTTGCGAACAGCCATCACAGACCGTTTCGCGTACCGACCGCCGCCACCAGGCGCTGATAGGCGGGTCCGGCGATCCGGGCCAGTGCGTCGATCGCGACGGCATCGGCCCCGATGAGCACCCGCGCCTTGCGCTTCTGCACGCCGGAGAGGATGACGGCCGCGGCCTTCTCGGGGCTGGTGCGCGCGATGCGGTCGAAGCTGGACGCCAGTGCATCGTGATCGCGTCCCGCGCTCTGCCCCGCACTGCGGGCGATATTGGTCTTGATACCGCCCGGATGCACGCAGGTCACCGACACCGGCCGGCGCTTGGCGATCATCTCCATCCGCAAGGCCTCGGTGAATCCGCGGGTCGCGAACTTCGCCGCATTGTAGGCGCCCTGGCTGGGCACCGAGATCAACCCGAACACGCTCGACACGTTCACCACGTGACCGTCGCCGGAGGCGATGAGGTGCGGGAGGAAGGCCTTGGTGCCGTTGACGACGCCCCAGTAGTCGACATCGGTCACCCGCTCGAGGTCCTTGAAATCCATCTCCTCGATGTCCCCGGTGAAGGCGATCCCGGCGTTGTTGACGATGAGGTTCACCTGCCCGAAGTGCTCGGCCACCGCGTCCGCATAGGCCAGGACGGCGTCGCGCTCGGTCACATCGAGGTGATCGCTGCGCACCTCGGCGCTATGGCGCCGGGCGAGCGTCTCGGTCTCGGCGAGGCCGGCGGTGTCGACATCGCTGATGGCGATCTTCGCTCCGCGCTTCGCGAGATCGACGGCGAGGGCGCGGCCGATCCCCGATCCGGCGCCGGTGACGACGGCGACCCGCCCAGTGAAGTAGGACATACAACCTCCAGCTCGTTCGGATACTGACAGTATCCGAACGAGCTGCGGAGGGGAAGGGGCCGCGGTCGCGAACTCCGGCCGGTTCAGCCGATCGGGTGGCGACGACGCGGGCGCAACCGCAGATCCGGCATCGGTGGTGCCGGGATGACCTGTCCGTCGTGGCCTTCGACATGGCCGAAGCGGGCCGCTCCCGCCTGCCAGTCCTCACGCGCCCGCACGATGTCCTCGTGGGTGCGACCGATGAAGTTCCACCACATGACGAGCTCCTCCTCGAAGGGCTCGCCGCCCAGCAGCATCACCGTGGCGGGACCCTGGATCGAGACCTCGACCTGGTCGCGTCCGGGTGCGAGGTAGCGCAGCAGCCGATGCTCGACCTGCTCGCCCTCGATCGTCAGTGGGGAGTCGACCGCGAGCAGACCGTGCTCGAAGGCCGGATCCAGCGGCAGGACGTGGGTGCCGGCCTCGAGGCGCACCTCCGCTCCCATCAGCGGCGAGTAGACCGTGGCCGCCGAACGACCGCCGACGAACTCCCCCACCAGCACCGTCGCCTGCCAGCCCTCGCCCTCGACGCGGGGCAGATCGGCGTGATGCTCGAACCCGGCGCGCCCTCGACGGTCGGCATCGGGAAGCGCCACCCACAGCTGGATGCCGTGCATCGGCTCGGCGGCGTCGACCGAGAACTCCGAGTGGGACACGCCGTCCCCTGAGGTCATGAGATTGAGCTCGCCGGGCTTGAGGACGACATCGCTGCCCAGGCTGTCGCGATGACGGATCTCGCCGCTCACCGGCCACGTGACGGTCTGCAGCCCGGTGTGCGGGTGCGGCAGTACCGTCATGGCCTCATCGGTGGGGCCGAAGTGGTCGACGAAGCACCAGGCGCCGATGGTGGGCAGGGAACGGCTCGGCAGCGTGCGGTGCACCGTGAGCTGGCGCAGGCCCCCGAGCGGGACCTCGCGGGCCGCGATGGTGTGGTCGCCGATCATCCGACCAGCCGTCCCCGCAGACGATCCAGGGTGGTCGCATCGCCTCCGGCCGCCCGGAACCAGCCGTGGACGCCGTCATCGTGCGACTCCCAGGAGTCGAGGACCGCGGTGATCGCCTCGACCGGCGTGGCGAAATACGCGGCCGGCACCTCCGCACGACGAGCTCCGAAGACCCGCCGGAAGCGCGCCTCGATCTCCTCCTCGTGCTGCGCGGTGACCAGATAGTCCTCGACGATGTCGTCGCGCCGGGCCCCGAGCAGCGCCAGGGCCAGCGCGATCGAGACCCCGGTGCGGTCCTTGCCCGCCGCGCAGTGCACGAGCGTGGGGCCGTCGGCTGACGCGATCTGGTCGATCACCTGGATCAGATGGGGGGCCGAGGTACGCAGCATCAGCAGATAGAGGTCCGCGAGGCTCTCCGGCGGGGCGACCCCGGGACGCAAGGCCGTCAGCAGCGGGAACGACCGCACCTGCGCTCCGGTGCCGGCCAGCGGATGCTCCGGCTCCACCTCTGCCGCCGACCGCAGGTCGAGCACGACCCGCGGCGGCCAGGTGACCCCCTCGGGCGCTCGATCGTCCGACTGCGGCAGGGCGCTGCGCAGCAGGCGTCCGGTGTGCAGCGTGCCGTCCGCCACCGAGACTCCGCCGAGGTCACGCAGATTGGGTACGAATTCGTTCACTCCGCCATCGTAGGCGAGCGCGACGACAGCACCGCGGCCGTGAAGCCGTCCTGGCCCGGGCGTCGGAGGCCGTCCCTAGGATGGACGCATGGCACTCCCGGAGAAGAGGACGACGAAAGCCGTCGCCGGCGCCGCCGTCGCCTTGTCGGGACTGTATGGACTGCTGATCGGCGAGGTGCTGCTCGCACGCCGACGCATCGGCACCACCGATGAGGTCCCGCCGCTCTCCGACGGCGTCTACGGGGTCGATCTGCCTGGTCGTCCGGTCCACGTGCTGCTCATGGGAGACTCCACGGCGGTCGGCTACGGCATGAAGAGCGCCGAGCAGACCCCGGCCGCATTGATCGGCATCGGTCTCTCGCATCTCGTCGACGCCCCGGTCGACATCAGGACGGTCGCGCAGGTCGGAGCACGTGCCTCCCACCTGCGCGATCAGATCGCGGACGGGCGCGACCACCGGCCCGATCTGGCGATCATCATCGTCGGCGCCAATGACGTCACCCATCAGGTTCCGCCCCGGCGGGCCGGGCGCCTGCTGGCCGCCGCCATCACCGAGCTCCGCTCGCTCGGAGCCGATGTCGTGGTCGGGACGTGCCCGGATCTCGGCACCGTCAAGCAGCTCCCACAGCCGCTGCGGGTCGCCGCGCGGATCCTGAGTCGCAAGATGGCCCGGGGCCAGCTGGTCGCCACGCTGGCTGCGGGCGGCCGAGCGGTCACGCTCGCCGATCTGCTGGGCCCGCTGTTCGTCTCCAAGGGCGACATCCTCTTCGGCGAGGATCGCTTCCACCCCTCGGATGTCGGCTACGCCACGATGGTCTCGTTCCTCAACGCCGGTGCCGCCGCCTCCTGGCGCGAACGCCGCTCCGAGGGCCATGCGGGAGCTCCACGGGACTACATGAGCGTCGCGCGGGCCGCGACCGAGGCGAGCGAGCTCGGCGGCACACAGGTGGTCCGCGAGGGCCGACTGGCCCGGGTCCTGCGCTGCCGACGCTGAACGCGGCCCCGTCCCTCTCCCCCGCCCTCGCAGCGGTAGACCAGCAACGTCATCGAGACCCGATGAGGTTGATGCTCTACCGCCACATGCGAGGCGAGGTTGATGCTCTACTGCCACACGCGAGCTGAGGTTGATGGTCTACCGCCACTGCGGGCGAGGCGGATCGCCCGGACACGAGGAAGGGCCGGCACCCCTGCGGAGTGCCGGCCCTTCCTCTGCGCTGGATCAGTCGTTATTGGCGAAGATCGCGAGGATGCGCAGGATCTCGATGTAGAGCCAGACCAGCGTGACGGTCAGGCCGAAGGCCGCGCGCCACGACTCACGCTGCGGCAGGCCGGCGGCCACGCCCTTCTCGACGTAGTCGAAGTCGAGGATCAGCATGAACACCGCGAGCACGACGGCGACGGCCGAGACCAGCAGGCCGAGCATGCCGAAGCCGCGCAGACCGCCCTCGTTGACCAGCGGCGTGAAGCTCAGGATGAAGTTCACGATGATGACGCCGACGAAGGCGAACAGCGAGATCGTGACGATCTTGCGGAACTTCTCGGTCACCTGGATGTTGAAGAACTTGTAGGCACCGAGGGTTGCGGCGAAGGCGATGATCGTCGCGAGCACGGCCTGGAAGACGATGCCCGGGCTGCCCTCGGCGAACATGCCGGCGATGGCCTTGGAGAAACCACCGACGAAGACGCCCTCGACGGCGGCATAGGCGAGCACGAGGCCGGGGCTGATGACCTTCTTGAAGGAGTTCACCATCGCCAGCACGAAGCCGATGATCGCGCCGCCCATGGCGAAGGTCATGGTGACGCCGAGCGCGCCCGGAGTGTCGAGCGAAGGCGTCAGGAACCAGGTGACGGCCGCGGCGAGCGCGACGAGACCCAGGGTGATGCCGGTCTTCTCGACCACCGAGTCGACCGTCATCCGGTCGGTACGGGCGGGAGCCTGCGGGGCGGCCGAGCCGGCGTCGCCATTCAGATCGATCGTCCACTGGGACGGGTCCGAATGAGGCGTCGTGGCCCGGTTGAACTCCTCGCTTCGAGCGAAGACAGGATTGTTGCTGCGCATCGTTCCTCCGGGTCGTGTGATGTGCTCTAGTCCTCCCATCGTAGTGGAACGCGGCAACCGGATCACTACCCCGGGGAGCCCCCTCGTACAGTGTTCGGGTGAGTGAGGAGACCGTCGACCCGCTGTACCACCGCGAGATCGTCTCCTTCATCCGTCGCGGAGGGCGGCTGACCGAGCGCCAGCAGGACGCCTGGGACGAGCTGGCCGGCGCCTATGTCCTCGACATCCCCCGCGCGGTGTCCAGCACCTCGGTCGATACCGAGCACCGGCTCGACCCGCGCGCGGTGTTCGGACGCGAGGCCCCGCTCGTCATGGAGATCGGCAGCGGCCGCGGGGAGGCGCTGGTGCACGCCGCCGCCCAGAACCCCGACACCGACTTCCTCGGCCTCGAGGTCTACGTCCCCGGAGTCGCGCAGACGCTGGTGACCATCCGCCACGAGGGGGTCACCAATGTCCGTCTCGCCGTCGTCGACGCCGCCCAGGCGCTCGCCACGATGCTGCCGGAGGGCTCCCTGGACGAGCTGCGCGTGTGGTTCCCCGACCCGTGGCACAAGAAGCGGCACCACAAACGGCGTCTGATCACCGACGACTTCGTGCCGCTCGTGGCACGCGTGCTGCGCCCCGGCGGCAGGTGGCGGCTGGCGACGGACTGGGAGGACTACGCCGAGCAGATGCGCGAGGTCCTCTCCCGCGCCGAGGCCTTCGACTTCTCCGGTGACTGGTCACCGCGCTTCGAGGGGCGTCCGATCACCAAGTTCGAGGCCAAGGGCATCGCCAAGGACCGCCTCATCCGCGATCTCGTCGCCGTTCGCCGCTGAGCCTCCTACTGCTCGGCCGCCCAGGCCGCCACGCGACGCCGGCTCTCCTCGGCGGAGAGATCCTCCACCCGGGTCATGACCGCCCAGCGGACTCCGAAGGGATCGAGGATCGAGCCGAAGCGGTCCCCGGAGACGAAGGTGTCGACCGGCTCGCGCAGCGTGGCCCCGCGCTCGACCGCACGCTCGACCACCGCATCGGTGTCGGGCACATAGATCGCGAAGGAGGCCGAGACACGGTCCTCCCCGTCCGGTGCGACGAGTCCGTACTGTTCCATCGGATCGCTCACCGTGAGGCGACCCCGGCCCAGATCGAGCTCCGCGTGGGCGATGATGTCGCCGAAACGGGTGACGTCGTCGACCGTGGCGCCGAAAACCTCCTCGTAGAACGCGATCGCGTCGCTCGCGGGTGTCACGACGAGGTGCGGGGTGAGACTGGTGCTGCCGTGCGGGATGCCGTCCTCGGTGAACTGTCCGGACACGGCCTTAGGGTGATCGCTCATAGAGACGATCGTCGCGCCGCCCGACCCACGTCGTCTTGAACGAATCCGACAGGAGGTGCCTGTGATCGAGTCCAAGGGACATGTGAACCCCGGTGATCCTCAGGTGCGGTTCCACCGTTTCGCGATCGGCCTCGACGATCTCGTGCGGCACGTGTGGGTCGTGCGCTGGTCGATCCCCGAGGGTGAGACGCGGCCTCAGCGCGTCCTCTCCTATCCGGCGGGCAATATCGTCATCATGGCGGCGCAGTCCCGCCTCTACGGGCTCGACCCGTCGGTCGACATCCGTGAGCTGTCCGGAGACGGGTGGGCCATCGGACTGCTGCTGCGCCCGGCGGCGCTCCCGGCGCTCACCTCCACGCCCCCGCGTCAGCTCGTGGCCGGCAGCGAGGAGATCGCCCCGCCCGCCGAGCTGCCCGATGCCGACGATGCCGAGGCCCTGGCCGCCGCGCTGCGCCGATGGCTGGAGCCCGCCGCCGACCGGGTCCCGCGGGCGGGGCGTCTGCTCAACGCCGTCTGCGCCGAGGCCGAGCAGGACTCCTCGCTCACCCGGGTCGACGACCTCGCGGCGCGCTTCGAGCTCTCCACCCGGACCCTCGAACGCCTCGTGTCACGAGGTCTCGGGGTCTCCCCCAAGTGGCTGCTGGACTGCCGACGGCTGCAGGAGGCCGCCACGCGGCTGTTCGCCGAGCCCGATATCGACCTCGCCGGGCTGGCAGGTGAGCTGGGCTATGCCGACCAGGCCCATTTCGGCCGCCAGTACCGACGGGTGCTCGGCGAGACTCCCGACGCCACCCGGCGAGCCGGACAGCAGGCTCGCCACCCTCATTGATCGAGCAGGGCCGCCAGCTCACGGTCGACGCGGGCGCGGAGCTTCTCCGGGAGAGGCTCGCCGCCGATCGCCGCATGCAGCCAGAGACCGTCGGCGGCCAGCTGGACGATGAGCCGGCGCACACCGGCGTCATCGTCGCTGCCGTTCGCCGGGGCCCAGCGGTCGAGCACATCCCGCCAGACGCGGTGCAGCGACCGATTGTCGGCCGCCTCGAGCATCAGCAGGAGCTCGGCCCGTGTCGCCTCGGTGGTCGATCGCAGATAGGCCTCCACCCTTTCGCGGTCGTCCAGGTCCTCGGCCTCGCGGCCTCCCGCGGCACCTTGCACCGCCGCGCTCCACTGCTCGGCCACATGGTGGTGGATCGCCTCGACCAGCGCCTCGCGTGAGGGGAAGTGGTAGAGCAGTCCGCCCTTGGTGACACCCGATTCGGCGGCCAGCACCTCGAAAGTGAGCCCGGTCAGCCCCTCGCGCTCGATGATCGCGAGCCCCGTGTCGAGGATGTGCTCGCGCTTGCTGACCCGCATGGTGACCTCCTGGTGACGTACTCGACACCCAAACTGTACCGTCCATCCGGTACAGTTTGGACGTTGCCGACCGAAAGGACCGCCCATGATCTCCCCGGCACGTCGTTGGTCGCTGCTGGCGGTCGTCAGCAGCGCCCTCCTGCTGATCGCCCTCGACAACACCGTCCTCTACACGGCGCTGCCGACGCTGATCGAGGAGCTCGGCGCGAGCACATCGCAGGCGCTGTGGATCATGAACGCCTATCCCGTCGTGATGGCGGGTCTGCTGCTCGGCGCCGGCACCCTCGGCGACCGGCTGGGTCACGTGCTGATGTTCCGCATCGGTCTCGTGGTCTTCGGCGTGGCCTCGCTCGTCGCCGCCTACGCGCCCTCCACCGGCACGTTGATCGGCGCCCGAGCCTTTCTCGCCGTCGGTGCCGCGTCGATGATGCCGGCCACCCTCGCGCTCATCCGCGTCACCTTCGAGGACATCCGCGAGCGCAACCTGGCCATCGCCGTGTGGGGAGCCGTCGCCGTCGTGGGGGCCGCCGCCGGGCCGATCATCGGCGGTGCGCTGCTGGAGGTCTTCTGGTGGGGGTCCGTCTTCCTGATCAACGTGCCCGTCGTGGTCCTCGCGCTGATCGGCACCTTCCTCATCGCCCCACCCGACCGGGTCGACGAACGGCAGCACTGGGACCTCACGTCCTCCGTGCTGGCGATGGCCGGACTCGTCTCCATCGTCGTCGGGATCAAGGAGTTCGCCAGCCTGCCGCCCTCGTGGCCGACCGTGGCGATCGCGGCCCTCGTCGCGATCATCTCCCTCACCGCCTTCGCCCGTCGACAGTTGAGACTCGACTATCCGCTGCTGGACTTCGCGATCTTCCGCAACAACGCCTTCTCCGCGGGCGTCATCGCCGCAGCGCTCGCCATGTTCGACCTCGCCGGCCTGCAGCTCGTCACCACGCAGAGGTTCCAGCTCGTCGAACTCTTCTCCCCGCTGGAATCCGGGCTGCTCGTCACCGCCGCGGCGCTGGGTTCGGCTCCCTCCGCCCTGCTCGCGGGCGCCTTCCTGCATCGTGTGGGGCTCCGCCTGCTGATCGGCGGCGGCCTCGCGGTCACGACGGTGGGCGTGATCCTCGCTGCCCTCACCTTCGACGGAGCCCTGGCCCTCTTCGTCATCGCCCTGGTGCTCACGGGGCTGGGCCTGGGCGCGGTCACCGGCGTGGCATCGACGGCGATCGTGGGCAACGCGCCGGCCCACCGCGCCGGGATGGCATCCTCGGTCGAGGAGGTGTCCTATGAGTTCGGCAACCTGACTGCGGTCGCCTTCATCGGCAGCCTGCTCGCGCTCGTGTACACCGCGACCCTCAGTCTGCCCGCCGGCGCACCGCCGGCGGCCGGCGACAGCCTCGCGAGCACACTCGCGTACGCCGAGGGAGACGCGGACCTCACGGAGACGGCCCGGGCAGCCTTCGATCACGCCTACCTCGTGGTCATGTTCGTCATCGCCGCGGTGACCGCACTCGGCGCGGGCGTGTGCCGCTTCCTCCTGCGCCACCACGGAGCCGACACCCCCGCGTCGGCCCATCCGCACCACAGACCGAACGCCTCAGCACTCGGCCGCGTCATCGCGGCGGAGGCCGGGACGGATGACGATGCATCGCGGTCGCCATCACCGCCGTCATGCATCGACATCGGTCC
>JAEZEJ010000123.1 GCA_023417775.1 Actinomycetes bacterium | reverse complement strand
CGTAGCGGCGCCCGGGCAGCCGGTCTCGCCCCCCTGCCCGCCGTCCTCGTGGGCCCCGGCCTGGGGACGGCCGGCGGGAGCGGCCGCTGGTCCCTGGGTGAGCAGGGCGAGGCGCTGCTGGGCGATGAGCACGCCCGTGAGGAGTACGACGGATTCGAGGCCGAGATGCTGCTCAGCCTGCTGAGCCTCGACGAGGCGCTGACGGCCGATGTCCCCAGCTGGCAGGCCCACTACGGACGCACTCTGCACGAGACGGCGCTCGAGTCGCCCGCCCACTACGAGGAGCTCGTCGACGGGGCGGGGTCGCTCGCTTTCGTCCTCGACGCCCTCGCGGCCGATCCATCGTGGAATGAGATCGACCGTGCGGGCCTCACCGGCCCCGGCGCCGGCGCCGTGGCCACCGCGCTGGCCGCGCGAGAGGTCGCAGCCGAGCTCGTCGTCATGGAGGACCGAGGACCGCTCGCGGCGGTCCGCGATGAGGCCGGGGATCTCCCGGTCCTCTGGCACGAGGGATTCGTCCCCTGTGACACCGCTGTCGCGGCCCTCGCCTTGGAGCACCGCACCGATGCCGAGGCGGTACGTCTGCTGCGCGATCTCGGCGAGGTGACCTCATCGGTCGTCCTCGTGGAGTCGCTGCGCGCCGATGCGCTCGGACCGCGGGAGGCCGATCGCGCCTTGCTGCGGCTCGCCGCGAGCGGAGCGGCACCGCGTGATGGCGACGCTGTCGCGCGGCTCGCCGAGGAGGCCGGATGGAGCGTCGACGGCGGCACCGTCCTGGGCTGGGGCTACGAGACCATCACGCTGCGGCGGTGACCGATACGGTGTGGGCCGGGACCGTCTCCGGCCCGCACCGTATCGGCCGCTGTCAGAGGATGGTGACGGCGGTGAAGGCGATGAAGGCCGAGCCGGTCAGGGCGGTGAGCGCCCCGCCCGCGAACACGAGCCCGTCCTTCTGCTTGCGGCGCCCGACCACGAGGGTGGCGATCCCCACGGCGAGCAACAGGACCAACCGCACAGCGACGGGCATTTTTCCTCCGATGCGAGAACAAATCGACGTGATGACATCTATGATGAGGCATCGCTCGCGAGAAGCCCTCATCGACGCGATTTGATCTCCGTCACATCGCCGCCGGGCGCGATCTCGGGCGGTTCACTCCGCTCTCAGCAGGTCCAGCCGATCGGCCGATTCCAGGCCCAGGGCCTCGCCGACGGCCGCTTGCAGAAGCTCTCCCGAGTGTGCGTTCAGCCCCGCGCCGAAGCCCGGATCCGACCCGAGGGCGGCACGCCACCCGTCCCTCGCCAGCCGCTGGACATAGGGCAGAGTCGCATTGGTCAAGGCGAGGGTGGAGCTGCGTGGGACCGAACCGGGCATATTGGCCACGCAGTAGAAGACCGTGTCGTGCACGGGGAAGGTCGGGTCATCGTGCGTGGTCGGCCGCGAGTCCTCGAAGCAGCCGCCCTGGTCGATCGAGATGTCGACCAGCACCGTGCCCGGCCGGAGCCGCGCCACCAGATCATTGCTGACGAGTGTCGGGGCCTTGGCCCCCGGGACGAGGACCGCTCCGATCACCAGATCGGCGCCGAGCAGACACTCCTCCACCACCTGGGGATTCGATGCGAGCGTCGTCAACCGGCCGCCGAACTGCTCGTCGAGCTGCCGCAGCCGTGGCAACGACAGATCGAGCACCGTCACCCGGGCCCCCATCCCGAGGGCGATGGTCGCCGCCTGGGTCCCGGACACTCCCCCGCCGAGGACCACGACCTCCGCCGGCGCGACCCCGGGCACGCCGCCGAGCAGCACTCCGCGGCCGCCGGCCGGCGCCATCAGGTGATAGGCACCGACCTGGGTGGCGAGCCGACCCGCCACCTCCGACATCGGCGCCAGCAGCGGAAGACCGCCACCGGGGCTCTCGACGGTCTCATAGGCGATGGCCGTGGTGCCGCTGTCCAGGATCGCCTCGGTGACGGCGCGATCGGCGGCCAGGTGCAGATAGGTGAAGAGCACCTGCCCCTCACGCATCCGGTCGTACTCGGCAGCCACCGGCTCCTTGACCTTCACCAGCAGATCGGCGTCCTGCCAGACATCCGTCGACGTCTCGTACAGCCGGGCCCCGGATGCCCGGTACTCGTCGTCGCCGAAGTGCGAGCCCATTCCCGCGCCGGCCTCGACGATCACCTCGTGACCGTCCGCCACCAGGGTCGCGACCCCCGCAGGCGTCAACGCGACGCGATCCTCGTGGTTCTTGAGCTCCGTGACGACACCGACCCTCATGGAGCAACATCACCAGAGCTGAGAACACCGCGCAAGCGGGTTACGGTCGAACCATGGATGCCGTGATAGAGGAACTGCTGACCCTGGAACGCGCTGCCTGGGATGCCCTGTGCTCCAGCTCGGGGGCCGGCTTCTACGGGGATCTGATGACCGAAGACGGCGTCATGGTCCTCGCCGACGGCTCGGTCTTCGATCGCCCCACCGTGGTCGCCTCGCTCGACGGCGCGCCGCCATGGGACGACTACGCCATCGATGAACCGCGACTCGTACGGGTCGGCGCCGAAGCAGCCCTCGTCTACAGCGCTCGCGCCCGCCGGGGCGATCTCACCTTCACCGCGCGGATGACCAGTGTCTACGTCCACGAGGGCGACCGCTGGAGGATGGCGCTCTACCAGCAGACCCCGCTCGGCTCCGCCGGCTGACATCACCGGCCTGCGAAGCCGGCGACGTGGCCCTACGGTCGAAGAAGCCCCATCACCGACCGTGAGGAGAACCGCACCATGGCCACCATCGACGTCGCCGGAACGACACTCGCCTATGAGGACACCGGTGGTGACGGACGCCCCGTCGTCCTCATCCACGGGTGGCCGTTGAGCGGTGCCTCCTGGTCCGCACAGCTTCCGGCCCTCACCGCGGCGGGTTACCGCGTGATCAGCTACGACCGCCGCGGATTCGGCGCCTCGGGCAAGCCCGATGACGGCTACGACTACGACACCTTCGTGGCCGATCTCGCCGCCCTCCTGGACTCGCTCGACGTGACCGACGCGACCCTCGTCGGGTTCTCGATGGGTGGCGGCGAGGTGGCCCGCTATCTGGGTCGTCACGGTTCGGGCCGGATCCGCTCGGCCGTGTTCGCGGGGGCCGTCCCCCCGTATCTGCTGATCACCGACGACAATCCGGACGGCGGGCTGCAGGACGGCGATGTCCAGGAGATGATCGACGGGGTCGCGGCCGACCGCGAGGGCTTCCTCGACGAGTTCAGCGTGACCTTCTTCTCCGCCGATGACGAGCTGAAGGTCAGCGACGATCAGCGCAAGCAGGCCTTCGCGCTCTCCACCCCGGCGAGCGATGCGGCGGTGCAGGGATGCATCGACGCCTTCGGCCGCACGGACTTCCGCGCGGACCTGGATCGCATCGACGTCCCCGTGCTGGTCATCCACGGCTCCGCCGATGCGATCGTGCCCTTCGAGGTCTCCGGACAGCGGACCGCCGAGCAGGTCGCTGATGCCGAGCTGCACGTGATCGACGACGCTCCGCACGGTTTCACGGTGAGCCATGCCGAGGAGTTCAACACGGCTCTCGTGGACTTCCTCGCCCGCTGATCTCTCGGCACCGGCCCGGGCTCGGAGACACGCCCTACCCTGGGCTGGTGCACGCTGAGGAGCCATCGGACGACCTGACCGCCGTCGAGCGACGGCTCCACCGGTGGGCGAATGCGCTCCTGGCCGATGCCCCGGCCCACGGCACCCGGGCCAAGCTGGTCGAATTCCTCGTCTTCGGCGCGAAGCAGGCCTGGGCGTGCGTCTTCGGGGCCGCGATGCTCGTGCTCATCATCGCGGCACGACTCTGGTATCCCGATGACGCCGCCCTGGCCCGCAACGACTTCCTGGTCGTGGCCGCCGTCGCGATCCAGCTGACGATGGTCGTGACCAAGCTGGAGAGCGGACGCGAGCTGATCGTCATCGTGCTGTTCCACGTGGTGGGCACCGTGATGGAGCTCTTCAAGACCAGCGTCGGCTCGTGGGAGTACCCCGGCGAGGGAGTGCTGCATCTCGGTGCCGTCCCCCTCTACACGGGATTCATGTACGCGGCCGTCGGCTCGTATCTGGTGCGGGTCTACCGGTTGTCCGACCTGCGCTTCGATCGCTACCCGGCGCGCTGGCTGACCACCGTCGTGGCCGTGCTCATCTACGCCAACTTCTTCACCCATCACTACGTCTGGGACCTCCGCTGGGTCCTGGTGGTGGCCGTCCTGGTGCTCTACGCGCCCACCGTCATGCACTTCCGGGTGTTCCGCGGGGTCCACCGGATGCCGGTGCTGGTGGCCTTCATCGGGGTGGCCTTCTTCATCTGGATCGCCGAGAACATCGGCACGGCGTCGGGGGCCTGGCTCTATCCGACGCAGGTCGGCTCCTGGCATCCGGTGTCGCTGAACAAGATGGTGTCCTGGTTCCTGCTGATGATCATCTCGGTGGTCATGGTCACCTGGGTGGACAAGCCGCGCGCTCCGCAGAACTGACCGCCCCGGACGGCTCGGGGTCCGATCCCGGTCCCCGCTAGTGCGCACCACTCGCGGTCGGTGGCGTCCTCCGCTCACCAGACACGACGCGATCGGCCAGCCGGCTCAGGGCGTCAGCCACCGGAGGGCCGAACATCTGCGCGTCATTGTGGCCCACTCCGTCGAGCACGACCTCCTCGTGCAGGTGCCCCGCTCCGGCGGCGACCCTCGCGCTCGACGCCGAGGGCACGATCTCGTCATCCGTGCCGTGGACGACGGTCACCGGCACGGATGATCCGGCCAGGTGGTCGAGGACCGGGAACTCGTCGCGGAGCAGGAGGCCGGCCGGCCAGCCGTAGTGCTCCCGGGCGACGGACGTGAAATCGGTGAATGGTGATCGCAGGAGAACTCCCGCCGGCGGATGGGTGCTCTGCAGCCGCGCCACGACTCCGGTGCCGATCGACTCGCCGAGGTAGAGGGTTCGTTCGGGGCCGAAACCCTCGTCCGCCAGTGCCTCGACGGCCGCGACGGCATCGCGTGCGAGCCCGTCCTCCGAGGGGCTCCCCTCATTGCCCCCGTAGCCGCGGTAGTCCATCAGCATCACGGTGAACCCGCGGTCGGTGAGCTGGCGGGCGATACCGAGACGTCCTTCGCGATTGCCCCCGTTGCCGGGGACGTAGAGCACGGCGATACCGCGGTCGGCCTCCGCATCGGCGGGAAGCAGCCAGGCACCGAGCTCCACCCCGTCGCTGGTCCGATAGGTCAGGTCCCGGCCGCCCTCGACCGCGTCCGGCGCCGGCCCGACCGGTGTGCTGTCGGGGACGAAGACGAGGGACCGCTGGAAGGCCCAGGCGAGCGCCACCAGTCCCGTGGCGGCCCCGAGGACCAGAGCGATGAGGGTCGCGAGGCGCCGCCGTCGGGTCATCGACCCATCCTCGCAGAATGGTCAGAGATCACCGGGGCGGCAGCGCAGCTCGTCGACCTGTTCGCCGCCGTCGCAACGCAGCAGGGCGACCACCATCTCGCCGCTGACCTCGCCGGAGTCGACGATGCGCCACGTGCCGCCGAACTCCTCCCATCGGCGCACGGCCTCCCTGACCTCAGCGCTCTCCATCCGTCCATCGTGACACGAGCGGTCTTGACGCGGGCGACGGCCGGGTCTAATCTACAACCAAATGGTTGTACATATTGAGTTGAGCGATGACGAGGTGGACCGGATCTTCCGGGCCCTCGCCGATGCGACCCGTCGCGACATCGTGCGCCGGACCCTCACCGGGCCGGCGAGTGTGTCCCAGCTGGCCGCGACCTATGACATGTCCTTCGCCGCCGTGCAGAAACATGTGGCCGTCCTGGAGGGGGCTGGACTCGTGACCAAGCAGCCCCAGGGTCGTGAACGACTGGTTCACGGCAACCCCGAGACCCTCCAGCGGGCCCGGCGACTACTGGATGCCTACGAGGAGATCTGGCGCGGCCGGATCTCGCGCCTCGACGCGCTCCTCGAGGACGACTGACCACCGAGAAAGGCCCCATCATGCCCATCACCTCCGTCGAGAAGGACCCCGAGGCCCTCACGCTGACCGTGACCGCCGAGTTCACGGCCCCCTTGCGCCGCCTGTGGGATGCCTATGCCGATCCGCGCCAGCTCGAGCGCTTCTGGGGGCCGCCGACCTATCCGGCGACCTTCGTCCGTCACGACTTCGCCGTCGGCGGACGGTCGGACTACTACATGACCGGCCCCGACGGCGACAAGTCCGCGGGATACTGGGAGTTCCTCCGCGTCGACGAGCTGCGCTGCTTCGAGGTGCGCGACGGGTTCTCGACCGATGACGGCTCCCCGAATGAGTCCATGCCGAGCATGCGCATGGTCTTCGACTTCGCCGAGACGTCCACCGGCTCGCGTGTCACGACCACCACCCACTTCGGGTCCGCCGAGGAGCTCGAACAGCTGCTCCGCATGGGCATGGACGAGGGCATGAGCCTGGCGATGGGCCAGATGGACGAGGTGCTGGCCGACCTGACCTCCTTCGCCGCGGGCCAGGGCACCCAGACGCAGATCATCAGCGACACCCTCGTCCGCGTCAGCCGCGTCATCCGCGGCTCGCTGGACCAGGTGTGGCGCGCCCACCACGACCCGGAGCTGCTCCGGCGCTGGCAGCTCGGTCCCGACGGCTGGCGGATGGTGACCTGCGAGGTCGCCGAGAAGGTGGGCGACAGCTATGTCTTCGAGTGGGAGACCGATGCGGGCGAGCATCGCTTCGGCTTCACCGGCGAGCTCCTGGAGTCCGCCTCGCCGTACCGCGAGGTGACGACCGAGCAGATGATTGGGATCGAGGGACCGGGCACCACCAATGAGCTCACCCTCACCGCCGTCGACGGCGGCACCCTGCTCTCCCTGCTCATCAGCTATCCCGACGCGGAGCTGCGCGACCAGATCCTCGCCACCGGCATGACCGATGGCATGGAGGCCAGCTACGCACGACTGGAGGAGCAGATCCTCACCCCCGCCTGATCCCCCATGGGCGTGAGTCAGCGGTCACGATGAGGAACGGGATGATCCCCTTTTTCCGGTGTAGGCTCAGAGGCGATCACCCCCTCAGCATCGGCCAAGGAGAGCTCCAGTGACCAAGACGATCGTGGTAGGCGTGGACGACAGCGAGACCGCGACGGCCGCCGCCCGCAAGGCGGCCGAGCTGGCCCAGGCGTTCGGCGGCGCGTTGCACGTCCTGTCCGCCTACGGCAAGTTCGAGTCCGAGACCTTCCGCAGCGGCAGCGAGGAGATCCGCTTCACCTCCGAGAAGGACGCGCAGAACGTCGCCTCCTCAGTCGTGGCCCGTCTTCGTCGCGATTTCCCGGATATCGAGTTGACCTCGTCTCCCTTGGAGGGACAGCCCGGCGAGGCGCTCGTCCAGGCCGCGGAACGGCTCGGCGCCGACATCATCGTGGTGGGCAATAAGCGGGTGCAGGGCATCGCCCGTGTACTCGGCAGCGTCGCGCGGGACGTCGCCGCCCACGCGCCGTGTGATGTCTACGTGGCTCACACGCACCAGCGACGCTGAGCTCGGGCCGCTCAGCTCGACGCACCAGGTCCCTGCCCGGATCGGGCGGTGGCCCGGTCGTATCGCGCCTCGGGCAGATGAGCGCGCCAGGCGAATGCCACGATGACCAGGCAGACCGCCGCGACGACGGCCCCGGCCCCGAACATCTGGGGGTAGCTCCACTGCACGGAGAGGGCGGCGAGCACGACCGGCGCGAAGAAGCCCAGATAGGTCAGCGAGTAGTACACGGCGGTGAGACCAGCGAGATCATCGGGGCGCGCGATCCGCTGCACCTCGCTGAGACTCGCGACCAGCGCCAGCCCGTACCCCGCACCGAGGACGGCGGCGGCGATGATCGTGACCGTCAGATCCAGCCGTGCCGCGGCGACGGCGCCGAGCCCCATGCCGACCACCACGATCGACATCGCGATCACCGATGCCCGGGCGCTGTCACGGGTGTCGATGATCCGCCCCAGCACCTGGATGCCGACACCGCATCCGAGCCCCAGCACGGTGAGCGCTCCGGCGAAGGCGACCGCCCTCCCCGCGACCTGGTCCATCATCAGCGCCGGCAGGATCGCATAGGCCGAGGCCGCACACCCGAACACCCAGGGCGCGACCGGTACGACGACACGCCAGAAACGACGATGCCCGGCTGCCGGGACCTTCAGGTCGTCGACGAGCCGTCGGGGGGACGTCGCCTCGCGCGGACGAGTCTCTGGAACGCCGAGCAGCCACAACCCTCCCAGGAGCGCGAGCACGGCGTGCAGCACATAGGCGAGATGGGTGGGCCACGGTGCCCACTGCGCGAGGCCGGCAGCGACGCCGGCCCCGAGCAGGAACCCGAAGGTCAGGGCGAGACCTGCTCGGCGGGCCCCCGCGGACGCATCGAGGTCCGCTCCCGCGCGCGCCGCGAGATCGGTGAGCTCCTTGACCCAGGTGGAGCCGATGGCCATGACCAGACCGAGCGCCACGCCGCAGAGCACCCGGCCGATGCCGAGGACGACCGGCGAGCTCTCTCCCACGGCGAGCACCAGCGAACCGACCACGGCGATCGGGGCGGCCGGCAGGAGCACCGGCCGGCGCCCGTAGCGATCCGAGAGCGGACCGCCCAGCAGCAGCGCCGGGACGATGCCGAGGACATAGGCCGCGAGCAGCGCATCGACGGTGACGGTGGAGAAGTCGCTGACCTCGCGGTACATGACGAGCAGCGGCGTGAACTCATTGCCACCCCAGGCGACCACGAGCATGACGGCCGCCACCGGCCACCATGAGCGGGCACCGGCGGTCGTGCTCACAGCCCCTCCCTCGCATCGTCCAGGTGCTCGCCGAGGAGCCGATCGAAGTCCTCGGCATCGCGTCCCTCGATCGCATCGAGCAGGGCCTCGTGTCCGCCCACGAAGAGGTCGACGCGACCGGCGTCCCAGCGGACGCTGTGCGCGATCATCCGTTGCTGGCGTTCGCGCAGGCCCACCGAGAAACGGCGCAGCACCTCATTGCCGGCCGCCGCGACGATCTCCTGATGGAAGCGCGCGTCGAGTCGCGCGTACTCACCCAGGTCGCCCTCGCGGACGGCGGCCTTCTGCTGCGCGACCAGTTCGCGCAGCAGATCGACGAGCCGGCGGTGAGCGGCATCAGGAAGTCCCATCACCGTCCGCCCTGCATGGGCCTCGACCAGTCGGCGCGCCTCGAGCACGTCGTCGATCTCGGTGGAGCTGATCGGCACGACCAGCGCTCCACGCTTGGGATAGAGCCTCAGCAGTCCCTCGACCTCCAGCCTCAAGAAGGCCTCACGTACGGGAGTCCGGCTGATGTCGAGCTGCGCGCAGATCTCTCCCTCGCTGGTCATGCTCCCTCCCGGGAGCTTTCCGCTGAGAAGACGATCCTTGACGAAGACATAGGCGCGCTCCGTCGCCGGCGTCGATTCGACCTGCATAGATACATCTTGCATCTATCAGCTCGCGGCCGTGCCACCACCCCCGTTGAGTAGGCTCGGCCCATGGCCACCGTCCTGCTCGTCCGACACGGGCGCACAACCGCGAATTCCGCCGGGATCCTGGCCGGCCGCTCCCCCGGCGTGTACCTCGACGAGCTCGGCCGCGGACAGGCCGAGCGGACGGGCGCACGGGTGGCCGACGTGCCCCTCGTCCGGGTCGTCTCGAGCCCATTGGAGCGTTGCCGCGAGACCGCGCAGGCGATCCTCGACCCGCAGAGCCCATCGCCGGAGCTCGTGATCGAGGAGGCGATCACCGAATGCGACTACGGCAGCTGGCAGGGACGCGAGCTGAAAGAGCTGGCGGACGAGCCCCTGTGGTCGACGGTTCAGTCGCAACCCTCGGCGGCCGCCTTCCCCGATGGCGAGTCCCTCGCCGCCATGCAGGCTCGCGCCGTCGCCGGGGTGCGACGCCTCGATGCCGAGATCGAGTCCGAGCACGGCCCCGGCGCGGTCTGGGCCGCGGTGTCGCACGGCGACATCATCAAGTCGGTCCTGGCCGATGCGCTCGGCATGCACCTGGACCTGTTCCAGCGCCTGCACGTCGACCCCGCGTCCGTCTCCATCATCCGCTACGGCCCGCATCGTCCCGATGTCGTCTGCAGCAACTCCTCAGCGGGCGACCTCGGATGGCTCCGGAGCACGGCCCCGGGCTCGGATGCCGCTGTGGGCGGAGGTTCCGGCCCGGGCCGGAACTGACCTCCACGCATGCCGAATCGCTAGGCTGGAGCCATGGCGACGGTGGTGCACGACTTCGACTGGCCGGACCGGCTCGTGGTGGGGACGGTCGGTCCGCCCGGACAGCGCACGTTCTACCTCCAGGCGCGCGACGGTGAGCGGCTGATGAGCGTCGCGCTGGAGAAGGAGCAGTCCGCGGTCCTCGCCGATCGGCTCGACGAACTGCTCGATGAGCTCATGTCCATGGACGGCAATCCGGCGAGCATCCCGGCCACGGCACCCGATGGACTCGACGACCACGGTCCGCTCGATCACCCCGTCGAGGAGCAGTTCCGCGTCGGGCTGATGACCCTCGGCTGGGATCCGAGCACCGCCCAGGTGGTGATCGAGGCCCATCCGCTCGTCGAGTTCGAAGGAGATCCGGCGGCGATGCCGGCCCCCGACCCGACCGAGTCCCCCGAGATGCTCCAGATACGGATCCCCGTGGGTGCGGCCCGCTCGTTCAGCAAGCGGACCCGCGAGGTGGTCCTCTCCGGGCGGCCGTTCTGCCCCCTGTGCCTGGCGCCGATGGACCCGGAAGGTCACATCTGCGGCCAGGTCGGAGAGTTCGAGTAGTCCACCGCTGAGCCTCATCGCGGCCGAATGGCCCATTCGGACCATCGAGTCCGCTCGAAAGCGTCATTGTCACTGCGAGTTACACCACGAGACGATCATCCGGGATCGATCGAGGAGACATCGTGAAGCAGTGGTTCATGGGGCACACCTTCGCCCAGCGCATCGGACTGTCGGTGGCCGGGCTGGTCGTCGCGACCGGTGTCGTCGCCGGCGGCGCCGGGGCCATCACCGCACGGCCGGCCGAATCCGCCCCGGCAGCGGCGACTCCCTCGGCGAGCCCGTCGCCCACCGAGTCCACCCCGGTCGTCCTGCACAAGACCGAGACCGTCACCGAGGAGATCGGCTTCGACAGCAGCACCGTCGAGGATGCGAATCTCGATCTCGGCCAGACCCAGGTGCGGACAGCCGGCACGGCCGGCACGCTGGAGCGTGAGTTCCGTGTCACCTACACCGATGGCGAGGAGACGGCGCGCACGCAGGTGTCCGAACGGGTGGTCGCCGAACCCGTTCACGAGGTCATCGCCCAGGGCACGCGCCAGCCCGCTCCCCCGCCACCGCCGGAGCCCGCGGCCCCGGCGCCGGCTACCTGCCCCAACGGGACCTACGTCAACTCCGCCGGCAACTCGGTCTGTCGACCCCATGAGAGCGATCAAGCGCCCGCCGGTGCCACCGCCCGCTGCCAGGACGGGACCTATAGCCACAGTCAGAATCGCCGTGGGACCTGCTCGGGCCACGGAGGCGTCGCCGCCTGGCTGTGATCGCACGTCCTAGGCTGGGCGCCATGACGATGCCGCCCCTCTCCGATGCCGAGCTGGTACTCGAGGGGCGTATCCTGCCGGCCTCGAATGCCACCTTCTACGGTCACCTCGGCGACACGGCGGTCGTCTACAAGCCGGTCGCCGGGGAACGCCCGCTGTGGGACTTCCCCGGGGCGGTACTGGCGCACCGCGAGGTCGCGGCCTATCTCGTGTCGGAGTCGCTCGGCTGGAGCATCGTCCCCCCGACGTGGCTCGGCGACGGACCGCACGGCGAGGGCATGATCCAGGCCTGGCAGGAGACCGACCCCGGCCAGGACCCGGTGACCATCGTGCCCGCCGGCGAGGTCCCCCAGCACGGCTGGCGGCACGTCCTCGACGGCGTCGATGCGGACGAACGGCCGGTCTCGGTGGTCCACGAGGACTCGGCCTCGCTCCGTCAGATGGCGATCTTCGATGCCCTGGTCAACAACGCCGACCGCAAGGGCGGCCATGTCCTGGCGATGGCGGGCGGACACCGCTACGGGGTCGACCACGGCCTCACCTTCCACACCGATCCGAAACTGCGCACCGTGCTCTGGGGGTGGGTCGGCGAACCGCTGACCGACGAGGAGCTGAGCGGCGTGGACGAGGTGATCACGGCGCTCGACGGTGATCTCGGAGGGCGCCTGGGCGAGCTGCTGGCCGCCGCCGAGGTCGAGGGCCTGCGCGAACGCGCCGGTCGGCTGCGCACGGCCGGCCGCTTCCCGTCCCCGGAGGGCGACATGCCGGCCGTGCCCTGGCCGCCCTTCTGATCGACCGTCCCAGCACCGCGCCGCACCGGGTACCGTGACGATCGTGAGCAGGATCTTCACGATGAGCTTCGCCTCCGTCTACCCCCTCTATCTCGCCAAGGTCGAGCGCAAGGGGCGCACACAGGCCGAGCTGGACGAGGTGATCGAATGGCTCACCGGTTTCGACGACGAGGCGCTGCGTCGTCACCTCGGCGAGGAGACCACCTTCGAGGAGTTCTTCGCCGATGCGCGGTTGAACCCCGATGTCTCGCTCATCACCGGGGTAGTGTGCGGGGTGCGCGTGGAGGACGTCGAGGACCCTCTCATGCAGCAGATCCGCTATCTCGACAAGCTGGTCGACGAGCTCGCCAAGAGCAAGGCGATGGAGAAGATCCTGCGTTCCTGAGCCTCGACGCGCGGGGTGGCCGACGGCCTCCCCTCGAGGCCACGGCACCGAACCCTCGGGGGAGGCCGTCGGGTGTCGGCCGAGGAGTCCCCCGATGACAGCCGTCAGAACACCACCGACTCGCCGATGAGTCGTCCCTCGGCGAACCTGCCCGCGCCCAGCACCGACAGGTCGATCGTGGAGCGACCGGTGGTCAGCAGCTGAGCCACGGCCTCCCCGATCGCGGGCGCCTGCATGAAGCCGTGCCCGGAGAAGCCCGCCATCGCCCACAGCGACCCGGTCTCGTCGACCGGGCCCACGATCGCGTGGTCGTCGGGTGTCATCTCCCGCAACCCGGCCCACCCGCGCCCCACCTGCACATCCTCCATCGCGGGGAAGCGATGCACGAGCGCTTCGACCAGCGACTCGACCAGGGTCGTGTCGACGGTCAGGTCGGTGCCCTCGGGCACGTCGCGATCGTTGCCGCCGATCACCAGCGCGCCACCGCCCTCGGGGTGCAGATAGGCGCCGCTCGTCAGGTCGACAGTCAACGGAAGATCCGCAGTCACCCAGTCACCGGCCCTCGCCTGAAAGGCCTGCCGCCGATGGGGTGCGACCGGCAGGTCCACGTCGGCGAGCCGGGCCACGTCCCGTGACTGCGGGCCGGCGGCGATCACCACGACCGAGGCCTCCACGCGGCCGTTGCTGGTCTGGACGCCGGAGACCGCTCCGTGCGCATCGCGCAGGATTCCGGTGACCGTGCAGCCTCGCTCGATGCGCACGCCATGACGAGAAGCCGAAGACGCATAGCCGGCCACCGCCTCCTGGGGTGTAGCCGAACCGTCCGTTGGGCAGTACGTGGCGCCGAGCAGGTCATCGGTCCGCGTCACCGGCATGATGGACGCCACTTCGGAGGGATCGATCACCCGACTCTCGATGCCGTGGCCGTTCTGCATCCGCACCGCACGGGTGAAGGCCTGGAGGTCCTGCTCTCGGCTGAGCAGGAACATGTAGCCATGCTGGCGGAAGCGGAACGGCGCTCCCGTGTCTTCGGTGAACCGCGAGAACAGCTCGACCGACCGGTGCACGAGCCGAGCGTTGATCTCGGAGGTGAACTGCTGCCGGATGCCGCCGGTCGCATAGGCCGTGGCTCCCTCGCCGAGCTGTCCGCGCTCGATCACCACAACGTCGGTGTAGCCGAGCCGCGCCAGATGGTGTGCCAGCGACAGTCCGACCACCCCGCCGCCGATGATCGCGATCCGGCCGTCGCCGGGTACGCTCTGTACCTGCTCGTCGCTCATAGCGAACTGATCCCCTCTGCTCCGTCCTGGAGCCATCGCACCATCGTGATCGCGTCCCACACCGGCAGTCCGGTGGCCTGACGAATGGCCTCCGCATAGGGCGGCAGGTTCGTGCACTCGAGCACGAAGGCTCCGATCGCGGGATCGGCGCGCAGCGCCGCCTCACAGGCACCGACGACCTCAGCCTCGGCTCGTGCGACATCCAGCGGCCCCTCCTGTCCCACAACGACCTGGTAGAAGTGCTCGGAGTCCTCCATGCCGGCGACCACCAGCCGCTCAGCGTCCCCCGCCCCGATCCCGGCCCCCTCGAGGTGCTGCGGGCTCAAGGTCGAGGCATTGACCGTCAGCAGACAGAGCTTGCGATCTGGCGCGAGCATCCGCAGCACCATCGGCACCTGCAACAGGCTCGAGGTCGCGACCGGCACCTCCAGCTTTTCGGCCAGTTCTCGCTGGAAGATGGCCAGGAAGCCACATGATGTCGCCAGCACCCGTGCACCCCGGTCCACGAGCCGCTGCCCGGACCGCACGAAGTGATCCAGGAGCCCGACCGCGGCGCGTTCGACCACATGGGGCACCGGGGCGCCCTCGGTCACCTCGTAGTGCACGGGAAAGTCGAACGTGCGCGCATGGGCGATGTCGCCGACCGGCCGGGGGAAGTCCGCGTCCAGCAGCATGATCCCCACGTCGACCCCGTAGGTCGGACGGCCACGGGTGATGCGTCCGATTCTCATCGGCTCACCGCCCGGCTCGTGACCCAGCGCAGCGGTCGTCGGCTCAGCAGATCGATGAGGAAGTCGCAGGCCAGACCCACGATGCCGACCGTGAGCATCGCCGCGATGACGTAACCGAAGAGGAACTGGTTGTAAGAGTCCATCAGCACATAGCCGATGCCCGACTTCGCTCCCAGTGCCTCGGTGACCACGACCGTCGTCCAGGCGATCGCCATGCCGATCCGCAGACCGGTGACGATACTCGGCAGAGCCGCCGGGAGAACCACCCAGCGCAGCATCTGCGCCTCTCCGGCGCCGAGCATCCTCGCGGCGCGCGTGTACTTGCCGTCCGCGAAGCGCACGCCGTCAACCGTGTTGACGTAGATCGGGAAGAAGGTCGCGAGCGCGGTGAGGAAGAACGCGGGACGGTCGCCGATGCCGAAGATGATGAGCGCCACCGGGATCCACGCCGTGACCGAGATCGGCCGCAATGCGTTGACCGTCGGGTCGATCAGCTTCTGCGCCGATCCGTAGCGGCCCACCAGCACTCCCAGCACGACGGCCAGCACCATGCCGATCACGAAGCCGACGAGGATGCGCCAGCTGCTGACCAGCACGTGGTCGATCCACGTCGAGCTGTAGACCGTCGTCGTGCCTCCCACACCGAAGATCCACTCGCTCAGCTCGCGGATCGCCGTGGTGAACGGCGGGAACAGGCCGTTGCCGAGGAGCCCTTGACGACCGACGAACTCCCAGACGCCCAGGAAGATCACCGGCCCGGCGATGTACAGTGCGATATCGCGCGCCCGGCGGGCTCCGATCCCACGTGGTGCCGGGCCCGGTGCCGCGCCATCGTGGCCGCTCGGCGAGATGCCCGCCGGAGGGGTCCCGGCGCCCTCGGGCTTCTGCAGGACCGCCTCCTCGGGACGCGGGTCGGTCATCATCCCTCCGCCCCGAGCTCGGCCGTGCTCTTGCCGGTCGACTTCTCCAGATACGAGTAGTCCAGCAGTTCGGCCATCTGCTCGGTGACGTCCTGATCGATGAGGCCCGCCTCGAATAGCTGCGCGGCGAGCTGCTCGACCTGCTCCTGCTCGAGGTTGACGGTCGGCGTCAGGTTCTCCAGCGCCAGATCGAAGCCCTCGGGCGTGCCCGATGCCAGCTCGGAGAACTGCTCACGCCACCAGTCCTCATCGCTCGACACCTTCTCGTACGCCTCGACATACGCGTCGACGACCGCTTGGACGGCCTCGGGGTGCTCCTCGCTGAATCCGGTGCGTACCGCCAGTCCGCTGTTCAGCCGGAAGGAGTCCTCGTAGATCGACTCCGAGATCGCGGGCACCTCCTTGCCCATGCCCTGCTCGATGGCCTCGGAGGCGGACGGCTCCCAGGTGCTCACGAGGTCCACGTCGCCGCGACTCAGCGCCAGCGACATGTCGGGGGCGCCGCCGATATTGGTGTAGTCGACATCGGTATCGATGTCGAGACCGTTGGCCCGCATCGCGAGCACCAGCTGCTGGTACTGGGTCGAGCCCTGGGCGGTGCCGACCGACAAGCCCGCGATGTCCTCCCAGGACTCGATGTCGAGATCCTCGCGGACCAGAATGCGGGTGCCTCCCTCGGACACCCCGGCGATGTACTGATAGTCGGCCCCGTCGCGCGCCAGCGCCGTCGCCGTGTTGTTGTAGCCCATCGTCATCATGTCGAGGGAGCCGGACTCCATCGCCACGAACATCTCGTTGTTGGTCTTGAAGGGCGACAGCTCGAGCGTGACGTTCTCGTCCTCGATGAACTGGCTCGTCGTCGCCCAGTGGGTCGAGTGCACCGTCGGCACCCAGCCCGCCCGGATCGTCACACTCTCGCCGTCTCCGCCCCCACTCGAACACGCGGCCATCAGTCCCAGCCCGGTGACCGCGCCGACCCCGGCGATGAGGCATCGGCGAGTCTTGCTCAGAACAACCATGATCGAACTCCTTCAGTCCTGCTGTTGGTGGGGGTCGTCATTCCTGCTCGACAGCGCGCACGCTCTCGCTGTGGATCAGGTCCAGCACATGACGCTTGAGATCCTGGAACTCGGTGCTCGTCGTCACGGCGTAGTCACGCGGTCGCGGGAGGTCGACGTCGACGACCTCCTTGATGCGGCCCGGCCGCGCGGTCATCACGTAGATCCGGTCGCTCAGCAACAGCGACTCGTCGACATCGTGCGTGATGAACAGGACGGTCTTGCGCTCCTGCTCCCAGATGTCGAGCAGCAGCTCCTGCATGATCATGCGCGTCTGCGCGTCCAGGGCGCCGAAGGGTTCGTCCATGAGCAGCACCTCGGGCTCGTTCAGCAGCACCCGGGCGAGCGACACGCGCTGCTGCATGCCGCCGGAGAGCTCACCGGGCAGGTGGTCGTCGAAGCCCGTGAGACCGACCTGCGCCGTGACTCGTGCAGCACGTTCCTCGTACTGCGCGGACTTGAGCTTGCGCATCTTGGGACCGAAGCGAATGTTCTGGCCCACGGTGAACCAGGGCAGCAGGTTGGCATCCTGGAACACCACTCCTCGCTCGGGACCGGGCGCGGTGACGGCTCGCTCGCCCACCGAGACCGTGCCCTCGGTCGGCGCGATGAACCCCGCGATGACGTTCAGGGCGGTGGACTTGCCGCAACCGCTCGGTCCCAGGACGGAGACGAACTCGCCGTCGGCCACATCCAGCGTGAGGCCGTTCAGGGCGCGGACCGGGTCCTTGCCCCGGGGTCGGAAATCGACGCTCGCATCGGCGAGCCGGATCTTGTCGCTCACAGTCATCGACACGAGCGCTCCTTTGCATGCGATTTAAAAACCAATCGGGTATGCGAACTATGGACGGCAGTCTTGCCGGTGCGAACGCGCTCCGTCAAGACTCTGACGAGCACTCGATCGCGTCCCGCCTCCGGCCCGCGGAGACTCATCACCTCGGACGAGCTCCCTCGATATAGCGCTGATCAGCGCAAACGCCGTGAGATGGCGGTCACACCCGAGCACGCACGTGATTGCGTAAATTTCGCGTGACGACGATCCTCGAGTCCGTCGCGGACCGTCAGAGTACGAACTGCGCGATCTCGCGAATGATCAGCGCCGCCGCCCCGAGGAGCGACACCGCGATCGCCGCGTATCGCAACCGCAGGGGGGTCATGAAGCGATTCACGTACCGGGAGGCCAGATAGCCCAGCACGATCGCCGGCGTGAGCGTGAGGCACGCGAGCACGGAATCGCGACCGACCGCGCCCGCCGCCGCGAGCGACAGCACGGACACGACCGAGCCCACCAGGAGGAATCCGCTCATGGTGCTGCGCAGCCGAGCGCCGCTGAGGCCGTGGAAGACCAAGGACATCGGAGGACCTCCGATCGACGTCGCCGTGCCCAGCACACCCGAAGCGAGACCGGCGACGACGAGATTGCGTCGATGCGGCGCCGGACGCCAGCCACGGATCGCCAGGACGACCCCGAAGACCACCGTGCCGGCAAGCACCAGGGAGAGCCCCGATGCGGGGAGGAGTACGACGAGCGCCGTGCCGGCCAGGGTGCCGGGGAAACGGCCTGCGAGGGCCCATCCGGTCCCCCGCAGGTCGATGTGCCGGCCCTCGTGCGCGGTCACCACGAGGGTCACGACCGCGCCCAACATGATGATGGTCGCCGGCACGAGGTCAGGAGCGATCAGGACGACCACGGGCGCGACGAGCATGCCGAGGCCGAAGCCGATCGATGCCTGCACACATGCGCCGATCAGGGTGACGGCGAAGATCACCGCGAACACGGCCGGCGTCACGCCGTCACCTGCTTCCCTCGGTCCGTCGCGCGATGACCGAGCACAGGCGGCGTGCTCAGTACAGCTTGCGCAGAATCAGTTCCAGTGCGTACTCGACGTGCTCGCGAGCGACCCGTCCGGCCGCCTCGACGTCCTGTTCGAGCAGCGCCTCGATCAGGGCCCCGTGCTGCTCGGCGGACACCGCCAGATCGTCGGGGGTGTAGAGCGCCGCGACGCGCGTGTTGAAGTGGTACAGGCGCGTGCGCTTGATCAGGGTCGCGAGCCGGCGGTTGCCCGATGCCTGGCTGACGAAGTCATGGAAGTGCTCGTTGACGTCGACGCGCGCGAGCCCTTCGAGCTTCGAGGAGGTGACCTCCTCCCGCATCTCCTCCAGTGCCCGCCGCTGCTCGTCGGACATGGTTTGCGCCGCGAGACGCGCCGCGTGGCTCTCCAGCGCGGCCCGCACCCCGTACAGCTCCGCCACCTCGGCCGGTGAGTGCTCGTACACGACCCAGCGCCGTCGCTTCGACACGATCAGGCCGTCGTCGGCGAGACGCTGCATGCTCTCGCGGACGGGCGTCCGGCTCACTCCGAGCCGCTCGGCGATCTCCACCTCGACCAGACCCTCGTTCGGGCGGAGGACACCATGGACGATATCGCGTCGTAGCTGCTGGTAGACGTCCTCTGACAGGTTGGAGTTGCTGCGCGGCAGAGCACCGGACATTCGACCACAACCTCACACTCGACGAAGGCTCAGTAGACCGGGCGAGTGGAATCGCCCTGAAGCGCGCCGATCCAAGCGGGCACAGGCGGCGTGAAATCTATCATATGTGGCACGTCGACATCGATGTAGAGAGGACGCGGATCGGCCGCGAAAGACGTCAGGAGCTCCCGCAGCTCCTCGAGCGTGGTGACGCGGCGGGCCTCGAGGCCGTTGGCCTCGGCGACCATGACCGCATCGGTCGGACCGGGGTCGACACCGAAATACCGCTGCCCCTCGTACAGATGCTGGAGCATCTTGATCCACCCGAGGCTGTTGTTCGTGAACTGGATGTAGCAGATCGGCAGCGCGAAGCGCGCAACGGTCTCCAGCTCGCCGCAGGCCATCGCGAAGCTGCCGTCGGCAGTCAACGAGAGCACGGGCTCCCCCGGGCGCGCGAAGCAGGCCCCCACGGCGGCGGGGATCGCATATCCCATCGGCCCATGTCCGCGCGGCACGATGACGGTGCGGCCGGCCGAGGCGACGTCCCAGTAGGTCGACACATTGGGCGTGGGCGTACCGGGGTCGGCGACGACCACGCTGTCGTCGGGCAGCAGCTCGTTGGCCAGCTGGACGACCTCGCGCGGCAACAGCTGCCCCGGAGCGATCTTCGCGGTGCCACCGGGCGTGCCCCCCTCCCAGCCCGCGACCCAGCGATCCCGGGCGGCGGCGATCTCCGCCACCCGTGACTCCGCGGCCGCGGCGGTCACCTCGGGCACGATCTCGGCGAGTTGCCCCAGAATCTCCTTGGCGTCGCCGACGAGCCGGATCGCGTCGGCATAGTTGTTGCCGACCCGATCGGGGTCGACATCGATCTGGATGACGGCCGTCGACCCGTCGCGTGCAGGACCCGCCCAGCTGTTGGTGTCGGTGGCATTCGCCCGGGTTCCGACCAGGAGCACGGCGTCGGCATCCGCCAGATAGTCGTTCGCGTACTCGCGTGCGCCGTTGTTGCCGACCACCCCGACCGACCATGGATGGGCATCGGGGATCGTGCCCTTGCCGTGGATGGTCGTCGCGATGGCCGCACCGGCGCGCTCAGCCAGTCGTCGCAGCTCCTCATAGGCGCCCGAGAGGTGGACACCGGAGCCGACCAGGATCGCGGGCTTCTCGGCCCGCCCGAGCGCGGTGGCGGCCCGGGAGACGGCATCGGTCTCGCCGCGGACGCGGCGACGTGGCAGCGGCGTCGCATCGCGCAGCGCCTCGATGGCGTGGTCGTCCACCGGCGGGGTGGCGTCGAGCATGTCCTCGGGCACGATCACCACGACCGGTCCCGGTCGGCCCGAGGTCGCCGTCTCCAAGGCCTCAGCGACGAGCGCCGGGATCTCGGCGGCGTCCTCGACGACGTACTGCTCCTTGGTCACGGCACTGAAGAGCGCTCGTTGATCGATCTCGGTGAGAGCACCGCTCCCCCGGCTCGAGGAGTGGATGTCCGAGGTGATCAACAGGATCGGGACACCCGAGGCGAAGGCCTCGCCCAGGCCGCCGACCGCATAGGTCGTGCCGCCGCCGCTCGAGACCTCGACGGCGCTGACGGCATTGGTGATGCGCGCATACGCGTCGGCCATCGCGACGGCGTGACGCTCGTCGCGGGCGAGCACATGGGTGACGCGATCGGTCTGGTGGAACAACGCGTCGTAGAACACCACCCCCGTGTCACCCGGGACGCCGAAGACATGCTCGATGCCGGCGGCGGCCAGGCAGTCGACGAGGACATCGGCCCCGCGGCGCGGGCCGGATCGCGAGGTCTGCCCTGGGGTCGGGGAGGTGGTGGTCGTAGTCATCGATACTCCTGCCGAGGTCGGGGTTCTGCGTCGGTTACTCTACCGCATGCGAATAAGTATGCAAAGACGTTCATCGATGGATGCGGACCGCGTTCCGTCCCGCAGAAACTGCCGTGGGGCTCCCGGACAGCGTGAGGGGGATACGTCTGAGCGTGGCCTCGGCGAGGAGAAACGGCGAGGGCGTCGATCTCGACAGGCAGCCCCCGGTCGGCACATCGATCGGTGTTATCGGGCAGCTCGCCGCCGTCGATGAGGCCCTGCCCGGACGGGTACTCAGACCCCGAGCTCCGTGCCGCTGGGTGCCCACTCGAGCCGGTCACGCGGCTCGGCGCACATCTTCGCGACCTGCCGGTCGCCGACGCGGGTCGATCAGGCCCGCGCGGCCGCGCCCAGCACGCGATCGGGGCGCGTGTAGACATTCATCGACTCCCCGCGCACGAAGCCGGCCAGGGTCAGGCCGGAGGCCTCGGCGAGCTCGACGGCGAGGGAGGACGGCGCGGACACCGCGGCGAGGATCGGCACACCGGCCATGATGCTCTTCTGGACGAGCTCGAAGCTGGTGCGTCCCGATACCTGGAGCACGACCCCCCGCAACGGCAGCCGATCGTTGAGGACCGCCCACCCGATGACCTTGTCGACGGCATTGTGGCGACCGACGTCCTCGCGCACCACGAGGGCCTCCCCCGTGGTCGCGTCGAAGAGGCCGGCGGCGTGGAGCCCGCCGGTCTTGTCGAACACCGCCTGATGCTCCCTCAGCGCAGCGGGCAGGCACGCCAGCCGTTCGAGGTCGATCGCGACGGGGTCGTCGGCGACCTGGTAGGCCGAGACCGTCTCGACCGCGTCGATGCTGGCCTTGCCGCACACGCCACAGGAGCTGGTGGTGTAGAACGACCGGGCGAGGTCCGGAGCCGGAGGGGGCACGTCCGGGGCGAGTCGGATGTCGAGCACATTGTAGGTGTTCTCCGCGCCGCCGGTGCCCGGACCGCCGCAGTGGATGGCCGAGCCGAACTGCTCGCCCCGCACGATCACGCCCTCGGACACGAGGAAGCCCGCGGCGAGCTCGACATCATTGCCGGGAGTGCGCATGGTGACCGCCAGGGGCTCGCCGCCGATGCGGATCTCCAGGGGCTCCTCGACGGCCAGGGTGTCCGGCCGGGTCCGCGGCTCACCGCCGATGGCGATCTTGGTCGTGCGCCAGCGTCGCGTGATGGAGCCCATCAGCCCGCGACCGCGGCATCCCGGACGGCATGATCGACGGGCTCGAGGCGCACCACCACGCTCTTGAAGGCGGGCTGGTTGCTGATATCGGCGACGCTGCCCAGGGGTACCAGGACATTGGTCTCGGGGTAGTAGGCGGCCGCGCAACCAGGGGGTGTGGGATAGGAGACGACCTGGAAGTCCGGGGCCCGGCGCTCGACATCATCGGACCAGACGCTGACGACATCGACATGGTCGCGGTCGGCGAGGCCCAGCTCCTCCAGATCACCCGGATTGACGAGCACCACCCGTCGGCTGCCGTGGATGCCGCGATAACGGTCGTTGTTCGTATACGGGACCGTATTCCACTGGTCATGTGATCGCAGTGTCTGCAGCAGCAGGTGCTTGGCCGGCGGGGTGGGCGGCGAGGCGTCGTTGCAGGTGAAGAGGGCCTTGCCGACCGCCGTCGGGAAGCTCCCCTCGTTCACCGGATTGGGCAGCCGCAGGCCTCCGGGACGCTCGACCCGCATCGTGAAGTCATGGAAGCCCGGCACCACGCGCGCGATCCGGTCGCGGATCGCGCCGTAGTCGTCCTCGAACTCCTGCCACGGAACGCCCACCGTCTCCCCCAGCGTCGCCCGCGCGAGGCGGGTGAGGATGGCGACCTCGCTCAGCAGCACCGGGGATGCGGGCTCCAGACGACCGTGCGAGGCGTGCACCTCGCTCATCGAGTCCTCGACCGTGACGAACTGCGCGCCCGTGGCCTGGAGGTCGACCTCGGTGCGGCCGAGGGTCGGGAGGATCAGCGCGGCCTCGCCGCAGACGGTGTGCGAGCGGTTGAGCTTGGTGGAGACGTGGGCGGTGAGACGGCACCGTCGCATGGCCTCCTCGGTGACGGCGCTGTCGGGGGTCGCGCGGACGAAGTTGCCCGCGACCCCCAGGAAGACCTTGATACGGCCCTCGTGCATCGCCCGGATCGTGTTGACCGCGTCGAAGCCGTGGTCACGTGGAGGCTCGAAGCCGAACTCGTCGCGCAGCGCGTCGAGGAAGTGATCGGGCATCTGCTCCCAGATCCCCATCGTGCGGTCGCCCTGCACATTGCTGTGCCCCCGGACCGGGCAGGCGCCCGCGCCGACCCGTCCGAGATTGCCGCGCAGCATCAGGAAGTTGACCATCTCGCGGATCGTCGGCACCGCATGCCGATGCTGGGTGATGCCCATCGCCCAGCAGACGATGACCCGTTCACTGCGCAGCACCTCGTCGCGGACGGCCTCGATGTCCTCACGGCTCAATCCGGTCTCGGCGAGCACCGTGTCCCAGTCCGTCGACCGGGCGTGCGCGGCGAACTCATCGAATCCGCTGGTGTTGTCGGCGATGAAGTCGTGATCGAGCACCTCACCCGGGCGGGCGTCCTCGGCCTCGATCAGCAACCGGTTGAGGGCGCGGAATAGGGCGAGATCTCCGCCGAGGCGGATCGGCAGATAGCGGTCGGCGATGGGCACACCGGGGCCGATGACGCCGCGGGGCTTCTGCGGATTCTTGAAGCGGAAGAGCCCGGCCTCGGGAAGCGGGTTGACCGCGACGATGCGCGCGCCGTTGCGCTTGGCCTCCTCCAAGGCCGACAGCTGGCGCGGATGATTGGTGCCCGGATTCTGGCCGACCACGAAGATCAGATCGGCATGGTGCAGGTCGAGCAGGCTCACGGTGCCCTTGCCGGTGCCCAGGGTCTCGCTCAGCGCCGTGCCACTCGACTCGTGACAGAGATTGCTGCAGTCCGGCAGGTTATTGGTACCGAAGGCCCGGGCGAAGAGCTGCAGCACGAAGGCTGCCTCGTTGCTGACCCGGCCGGAGGTGTAGAAGGCCGCCTCGTGCGGCGAGTCGAGCGCTCGCAGTTCGCCGCCGAGCAGGTCCAGGGCATCGTGCCAGCTGATCGGCTCGTAGTGGTCCGAACCCGGCCGCTTCACCATCGGCTCGGTGAGCCGGCCCTGATGGTTCAGCCACTCATCGGACTGCTGCGCCAGCTCGGAGACCGAGTGCTGAGCGAAGAAGTCGGCGGTGACACGGCGGGTCGTCGCCTCATCGTTGATGTGCTTGGCGCCGTTCTCGCAGTACTCGTTCTTGTGCCGATGGCCGGGAGCCGGGTCCGGCCACGCGCATCCGGGGCAGTCGATGCCGTCGACCTGGTTCATGTTCAGCAGAGTGAGCGCCGTCCGACGAGGGGAGGTCTGCTCCAGGGAGTACTGCAGGGCATGGGCGACGGCCGGTGGACCCGCTGCGCTCGTCTTGGGCTCGCTGACGGACAGCGTCTCGTCTCGGTCGCCGTGGGAGCTGCTGCGCATCGTCTTCGCCTCTCGTCGTCGTGTCTCTAGCCGCTGGTCGCGGCCGCTCAGCCGTGCGGCCAGGTGGGTGGATGCTCGCCGATGTGCTCCGGCTGCCCCACGCGACCCTCGTGGATCGTGCCCCGCCAGCCGCCGCCCGCATCGCCGAGCCCCTCGATGGTCGTGGCGAATCGACGCAGCTGCGCGTTCAGGGATCGTTCGACCAAGCGTCGCAGCGGAGCCGGCATCGTCCAGGAGGATCGGATCCTCATGGTCAGCGCGGTGCGGTCCGCGGCCGGGGAAGAGAAGAGCACCTCCCCCTCGTGGGCCGGTGAGCCCTCCAGGCTGCGCCACCGGATCATGTCGTCGGGATGCTGCTCGAGGATCTCCGTGTGGAAGTCGCGGTGGAAGGGCCCGAGTCCGATCCGCCAGCGCGTGACGGTGGGAGCGACCTGCTCGACGGACCGCACGGCGTCCATGAACCGCGGGAAGCTCTCGAACTGGGTCCACTGGTCGTAGGCGGTGTGCACCGGCACACCGACCTCAGTGCACGCTTCGATCGTCCTCATCATGCGCCTCCGGGTCCGGTGCACCCCTCGTCGCCGCGGGGGCGTTCTCATCGTATCGGACGAAGCGCCCCGCGGCCGGGGTCGCGATGTGCCGCCCTCACTGCCCCACACGGCCGTCGACGCATTCGCGCAACAGGTCCGCGTGACCGCAGTGCCGGGCGTACTCCTCGACCCGATGGACCCAGAGCTCCCGGACCGAGGTCCGGTCCTCGCCGAAGCGCTCGCCGAGGTCGGCGAAGGCCAGCAGCGCGGCGTCGGTCGTCTCCTGCTCGCGCACCAGATCCGCGAAGGCCTCCTCGACCATCGCCGGATCGCCGACGACCGCCTCGAAGTCGGCGTCCTTGGCCCCGTAGAGCCGTGGCTCGGCCGTCTGGAACCATCCGCGCCAGTCCCGTTCCACCTCGGCCAGATGCCGCACCAGACCGAGCAGCGACATCGGCGAGGGAGGCACGGAGCGCCGCGCCAGCTGCTCGGCGTCCAGCCCATCGCATTTCATCGTCAGGGTCAGCCGGTATCCGTCGAGGACGTCGCGCAGGGTGGCCAGCTCGCCGTCGGGGCTCGCTCCGGTGTCACGCGGGTCGTCATCCGGATCGACCCACATGTCCTCGTAGATCGTCGCTCTGCTCCAGCGGCCGGAGTTCTCGGTCATGGAGTCATCGTCCTCGCCCCGGCCACCCGGCACAATGCTCCTGCATGATGTCAGCGGGCTGCGGCAGGCTGAGCCCATGACCAGCTACGTCTCCCACACATCGGTCGACTGCGGTGACGCCTATGCGCTCGCCCTCTTCTGGAGCGACGTCCTCGGCTACCGGGAACTGCCCGACGAGCCCCTGCGGGCGGGCGACGACGAGTGTCTGATCGTGGACCCGGGATCGGGCCATCAGATCCTCTTCATCGAGGTGCCCGAGCCGAAGTCCGTCAAGAACCGCATCCACTTCGACCTGCGTCCCCGCGAGGGCACCCGTGCCGCCGAGCTCGAGCGCCGCCTCGAGCTCGGCGCCACGCAGGTGGCCGATCACCGCGGTCAGTGCGGTCCCGGCACCGGCTGGGTGATCCTGGCCGACCCCGAGGGCAATGAGTTCTGCATCCTGCGCTCCGAGGCCGAGTCGAACGCCGGATAGCCGTCACGTCCGGATGATACGTACACCGATGTCGAGCGGAGGCGCCTGATAGACCGCCGAGGTGACCAGTCCGTCGACCCCCGCCGCGGCGTACTGCACGCAGTTCCGTAGCGAGACGCCACCGGCCGCCAGCAGTACCGGGTGGTCGAAGCCGGCTCGCAGGACGTCGACGCACGATGTCAGCTCGTCTGCCGGAACCTTGTCGAACTGGATGCCATCCGCCCCCGCCCCGAGAACGGCGCCCGCGAACTCGACATCGGCGGTCTCGACGATGATCTTCTTCTCCACGTGCCGTCGCCGGATGTGCGGTAACCGCTGCAAGAAGGCATGCTCGCCTCCGGCGACCTCGACGTGCTGATCGAAGAACAGCAAGGTCTCGGACAGTCCGAGGCGATGCGGGACCGCTCCACCGGCTACGGCGGCCTTCGTCAGGAGCTTCTTGGCTCCCGGCATCGTCTTGCGGGTGATGAGCACCGGCAGATCGAAGCCGGCCTCGTCGAGCGTGTTGCGCCATCGACGGGCCGCCGTGGCGATGCCGCTGCCACGATCGAGGAGGTTCTGACCGACCTTCCACAGCGCGAACACCGCCTGGGTCTCTCCCGTCGCCGAGAACAGCGTCTGTCCCGTCTCGATCGGACTCGCCGATGGCACAGCACGCTGCGTGACCAGACCGAGCGTGTCGGCCAATTGACGTACTTCCTCGGCGCCACAGGCGACCCCGGGCTCCCGGGTGACGTAGTCGATACGAGCCGTGCCCGAGGCGTCGATCGCTTCGGCCGAGAGATCGTGATAGGGCATATCCTCGACCAGGTACTGCTCGAGCTCATGACGCGTGAAGAAGAACACCGGAGGATCTCGCTCTCATCGCAGGGACAGGTGTCGGTCGGCGAGGTCGCCGACCAGGGAGGTGTCGTGATCGATGAGGATCACCGCCGACTCGTGGGACCGACGCCGGATCTCCTCGGCCAGCCGGTCCCTCAGCGGATCATCGAGACCCTTGAAGGGCTCGTCCAGGAGAACGACACCGGCAGGGTGACCGATGGCCCGCATGAACGCGACGCGCCGGTTCATGCCGCTGGACAGCTCCGCGGGGACCGCGTCCAGCTGGCCGGCCAGGCCCAGCCGATCGGCCAGCGGCTCGTACTCCTCGGCGGTGAGACCCACATAGGCGAGATTGCGGCGGATGCTCAGCTCGGGCAGCAGCCGATCCTCAGCGAAGAGGACCGACCTCGTGAGCCCCGGGTGATGCCGGACGACGCCCTCGGTCGGCAGGTCCAGCTTCACTGCCAGCCGCGCGAGGGTCGTCTTGCCGCTCCCTGAGGGACCCGTCACCGCGACGATGCCACGCGACGGCACCGTGAGGCTCACGTTCCGCAGGACCCAGCGTCCGTCGAACCGCTTCCCGATCTCGTCGAGCCGGATGGCCCACCCCGATGCCGACTCGCTCATCCTCGGGCCGCGTTCGCGCTGAGCGCCTGTCCTCCGGGGAGCAACGCGACCGCCAGCCTTTCGGTCAGCGAGGCCAGCAGGACGATGACGAGGGTCCACGCGAAGAGCTCGGGCATGTCCAGATAGACCTTGGCGTCATTCAGGTGAGCACCGATGCTGTTCGTGGCCGATGAGATGACCTCGGCTGTGACCGCCGACTTCCAGGCGTACCCGAAGCCCGTCACATAGGCAGCGATGATGTAGGGCCGCGCGGCGGGCAGGTAGAGCGACCGGACCTGCCGCAGGATCGGCACACCGAAGACCGTCGACATCTCGCGCAGCTCGCCGCTGGTGTGCTCGATGCCCTCCCAGACGTTGAGGTAGACGAGTGGGAAGACCATCAGGAAGGCGACCACGATCGGCAGATACTGCGAGGACATGAACACGAGGATCAGGATCGTGAGCGAGGCGACCGGCACCACCCTCATGAATCGCACCATCGGGTGCACGAGGATGCGCACGGGCCACAGGAAGTAGCCGGTGAAGGCGACCATCACGCCCAGCAGCAGAGCCAGGACGAAGCCGAGGACGATGTTGACGATCGATTGGAGCACCGCGACGTAGAAGTCCGCCTCCCCCGACAGCTCGAGGAGCCGGGTGACGGTGGGGACGGGGCCGACCACGAGCACGCTCGACCCGATGGCCATGGCCACGAGCTGCCATACGCCGATCCAGAACACGGCCGCGACGGCTCCCGCGCCCAATGCCTTCGCCCGTGGCCCGCCGATCGTGGGACGCACCTGCTAGGAGGAGTAGTAGAAGTCGTCGTCCGGCACCGCACCACCCACCGACTTCGGGTCGGCCTCGAAGAGCATCTCCAGGAACGGCGTGAGACCGGACCGGAGTTCCTCGCCGGTGATGAACACCTGATGCGAAAGCGGGATCGCTTCCACGGCGACCGGAGTCGGCATGATGTCGTAGGTCCCGGTGAGCTCAGCGGTCTTCTGGACATCGTCCTCCACCGCCTCAGCCGACTCGCGGTACTCCTCGACGAATGCCTCGGCGGCCTCAGGGTGCTCGTCGATGAACGCGGTGGAGAGCACGAGCGAGCCCTGCGCGTACAGGCTGTCGGGGTACAGCTCCTCCCAGGCATCGGTGAGATCGGCGACCACGCGGAGGTCGTCGCGCTCCTTCATGACGTTGACCAGGCTGGGCGCGGGGAGGGCTGCCGTGTCCGTTCGACCGGTGGCGAGCAGGGTGGTCACCTCCTCGTGGCCTGGATGGTAGGTGACCGTCACATCCCGCCCCGGAGTCAGCCCGCTCTCCCTCAGGACGGCGTCGAGCGTGTACTCGGGCACAGCCCCCTTGCCAGCGGCCTCGATCGTGGTGCCCGAGAGGTCCTCGAGGGTCTGGACGGACTCGTCGCTGCTGACGACCTGGATGAGCCCCAGGGTGTTCACCGCGACGACTCGCACACCGCCCTCGGTGCGGTTGTAGAGCATGGCGGCCAGATTCGGCGGCACGGTCGCGGCGTCGAACTCGCCGTTGACCAGCTTGGCGACGATCTCATCGGGCGCGTTCACGAGGGTCGCCTCGTAGTCGTTGACCGTGGTGCCCTGATCGTTGGCGTCCAGCAGATGGGCGGCCGTGATGCTCGGGGCGCCGCCGATGAGGCCGAGTTTGATGGTCGCCGACTCGACATTCTCCGACGGCGTAGAGCCCGTGTCATCGTTCGTGGAGCCACAACCGGCCAGCACGAGCGAGGCTCCTGCCACCGCGCACACCACACCGGTCGTCAGTCTTCTTTTCATCGGATCGTTCTCTCCCTGCCCGCATCAGTCGCCAATAAACACGCCATAGCGACGTTATAGCGATGTTTTCCCCGCATATGAGAAGCACGAGGCTAACACGCGCGGTCGCGACGGGGAGGTGCGGGGAGGTCACCACAGGAGGAAGAGACGCGGGGAGCCGCGGGGCACCCCGGGGGGCCCC
>JAEZEJ010000081.1 GCA_023417775.1 Actinomycetes bacterium | reverse complement strand
CGCGATCTCACGCTCGACTGGCTCGTGGCGCGGGAGGAAAGGCGCGACCAGGCGGCCGGTCGAAACGGACGGTCCGGAGAGGTTGACGCTGACCGTGCCCGCGAGGATGTCGCGGTGCTGACCCGTTCGCCCTCCACTCTGCGTCACCAACGTCGCGGGGACACGGCCGACAGGCCGTGCGGCGGCGAATCATGGCGACTTCTCAGGCTGCGTTCACGCGCGGCCGCAGGCCACCGGGGTCAGGACCCCGGTCGTAGGCCATACTGAGACCCGGCCACCGACGGGAGGGCCCGATGATCTCGTCATGGGGAGTTAGCTCAGCCGGTTAGAGCAGAGGACTCATAATCCTTGGGTCGCGGGTTCGAGCCCCGCACTCCCTACCATCGGCGGTGTCGAGGCCGACCCCTTAGGCTTCGCTCGTGGGATGGGGATGGCGTGCCAAGGGCGAGCTGCGAGCCAAGATCGAGGCGAGCCTGCCCGATGCCATCGAAGCGCTCCGGGACATCGCTCTGAACTCCCCGGACGAGCGGGCGCAGGAACGCGCGCGCGAATCGCTGATGAAGTTCGGGATCCCCGTCGAACCCGGCCGACGGGCAGACTGAGCCCATGCCAGGCCTCCGCCCCGCCGTGCTCTTCGATCTCGACGGCACGCTGTGCGACACCCGATCCATCGAGCATCTCGTCACCGGCGACGAGCCCGACTACGCGGCCTTCCATGCCGCCTCCGCGGAATGCCCGGCCGATCCGATCGTGCTGGAGGCGGCCCATCAAGCGAGGGAAGCCGGCCGGGCGGTCGTCATCATCTCCTCACGCGAGTTCATCTGGCGCGATCTCACGCTCGACTGGCTCGTGGCGCGGGAGGTGCCCTGTGACGGGCTCTATCTGCGATACTCCAGCGACTTCCGCCCCGCCGTCACCGTCAAGCGCGAGCTGCTCGCCCATGTCCGCGAGGACGGCTACGAGCCGGTCGAGGCCTGGGAGAACGCCGACGACATCCTCGCCCTGTGGAACGAGTCCGGCATCGGAGTGCTCCACGACGCGCGGGAGGAGTCGGCTCAAAGGCCGTAGCGCGCTCGCTTCGCGGACGGCACCAGCGCGACGAGATCGGGGCGGCCGATCATGACCTTCGGGATGAACGGGCACGAGGGGATCACCGAACCCCCGGCGGTCGCGATCTGCTCGAGCGTCTCCACCACCAGCTCGTGCCCCAGCCCTCGGCCGCCGAATCGGTCGAAGATCCGGGTATGGGGGAGCTCCCAGACATCGCCGTGCCGCTCATAGTCGACATATCCGGCGAGCTCGTCGCCCTCCCAGAGTTCGAAACGCGAGGCTTCCGGGTGGTGTCGTACCTGGCTCATCGGGGGTCCTGTCTTGTCGGGTCGCGGGGGATAGGTCACAATGAAGGTGGTACAGGCCCGTAGGACGCTGGGGAAGGCGACCCTAGGGAGGTACCGCATGAAGTCGATATCGTCAGACGCCCCGACCACTCGGGGTGTCCTTTTCGTGCATTCTGCGCCGTCGGCGATGTGCCCGCACGTCGAGTGGGCGGCCGCGAACGTCCTGGGTGATCGCGTCGATCTCGCGTGGTCCGCTCAGCCCGCCGATCCGGGCACCTATCGGGCCGAGCTGTCCTGGCAGGCCCCCGTCGGCACCGGCGCGACGCTGGCCTCCGCCCTGCGTGGATGGGATCTGCTGCGCTATGAGGTCACCGAGGAACCGACGGGGGGCAGCGAGGGGGCGCGATTCTCCTTCACCCCCGAGTTGGGCATCTTCCATGCCGTCGTCGGCGTGCACGGCGATCTGATGATCCCCGAGGACCGCATCCGGGCGATGCGCGCCAAGGCGGCCGCGGGAGAGGTGTCCATGGACGAGGCCCTCGACGGACTCCTGGGTGCCTCCTGGGACGCCGCCCTCGAGCCCTTCCGGCACGCCGGGGACGGTGCGCCGGTCCGTTGGCTGCATCAGGTGATCTGATCAGCCGATGCGGACGGTGACCTCGGGCGTCGTCTCGTCCCCGCCGGCGACGATCATCCGGAACTTCCGCTCACCGGTGCGCGAGGTGTAGACGACCGTCTCGAAGCGTCCCTCGGCATCGACCGTCGTGGTGACCGGGAAGTCCTCCCATTCACCGTCACCGTCGCGGACCTGCACCTGCAGCGTGGTGCCGTCGTCGACGCCCGGCATCAACCCGCTCAGCCCGAAGCGCTGCCCGGGCGGCACCTGATCGCGCTCGGCGAACAGCTGGGGCTCGGGAGCCTCAGGCTCCTCGGACTCGGACTCCTCGGGCTCCTCCGCCGGAGTCTCCTCCTCGGAGGGAGTGGGGCTGGGCTCGGCGGTCAGCGGCGGCAGGTCCGCCCCGGTGATACCGGTCGCGGTGAAGACCGTCGCTCCGAGCAGGCCGAAGGCGATGCCGATCGCCGCCCCGACGACCGCCATCCAGGAGATGGCGCGCATCGCGGGCTGCTTGACCTCGTGGAGGTCGATCTCGTCATCGTCCACGGCTTGATTCTACGGTGCCGGGGCTCACGGGCGCGCTGTCACCCGCGAGTTGAGCGTGCCGCGTCGCGAGACCCACCACTACGATGTCCAGATGGCTGCACGCACGGTCGAGGACGACCCGGACGTCCACTGCGAGACGATCCACGGCTACCGCCGCGTCTATCGGAAGCGCGGGAGCGGTCCGGTGCTCCTGCTGCTGCACGGTCTGGGCTGCGATTCGGCGACCTGGTCGCCCGTGCTGGACCGGCTCGCGGAGCATTTCACCGTCATCGCCCCGGACCTGCTCGGGCACGGCGCCTCGGACAAGCCCGATGCGGACTACTCCCTGGGCGGTTACGCCAATGGCATGCGCGACCTGCTGACCGTCCTCGGCATCGACAAGGTGACGGTCGTCGGCCACAGCTTCGGGGGAGGGGTGGCGATGCAGTTCGCCTACCAGTTCCCCGAGCGCACCGAAAGGGTCGTGCTGGTGGCCCCTGGCGGCTTGGGGCGGGATGTCACGCCGCTGATCCGCATGCTCACCCTCCCCGGCTCGGGGGCGGCGCTGTCCCTCGCCACGGCGCGTCCGTGGCGGCGCCCGGTCGCCGAGGCCATGCGGGCCCTCTCACGGCTTCCCTCGGCCCTCGTACGCGATCTGGGCGAGGTCGCCGATATCTACGTCAAGCTCGCCGATCCCGGCCAGCGCAAGGCCGTCCTGAGGCTGAGCAATACGGTGATGGACTGGCGTGGACAGTATGTGACGATGACCGACCGCGCCTATCTCGCGCGGCTGATGCCGGTGCTCGTGGTCTGGGGTGCCGAGGATCTGGTGATCCCGGTCGAGCACGCCGAGAACGCCCCGGCCCTCGTCAACTCCGAGGTACACGTCTTCGAGGGCTCCGGGCACTTCCCGCACCGCGACGAGCCGGAGCGGTTCAGCGAGCTCGTCGTGGAGTTCTGTGCCGTCAAGCCACCGGCGCAGTACCACCGGGGTCGCTGGCGGGCACTGATGCGCAGCGGCGATCAGTTCGCCTTGGACACCGTCCCGCGCGAGTCGTCCGGGTCCGCCGTCAGCTGAATCTTGTGGTGACGTTGTCGCCAGAAGCCGTTGCCGGTGGCCCACCCGCCGACCGCGACCGACAGCCAGCCGATCAGGATGCCGCCGATGTCGTCGGCGATGTAGTGCCAGCCGAAGTAGACGGTCGCGAGCACGGTCAACGCGAAGTAGACCCAGCCGATGGCCTGCACGAAGCGGCTCTGGTCGGTGCGCTGGAAGAACAGCGCCGCGGTGAAGGTGACCGACACGTGCAGTGAGGCGAACCCGGCGATGCCGTAGATGAACGGGCCGGTCGGGTCCTCCTTGAACGCCGAACCATTGCGGAACAGTCCCTGTTGCAGCGCCGTGACCCCCGATTCCTCCAGATCGGTGAAGAACTGCGGCTGGAAGAAGGCCGGGCCGAGCGATGGCCAGATGTAGTAGCTGACGGTGCCGAGGATCCAGTTCAGGGCGAGCGCCGTGGCATACCAGGCGCCCAGGGAGACATCGCGGTTCAGCACGAGGAAGGCGCCGAGCGTGATCGGGATCAGCATCAGATACGTCAGATAGATGAAGGACAGGATCTGCGCGTTGAAACCGGTGCCGAGCAGCTGGTGCAGCAGCTCGCCGGGCTGGTGGCCGAAGGTCAGCCAGTAGTCCCACTCGGAGAACATCCGGTCGTACAGCACGCCCTCGCGCAGCACCGGTAGATAGCTCTTGAGATTGCGGTAGCTGACGTAGATGACGTAGAAGACGAGCAGGCCCGAGGCGATGTGGACCACGCGGCCCCAGGTCCACTCATAGCGGATCACATCGGCGACCCCGGGGATGATCTTCTTGACGCCGCGGCGCTTGATCGCCATCGGGATCACGCCCACGGCGAAGAAGCCCAGGGCCATCAGCGGCAGGCGCACATAGGCCGGTCCGAGGAAGCCCTCCGGGTCGCGCAGGGGGACTCCGAGTCGTATGGACATGAAGACGGTGAAGATGCCGACGACCAGAGCCAGGGCGGCGCCGAAAGTATAGGGCCAACGGCGCAAGAAGTCCCAGGTTCGTCCGAGCATGGACAACAGTCTAAGGGGGAGGTGCCAAACCGCCGTCGGCGCGACCGGCATGACACAGGGCCGCGGCGAACACGCCGCGGCCCTGCATCGGGAACCCTCCGGATCAGGCGTCCGCGCCCTCCTGGGGCACGCCGGCCATGGCGCTGGGATCATCGAGCTGGAACCGCTCATAGGCCTCGCGGGCGATCTTGGCATCGATCTCGCCCTGAGCCGCGAGCTCGGCGAGCACCGCCACCACGATCGACTCGGCGTCGATCTGGAAGAAGCGTCGCGCCGCCGCACGGGTGTCGGCGAAGCCGAAGCCGTCCGCACCGAGGGACTGCCACGGGCCGGGCACCCAACGGGCGATCTGGTCCTGCACCGAGCGCATGTAGTCGCTGACTCCGACCGAGACGATCTCGGCCTCCTCGGAGAGCGCACGCGTGATGTAGGGGACCTCGCGCTCCTCGCCGAGGTGGTTGAAGTTGCGCACCTCGGTCTCGTGGCCGTCGCGGGCGAGCTGGTTCCACGAGGTCACCGACCAGACATCGGCGGCCACGTCGTACTCCTCGGCGAGGATCTCCTGGGCCTTGAGGGCCCACGGCACCGAGACGCCCGAGGCGAGGATCCGGGCACGGGTCTGCCCGCCCTCGGCCTTGCGATAGTGGTAGGCGCCCTGGAGCAGGCCCTCGACATCGAGGTCCTCGGGCTCGGCCGGCTGCTGCAGCGGCTCGTTGTAGACCGTCAGGTAGTAGATGACGTTCTCGGCCTCGGGACCGTACATCCGCCGCAGACCGTCCTCGACGATGTGGCTGATCTCGAAGGCGTAGGCCGGGTCGTAGTGCACGATCGCCGGGTTGGTGCTCGCCAGCAGCGGGGAGTGGCCGTCCGCATGCTGCAGGCCCTCGCCGGTCAGCGTGGTGCGGCCCGCGGTGGCACCCACCAGGAAGCCCCGCGACATCTGATCGGCCATCGCCCAGATCGAGTCGCCCGTGCGCTGGAAGCCGAACATCGAGTAGAACATGTAGACCGGGATCATCGGCTCGCCATGCGTCGCATAGGCGCTGCCGGCCGCGATCGCCGAGCCCATCGCGCCGGCCTCGCTGATGCCCTCGTGCAGCAGCTGACCGGTCTCGGACTCCTTATAGGCCAGCAGCAGCTTGCGGTCGACCGACTGATAGGTCTGCCCCTGCGGGCTGTAGATCTTGTTCGAGGGGAACATCGAGTCCATACCGAAGGTGCGGTACTCGTCCGGGGCGATCGGCACGATGCGCGGCCCGACGTTCTTGTCCTTCATCAGGTCGCGGAGCAACCGCACGAAGGCCATCGTGGTGGCGATCTGCTGCTTGCCCGAGCCCTTCTTCAGCTCGGCGTAGAAGTCCTTCTCCGGGAGCTTCAGCTCACTGCCGCGGACCACGCGCTTGGGCAGGGAGCCGCCGAGCTGCTTGCGGCGCTCGAGCATGTACTGGATGTCGTCGCTGTCCTTGCCCGGGTGGTAGAACGGCGCGATATCGCTGGAGTCGATCTGCTCGTCCGTGACCGGGATGTGCAGCCGATCGCGGAAGTTCTTCAGATCGTCCTTGGTCAGCTTCTTCATCTGGTGGGTCGCATTGCGCGCCTGGAAGGACTCCAGCAGCCAGCCCTTGACGGTGTGCGCGAGGATCACGGTCGGCTGACCGGTGTGCTTGCGCGCCGCGTCGAAGGCCGCGTAGACCTTGCGGTAGTCGTGTCCGCCGCGGGGCAGCTTCTCGATGTCCTCATCGGTGAGGTGCTCGACCATCTTCAGCAACTGCGGATCGGCACCGAAGAAGTGCTCGCGGTTGTAGGCGCCGGACTCGACCGACAGCGTCTGGAACTCGCCATCAGGGGTGCGGTTCATCTGATTGACGAGCACACCGTCGGTGTCCTGCGCGAGCAGGTCGTCCCACTGACGTCCCCAGACGACCTTGATGACATTCCAGCCGGCGCCGAGGAACATCGACTCCAGCTCCTGGATGACCTTGCCGTTGCCGCGGACCGGGCCGTCGAGCTGCTGCAGATTGCAGTTGACGACGAAGGTGAGGTTGTCGAGCTGTTCGCGCGCGGCGACGCCGATCGCGCCGAGGGACTCGACCTCGCCCATCTCGCCGTCGCCGAGGAAGGTCCAGACGTGCTGCTCGCTGGTGTCCTTGATGCCCCGGTTCTGCAGGTAGCGGTTGAACCGCGCCTGGTAGATCGAGTTGATCGCGGCGAGACCCATCGAGACGGTGGGGAACTCCCAGTAGTTGGGCATGAGCCGCGGGTGCGGGTACGAGGACAGGCCGTTGCCGAAGCCGTGCGAGTGCTCCTGGCGGAACCGGTCGAGCTGGTCCTCGTCGAAGCGGCCCTCGAGGAAGGACCGGGCGTAGATGCCGGGCGCGGCATGGCCCTGGTAGAAGATCTGGTCGCCGCCGCCGGGATGGTCCTTGCCGCGGAAGAAGTGGTTGAAGCCGACCTCGTAGAGGCTGGCCGCGGACTGATAGGTGGCGATGTGACCGCCGACGCCGAGGCCGGGGCGGTTGGCGCGCGACACCATGACGGCGGCGTTCCAGCGGATATAGGAGCGGATGCGCCGCTCGATGTCCTCATCGCCGGGGAAGTCCGGCTCGCGCTCAGGCGGGATCGTGTTGATGTAGTCGGTACTGCGGAGGGCGGGGACGCCCACGTTCTTCTCGCGAGCGCGCTCCAGCAGACGCAACATGACGTAGCGAGCGCGCTCGCGTCCACGCTCGTCGACCATCGCATCGAGCGAGTCGACCCACTCGCGGGTCTCCTCCGAATCGATGTCGGGCAGCTGGGTCGGCATGCCCTCGTGGATGATGGGCGGACGTTCAGAGCCGGATTGCGGCATGGAAAGCTCCCTTGGGTGTCGGGTGGACATGTCCATCATCCCACCCCAACTCCGCTAGTGTGAGACCGGCAGCACTCTCGGAGTACCTACTTTTCGGTAGGTTTTCCGCCATCAACCACGAGGAGGAACGGGTGGACGCCGGCAAGATGGGATTCTCCCCCGACACGGTGATTCAAGAGCTCGGGTGGGATGAGGACGTCGACGACGACCTCCGCGGCGCGATCGCGAAGCACACGGGCAATGAACTCGCGGACGGTGATGTCGGAGAGGTCGTCGATGGGGTGATCCTCTGGTGGCGCGACGGCGACGGGGACCTCGCCGAAGGCCTGATGGACGCTCTGCAGGACGTGGCCGAGGGCGGATTCGTCTGGCTGCTCACCCCGAAGGTGGGACGAGACGGGCACGTGAGCGGAGCCGATATCGGCGAGGCCGCACCGATCGCTGGGTTGTCGGTCACCACGACGTCCCCGGCGAGCGACGACTGGGCGGTCACCAGGTTGTCCACGCATCGGCGCTGAGGTCGGGTTCCGGGGGTCGCTAGGCTCGTCGCCATGACGATCGAGATCGGGCAGCAGGCCCCGGACTTCACCCTCAAGAATCAGCACGGCGAGGATGTCTCCCTCGCCGACCTGCGCGGCACGCCGGTGGCGCTGGTCTTCTATCCCTTCGCGTTCAGCGGGATCTGTACCGGCGAGCTGTGCGAGCTGCGCGACAATCTCGCGGTGTTCTCCGATGCGGGCGTCGAGCTCCTCGCCGTGTCCTGCGATCCGATGTTCGCCCTGCGGGCCTTCGCGGAGCAGGACGGCTATCAGTTCTCGCTGCTGAGCGACTTCTGGCCGCACGGCGAGGTCGCGAAGGCCTATGGAGTCTTCGATGAGAAGCTCGGATGCGCGCTGCGCGGCACCTATCTGATCGATGCCGAGGGCGTGCTCCGGTGGAAGGTCGAGAACCAGATCGGTGAGGCGCGCGAGCTCTCGGGCTATCGCGAGGCCGTGGCCGAGCTGGTCGCCTGAGAAACTCATCAAACTTGTGAATTCCGCCACCAGGCGGGACGATCCTCTGCTTTGATGGTCGTACCGTGCCGCCAGGGACCCGAGACCCTGGCGGCACGGCTCTTTTCGGGGCGCCGCGCCGCGATGGCGGTAGGCCATCGACCTCATCTCGCGCAGGGCGGGCCGGTGGCGGTACGTGGTCAACCTGATCGAGCGTGGGTGAGGTTGACAGTCCACCGCCGGTACCGGGTGCGCTATCGTTGCGACCCGACCGTCAGGTCACTCGGGCGAATAGCTCAGTTGGTTAGAGCATCCGGTTTACACCCGGAAGGCCGGGGGTTCGAGTCCCTCTTCGCCCACCGAGCGCAGCGAGAGGTGTGAGAGGTGTGAAGAGGGACGAGGACCCCCGCAGGGTGGGAAACGCCGTCCGCGTCGACGAGCACGGTGGTGGTCTTCGCCGACGGGCACACCCGGCCCGAGGGTCGAGGGTGGATTGACGTAGGTCCACGTCGAGGACGGTCCCGGTCGGCGGCGGCGCGACCCGCGTCGGCGGTGCGAGGATGGGCGCATGGACGTTCTGAGCAGTCGTATCCTGCTGCGCCCGACCGATCCGGAGCGCAGCCGCGTCTTCTATCGCGACACGCTCGGACTGGCGGTGCATCGCGAGTTCGGGCCGCCGGAGTCGCCCGGCACGGTGTTCTTCTGCGGCAACGGTCTGCTGGAGATCTCCGGGCGTTCGGAGGAGGCGGGGGTCGCGTCGGTGGCGCTCTGGCTCCAGGTCCGTGATGTCGCCGCCGAGTACGAGCGGCTCGCCGCTGCTGGCGTCGCCGTTCTGCGTGAGCCACGCTCCGAGCCGTGGGGACTGATCGAGGCCTGGATCACCGATCCCGACGGCGTCCGCATCGTCCTCGTGGAGATCCCCGGGGACCATCCGCTGCGGCGTGACCAGCGCTGAAGCCAGGCTAGGGGCGCCGCGCCTCGATGAGGTGACGGGTCGAGTGCGCGACGAAGGGCCCGTCGGCCTCGATCAGATCGTGCAGTTCCCTCGGCCGCGCGCGGTAGCCGTCGACTGTGAACCCCGGTACCCACCAGATCACCTTGCGGAGCAGGTAGACGACCGCCGCGATATCGCGGATCTCGATGCGTAGCCGCGCCGTCTGGAGATCCACGATCTCCAGACCCGCCGCCCGCGCCGCCGCCACCTCGTCATCGGGATGGCGGCCGCGCCGGGCCTCCGGCTGGGGCCCGAGGAAGAACTCGATCAGCTCGAATGCGCTGGCCGGACCGACGTGCTGGGCGAAGTAGGTCCCGCCGGGGCGCAGCACCCGGGCGATCTCCTGCCACCAGATGGTCGCGGGATGCCTGCTGGTGACGAGGTCGAAGGCCTCATCGGCGAAGGGCAACGGCGGCTCGTCCGGGTCGGCGACCACCACGACACCGCGCGGATGCAGCAGTTCGGCGGCGTGCGCGACATTGGGCGGCCAGGACTCCGTCGCGACGGCGGTCGGTGGGAAGCGCGTCGCCTCGGCCAGCACCTCGCCGCCTCCGGTCTGGAGGTCCAGCGAGGCGCAGGCGCCAGCGAGCCGGGCGGCCAGCTGCCGGGCGTAACCCCAGGGCGGCCGCTCCTCGGTCGCCCTGCCCTTCAGCCAGGAGAAGTCCCATCCGGAGACGTCCGCGGACACACCCGCCTCGATCAGCTCGTCGAATCTGTCAGCCATGTCGTCAGTCTCTCCCACGGCGATCATCGAGCTCGCGGAAGGACGTCGATGATCTCCCCGCTGCGGGGGAGTCGGCCTTCGAAGGTCACCGGCACCGGACCGGCGCGATCGATGTCGCGCGTGTCGACGGCTTGCAGGTGCACATGCGGCTCCGTGCTGTTGCCCGAGTTCCCGCAGCGGCCGAGACGGTCCCCGGGGCTGACGCGCTGCCCGAGCTCGACCTCGATGCTGCCCTGCCGCAGATGGCACAGCGCGATGACGACCTGGTCCGCCTCGATCAGGAGATGATTGCCGGCGAGCGCTCGCCATCCGGCGGCGAGCCGCCGCCTCTGGGTCAGTGCGTAACCGACGGAGGGCAGGCCTCGACGGGCCGGGTGATCGGGCTCGGTGTCGTGAGCGGCGATCACCGTGCCGGCGAGGGGAGCGAGTATCGGTCGGCCGAAGCCGGGGAAGCGATCGGGCGGCTCCGGGCGCAGCAGGGTCCCGAGCCTGACAGGTGCGGTGCGGCCGGATTCGTCGACCGGGACGAAGTCGATCGCCCGAGCCGAGCCGAACAAGGTCGTGCCATGGCTCGGTACCCGGTCCGCCGGGCTGTTCCGTGCCTGCCAGCGGCCGGTGAAGGGGTACCGGAGATCGACCGCCCTCATCATCCGTCCTCGTCCTCGCGCACCGACCAGCCTAGAGCCCGGTGGAACGGGCCACGAGCGTCACCGCGGATCGGTGGCGAGCAGGCCGTAGATCAGCGTGTCGGTCCATTCACCCTTGCTCCACCAGTCCTGCCGCAGATGCGCCTCAGGGTGCATGCCCGCCCGTTCCGCGAGAGCGGCCGAGGCGAGATTGCGCGGGTCCATCTGCGCGACCACGCGGTGCAGGGCGTAGTGCTCGAGGGCGAGGTCGAGCACCCTCCGGACGGCCTCGAGGGCATACCCCCGGCCTCCGTGATCGGGATCGAGGACCCAGCCGATCTCGGCGACCCGTCGCTCGGCATCGGTGAGCCAGAGGGCGATATCGCCGATCGGGACAGTGTCGTGCTCGATCACGAGGGCCAGGGCTCCGGCCTCGGTCTCCAGACCCGTCCTGGCGAAGCGCTCCCTCGCGCGTTCCTCGGCCAGCTGCGGTGTCCACGGCGGGTCGAGCAGGAACCGGGCGACCTCGGGTTGCCCGTAGACGCGCTGCAGCCAGGCTTCATCGCCGGGGCGATGGGGCCGTAGCGAGAGCCGCTGCGTGATGAGCGGGAACTCCGCCGCCGGGTAGCCGACCCTTCGCGCGTAGTGCACTGCCTCGATGCGCTCGCCGGACGGGGCGACGCTCGTCGCGCGCGATGTCTCGGCGAATCCGGCCCGCTCGAGGGCTCGCTGCGAGGCGGTGTTGCCGGTGACGGTGCGGGCGGTGAGCGCGCTCAGGCCGCTGCCGCGGGCGATCTCGGCGGCGAGGTCCAGGGCCGCGGTGGCGAGGCCGGCGCCGCGCGCATCCGGCCGCAGCCAGAAGCCGACCTCGGCACTGGTGTCGTCGATATCGAAGATCACGAGGCTGCCGGCGAAGGAGTCGTCCGCGGGTGCGGCGATGGCGAGGACCGCGAGATCGCCGCGCTCCAGGCCGTCGCGCGCAGCCCCCTCGATCATCGCCCGGGCGCTGGCCGAGGTGTAGCGCGGCTCGGGCAGGTGGGCGTAGCGGCGCACCGCCGGGTCCTCGGCGCCCTCGGCATAGGCCGCGGCATCGTCGGTGCGCATCGGCCGTAGGCGGACGCGGTCGCTCTCACGGGGGAGTAGGGAGATATCCAGCATCGAGTCTAAACTAACATTGTTCGCATAAGGAGGTGCCGATGAGCTACTGGGATCACGCCCGGCCGGTCCGCCGGTCCCGGGCGACCGATGCCGAGGCCATCGCCCGCGAGTCCGCGAGGCTGCTGGACGAGGGCGGGACCGATGCGCTCACCGTCCGTGCGGTCGCCGGGTGCCTGGGCGTGGCGCCGGCGAGCCTGTACTCGCGGGTCGCATCGGCCGATGACCTGCTCGATCTGGCGCTCGACCACGCGCTCGCCCAGGACACCGGTCTCCAGCGATGCCTGGAGGCCTCGGACCTCCACGACCTGTACCTCGCCTACTACCGGCATCTGCGGCGCCACCGCTGGGCGTGCCGCGTGATCGGCCTGCGGGCACCGCGCGGACCCGCCTATCTGCGACTGTCCGAGCGTTTCTGCGTACTCCTGGAGGCCGACGGCGCACCCGATCCGCTCACGACGGCGTACGCGCTGTCGAACTTCGTCATCGGCAGCGCCATGACCGATCCCCTCGTCGAGAGCGAGCGCGAGAGCCGCGTCGACGATCGGGTCGCTCCGGTGTACGCGCGCCTGCACCTACGGCACGAGGCGGATGGCGAGGCGATCGTCGATGCCGGGCTCCGGGCGCTGCGCGGTCTGCGGGCGTAACCTGACCAGCACGTGACCGAGGAGCGATATGCGGATCATCGTCACCCAGAACATGACCCTGGACGGCCGGGTGGAGATGCTGGACGACTGGTTCGATCCGGCAGCCCAGGACGCCGACCTCGCCGACGAGCTGCGTGAGCAGAGCGCCGCCGAGGACGTGCTCCTGCTCGGACGGCGCACGTTCACGGACTTCCGCGGCTACTGGCCGCACCAGACCGAGGACACGACCGGTGTGGCCGAACACCTCGATCGGGTCGACAAGCGCGTGGTCTCCGGCACGCTGCGCGACCCCGAGTGGCAGAACTCGACCATCGTCGGGACGGACCCGCTCGCGGTCGCGCGACGGCTGCGCGAGGAACCGGGACGGGACGCGATCGTCACCGGGAGCATCCGACTGGCGCATGCGCTCATCGCAGCGGACCTCGTGGACGAGTATCGGATGTTCGTCTATCCGGCCTGGCAGGGTCGGGGGCGGAGCTTCTTCCCCGACGACCACGAGGTGCCGCCGCTGCGGCTCCTGCGCAGCCGTTCCTTCGCCAGCGGTGTCTGCTTCCTGGCCTATGCGCCGCCGGCGGTCGCCTGAGGACCCCCGGGCTCACGCGGTGATGTTCGCGCTGTCACCGCCGGTCGCCGCGAAGCTCGTGCCACTGACCATCCTGGCCTCCTCGGACGCGAGGAAGACGACCAGCGGGGCGACGTCCTCGGGCTCGACCCACGGCACCCCGAGCGGCAGCTTGGCGCGCTGCGCGTCAGCGGCGGTCTGCTCGTCCCTGGCGACATCGCCGGTGGGCTCGTTGCCGCCGGAGTGGATGATCTGCGCGTAGCGGTCCTCATGACGGGTCAGCTTCGTGTTGATGAGTCCCGGGATGACGGCGTTGACCGTGATCCCGTACCGGCCCAGCTCCAGGGCGGCCGATTTCATCAGTCCGAGCAGCCCCCACTTCGATGCCGAGTAGCCCGAGCCGTCGAGGGTGCCGTGCTGCCCCTGGGTGGACGAGGTGATGATGATGCGCCCGCCCCCTCGCTCGACCAGCAGCGGTGCCGCGACCCGTAGGACATTGGCGGTGCCGGTGAGGTTGATGTCGATCTGGTCGTGCCAGAGGTCATCGCTCATCTCCAGGAGCGGGGCGAAGCCCTGGACTCCCGCATTGGCGAAGACGACGTCGATCCCGCCGAAGCGCTCGACGACCTGCGCGAATCCGTCGCCGACGGCGTCCTTGTCCCGCTGGTCGAAGACCACCGGCAGCCACTCGCCGCCGGCGGCCTCCACGAGCCGGCCGGTCTCGGCCAGGTCGTCCTGCGTGGCCGGCTCGTAGTCCATCGCGCTGCTGGCCAGCGCGGCGATGTCGGCCCCCGCGACCCGGTATCCGGCCTTCGCGAGGGCGACCGCGGATGCCCGTCCGATCCCTCGGGCGGCTCCTGTCACCACTGCTACTCGTGTCTCACTCATCGCTTCACTCCTCATTCGTCGTCCTTGATGGTGCTTTCTCGCCTTCTCGCCCAGGCCAGCGTTCCGGCCCCGACGGCCATGCAGGAGCCGCCGATGAGCAGCGCCCCGGCCCCGGACCAGGTGCTGATGAGCAGCGCTCCCAGAACGCCGCCCGTGCCCATGCACACGACCGCGCCGAGGCGGCGGCCCCACTTCTCGCCGGTGCCGCCGGCCACGGGGGAGTCCAGGGCGAAGTTCACCAGCGTGCTCGTGACCACGACCGTCGTGACATCGGAGATCCGCGCGCCGCGAGCGGCGACCGCCTGCGTCCCCATGGCGGCGGCGAGCACTGCGGTCAACCCCAGCAGCGCGCCGTTCGCGGGATCTCCGAACAGGAGCCAGGTCAGCCCGAGCAGGAGGATCGCCGTCGCCGTGCCGGCGAGGAGCACCAGATGTGTCGTCGGCAGACGCGTGCGGTGGGTCCGGCCGCGCACGATGCGGCCCGCGAGCACGGCCCCGGCGAGGAAGCCGAGCAGGGCGATCGCGTTGTTCAGCAGCGGAACATTCTCCGAGCCCGCGAGCCCGAAGCCGACGAACAGGACATTGCCCGTCATATTGCCGGTGAACACGTGGTCCAGGGCCAGGTAGCTGACCGCGTCCACCACGCCGGTGGCCACGGTCAGTGCGAACAGCCCCACCACATAGGGGGCGTCCAGGTCCGGTCTCGTGGGCACGCGATGCTCGTCAGTCGAAGAGTCGCCGGAACAGGTTCGTCTCGGCGGGGTCCACGAGCTCCTCGCCGCGGCCGGAGAGGATCGTGCGCAGCGCGTAGAGCGTGAAGCCCTTGGCCTGCGCGGCGGTGATGGTCGGCGGGATGGACAACTCCTGTCGAGCGGTGACCACGTCGACCAGGGCCGGACCATCGTGCGCGAAGGCGGCTCTGAGCGCATCCTCGAGATCGTCCGGCCTCTCCACGCGCTGCCCGTGGATGCCGATCGAGGTCGCCAGCGCCGCGAAGTCCGGGTTGTCCAGGTCGGTGCCGTAGTTGACCAGACCGGCGGCCTTCATCTCCAGCTCGACGAAGTTCAGCGACGAGTTGTTGAACACCACGAGCTTGACGGGCAGCCTCAGCTGGCGCACGGTGAGCAGCTCGCCGAGCAGCATCGCCAGTCCGCCGTCTCCGACCAGCGCGACGACCTGTCGCTCCGGGAAGGACGACTGCGCGCCGACGGCGTGGGGCAGGGCATTGGCCATCGTGCCGTGGTTGAACGATCCGATCAGGCGGCGCCTGCCGTTCATCCTCAGATATCGCGCGGCCCACACGGTGGGGGAGCCGACATCGGGGATGAACACCGCGTTGTCGGTCGCCAGGTCGCTGATGAGCCGGGCGACGTACTGGGGGTGGATCGGGGTGCGGTTCCTGTCGTCCTCGGCGAGCTCGTCGAGTTCCTTGCGCGCCTTCGTGTAGTGCTCGACGGACGTGTCCAGGTGCTTGCCGTCCTGCTGGTCGTGCAGCAGCGGTAGGAGCGCCTCGACGGTGTCCTTCACGCTTCCGACCAGGCCGAGGTCGATCGGGGTGCGGCGGCCGAGGTTCTCGCCGCGGATGTCGACCTGGATGATCCGCGCCTTCGACGGGTAGAACTGCCGATAGGGGAAGTCGGTGCCGAGCATCAGCAGGACCTCGCAGCTCTCGATGGCCCGATAGCCGGACGAGAATCCGAGCAGACCGGTCATGCCGACGTCATGGGGATTGTCGTAGTCGATGAACTCCTTGCCCCGCAGCGCGTGCACGATGGGCGCCTTGAGCTTCCCGGCGATGTCGATCAGCTGGTTGTGTGCGCCCTCGGTGCCCGCCCCGCCGAGGATCGTCACCTTCGTCGCCTGGTTCAGCATCTCGGCCGCCTGGCGCAGGAGCGCATCGTCGGGACGGGTGACGCGAGGCGTATAGGCGATCGGTGCCGATCTGCGGCCGGCGGGAACCTCCCTGAAGAAGACCTCCCCGGGGATGACGATCACGGCGACGCCGCGCTTCTCCACCGCGGTCCGCAGGGCGGTCTCCAGTACGTGCGGGAGCTGCTCGACTGTGCTCACCAGCTCGGTATAGACCGAGCACTCGCGGAACAGGTCCTGTGGATGGGTCTCCTGGAAGTAGGTGCTGCCGATCTCCGCGCCGGGGATCTGGGCCGCGATCGCGAGCACCGGCACGCGGCTGCGGTTCGCGTCGTACAGGCCGTTGACCAGGTGGGTGTTGCCGGGGCCGCAGCTGCCCGCGCACACGGCGAGCCCGCCGGTGAGCGCCGCATCCGCGGCGGCGGCGAAGGCGGCTCCCTCTTCGTGGCGCACGTGCTGCCAGGCGATCGTCCCGTCGCGGCGCAGCGCATCGGTGAACCCGTTCAGGGAGTCCCCGGGCAGGCCGTAGATGCGCTGGACGCCGGCCTCCTTGATGGTGTCGACGATGGCATCGGCAGCAGTGCGCATAGGACTCTCCTCCGGTCGTGGTGGTGCCCGTGTACGCCCCGCGACGGTGCACGGTCGGTGCCGGGCGAACCTCGGCTCAATAATGACAGTAACCAGCGTTACGGTCTAGGGTGCAGAGCATGGCACGTGCGCGGCTGTCACCGGAGAGCCTCCTGGACATCTCATTGGCCTGCGCCCAGGCCTTCCACGAGCACGACGGCGACGCGCCGACGCGCGTGCTGGTCGCGGCCTCCGGGCTGTCCGAACGCACCTTCTTCCGGTACTTCCCGACCAAGGCCGAGAGCCTCCGTCCACTCCTCGACGCGGGCAACCGGCGCTTCGCCGATGCCCTCGCGCGGCACCTCGCGGGCGGAGCATCGGATCATGTCGACGCTGTCGTCGAGGCCTTCAGCGAATCCGTGGCATCGGCGAACCTCGCCTGGGGAGACCATCTGATGCAGCTCGTGCTCGCCGTCCCGGCGCTGCGCCGGGTCTGGCTGGAGGCGAATGAGGACCTCCCCCTGCTGCTCTGGCCCTCCGTCGCCCGGTCGCTGGGCCGCGCGGAGGACGACGACGAGACGCTGATGGCGGCGGACGAGGCCGTGTTGCTGGCAGTCTGCGCCGTCCGTGTCATGGCGCGCACGGGCGCGAGTCCACGCGAGGCCGTCGAGCGCGTCGCCGTGGCTTTCCGGCAGGACCCGCTGTCACGCCCGGTCGGGGGGTCGATGGCGCCGGGATCTACGGCTCGGGATCCGGAGAAGCAGAACGCCGCCGGCACGGAGGAGTCCGTGCC